>JAVVFC010000038.1:0-21164 GCA_032250975.1 Longimicrobiales bacterium | reverse complement strand
TTGCGGGATGGGGTGGGCACCGCATCCGGAGACGGGGTGGGCGCCGCCCCCGGGGACCCTCCGGCCACCCTGAGCGGGGTGCTGGGGCGCGCCGTGGAGCGGGGGGCGGTCCACCTGGCCCTGCTTGCCGGATTGCGGGACCACCTGCCCGGCGAGTGGCCGTTCCTGCCCGCGGGACCGGGCCCGTATCCCACGGCGGTTCCGGAATCCGGGTGGCCGGAAGGGCCCGATCCTGAGATCCTTTCCCGCTACCGTTCGGAGGGGTGGACGTGGCGCCGGTGACGTGCGGAGCGGGAACCGTTGCCGATCCCCCGGAATTGGGCCGGAGCCGACCCTTGACACCCTGGGGCGGGCCCCGCCATCTTGCCGACCCCTCGTGGAATGAAGCGGGATCGCCTGGACGCTCAGGTCGGGGCGAACTGATTCGAAACCCCTGCTGGAGGTCATTTTGACCGGTGTGATGCGCCTGTACGGAGCGCTGGTTCAGCTCCCGGGAATGGATGCTCCTGAGTTGACCCTGTCGGAGCAGGTGAACCAGATCTGGATGGACACCGGGTTCATGAAGTGGCCCCTGTCCCTCTGCCTCGTTCTGGGAATCATCGTCATCATCTGGAAGTTCATCGACCTGCAGGCGAAGGCCTCGAAGACCCGGTCCGTGCTCAAGGAGGTCGATCAGCTCCTCAACGAGCAGCGCATCCGTGAGGCTCTCGAGGTGACGCGCGACTCGAACTCTCCGGCTGCCAAGATCCTGTATGCGGGCCTCGAGCGGCACGACGAGGGGACCGACCGCGTCATGAAGGCGATCGAGAACCAGGGCCTGATCGAACTCTCGCGGCTCGAGAAGGGGCTGGTGGTGCTGGCGACGCTCACCAACATCGCCCCGCTGCTCGGATTCCTGGGGACGGTGATCGGCATGATCATCGCCTTCCAGTCCATCGAGATGGCGGGTGAGGTGGAGGCGACGCTGGTGGCGGGCGGGATCAAGGTGGCCCTGCTCACGACCGCCGCCGGTCTGGTGATCGCCATCCCGGTGAGCATCGCCCACAACTACTTCGTGTCGCGGATCGACGCCATCGTCATCGACATGGAGGAGTCGGCGCAGAAGATGATCGACACCATCCACGGGATGGGGACCGCGGCCTGACGGCGCCTCTCCACCCGGATCGGGTCTCGCGGAGGCCGCCCCGCCGGGGCGGCCTCCGTTTTGCTTTTCCCCGTGCCGGGCGCACCCCTCCTGCGGGGTCCCCACGGCGTGTGGGGCTCACATCGTCAGTCCGCGGGTAGCAGCACGGGATGTCCACCTCTCGATCGCCTCTCCGCCTCCACTTCCGCCGCCGCCGCCGGGGATCCACCCGGCCGCCCGGGTACGGGCGCACGGGGCGGCCGGTCGCCCGGCACCTTGCCGTCCTTCTGGCGATGGCTCTGACCTGTGCGACGCTTCCGGCCCGCCCCGCAGCCGGCGTTCAGCAGGCGGAGCCGGAGAGGCTCGACGGAGGACCCTCACCCGTGGTGGTCCAGCAGGCCCGGGCGGAGGTCGAGATCGGTCGGCACTGGCACGCGGCCGAACTCCTGACCACCGCGTCGCCACCCGAGCTCATGCCCCCCGAGGTGCGGATGCTGCTGGTGCGGGCGCGTGCCGGGCACCGTGACTGGGACGGGGTGCGGACGCTGCTGGAGGGGGAGGAGTGGTGGGCTCCGGCCGCGTCGGAAGAGGCCAACGTCCTGCTTGGACGGGTGTACGAAGCGCGCGGGGCATGGTCCGCCGCGGCCGCGCACTACCGGCGGGCGGCCTCAGCGGGGGCCTCCGACGGTGGCGGACGGAACGGGCCCGTGCTGGTCCGGCTGGCCCGGGCCGAACTCGGTGCCGGCGATCCGGATGCCGCGCTGCGAGCCCTCCGGCGGGTTCCGGACGCGGGCGGATGGGATCTCCGGGGCGCCGCGGCTCGGGAACTGGCCGAGGAGCGCGCACCTCTGGGCGACACCGCGACGACGGCGGCCCTGGTCGCGCTGGTGCGCGACCCCGCGCTGCGCTCGCGGAGCCGGGGACTGCTGCCCCAGGCCGTTCTCGCGGCCGGCGACAGCGTGCGAGCGCTGGACCTGTATCGAAGCCTCCTCCCGGCTTCCGGGTCGGAGCCCGGCGATGTCCGCTGGCGGGAGCGGGTCGCGTCCCTCAGCCTCGCCCGGGGCGACACCGCCGGTGCGCGCACGCTCTTCGCCGGGATCCTGGCCGAGGGGGGACAGTCTCCGGCGGCGGTGACGGCGGCGCGGGTGCTGGTGGCGCTGGGCGGCCTGACGCGGGAGGAGACCCTGGACGCTGCCCGGATCCTGGACCGGGCCGGGGAGGGTGGGCCAGCCCTGCGCGCCTACGATGCCCATGTGCGGCTGTCCGCCCAGCAGGGTGTGGAGGCGGCGGCCTGGGCGCGGGTCGAGCGCGCCCGGCTGGCGGCTACCGTGCCGGGCCGGATCGAGCAGGCGATCGAAGAGTTTCGCGCACTCGACGAACATCCGGACCCCGCCATCGGTGCGCGCGTGCTGGACGTCTGGGCCGGGGTGCGGCGCCGTCAGGGGCAGCTCGCGAACGTGCGCACGCTGCAGCGATGGCTGGTGGAGCGTTACCCGGACACGGACCAGGCCGCCCGGGTGGTCCTCCTCGAGGGGGACCGGGCGCAGGATGCGGGCGACAGGGAGGCCGCCCTCGGGCACTACGCGCGTGTGGCGGCCATGGCGCCCACCCGCTCCCACGCCGGTCTGGCGCGCATGCGCTCGGGACGCATCCGGCACTTCCGTCGTGACCGCGAGGGGGCCCTGGACGAGTTCCGGAGCTACCTGGACGACTTTCCGCGGGGTCGGCGCTGGGGTGAGGCCAGCCTGTGGGCGGGGCGCATCCTGATGGAACGGGGCGACAGCGCCGAGGCCACCACCCTCATGGAGCGCGTGCTGGTCGAGGAGCCGTTCTCCTTCCACGCGGCCGAGGCGGCGGCGCTGCTGGGCCGGGACTTTCCGGGTCCGTTGGCGCCAGCGCCCGACGTGGCGGAGCCCGCCTGGGTCGCTCCCGCACTCACCCACCTGGACCAGCTGGAGGAGGCCGGACTGGATGGAGCGATGGAGTGGCATACGGGCGTGATCACCGACCGGGCCGAGGCCGAGGGACGGGATGCGCTCTACCCACTCGCCGAAGGGCTCTCGGCCCGTGGCCGGACCATCCCTTCCATCAACCTGGGATGGGCGCTGCGACGGGCCGGGGAGGCGTGGAATGCACGCCTTCTGCGCGTCCTCTACCCCTTTCCGCACCGCGCGATGGTGGAGCGGGAGGCAGCGGAGTGGGGGGTGGACCCGATTCTGATGGCGGCTCTGATCCGGCAGGAATCCGCGTGGGACCGCGCCATCGTCTCCTCCGCGGGGGCGATCGGCCTGATGCAGGTCATGCCGGCGACCGGGCGGGAACTGGCCCGGGCCGTGGGGCCGGCCGCCTTCACGCCGGAGAGCCTGGAGTCCGCGGAGGTGAACCTGCACCTGGGTGCGCGCTTCCTGCGGGACATGCAGGAGCGGTTCGGGCCCGGCCTCCCCCTGGTTCTCTCCGCCTACAACGCGGGGCCCACGCGCGCACGGCGCTGGCGTGAATTCCCGGAGGCCGTGGACCGGCTCCACTTCATCGAACGCATCCCCTTCACCGAGACCCGGGGGTACGTCCAGAACGTCACCCGCAACCTCGCCCTCTACCGCGCTCTGTACGGAAATCCCTGATTTCCCCTCGGACATCTTGCCCCGGAAAGTGCGGCGCGCCATGCTGCTGGAACGGTCGGGCATCGGCCGAACGTGTCTCGAGAAGGAGGGTGCCGCAGATGTCCAGAGGAAGGGTGAAGTGGTTCAATGAGTCCAAGGGATACGGATTCATCCAGCGCGCCGAGGGCGAGGACGTGTTCGTCCACTTCTCTGCCATCCAGGGGAATGGATTCCGTACCCTGCGCGAAGGCGAAGAGGTGGAGTTCGATCTCTCCGAGTCCGGCGGACGCGTTCAGGCCGCGAACGTGCTGAAGGCCTGAATCCCTTCACCCTCGCAACGCGGCGACGCCCCGCGGTCTCAGCCGGGACCGCGGGGCGTTTCCGCACCATGACCCACCCCGGAGCGGATTTGTGGAGATCCCCGAGAAGACCCGACCTCGCCTGTTCCTGGTGGACGCGTATGCCCTGATCTACCGGGCCTTCTTCGCATTCATCAACCGGCCGCTCACCAACGCGCGGGGCGAGAATACGTCGGCCGCCTTCGGCTTCGCCAACTTCCTGGAGGACCTGAGGGATACCTACCGCCCGGACTATCTGGCCATCGTGTTCGACGCGGGTGACTCCTTCCGCGAGCGGGAGTATCCGGAGTACAAGGCCACCCGCGAGAAGATGCCCGAGGACCTGGAGGCGTCGCTGCCGGGCATCCGGGCCATGGTGGAGGCCTATGGGGACCCGGTGGTGGAACTGGACGGCTACGAGGCCGACGACGTGATCGGCACGCTGGCGACCCAGGCCAAGGCCCGCGGGATCGAATCGGTCATCGTCTCCGGAGACAAGGACTTCTACCAACTGGTGGACGAGGACGTCCACCTGCTGAATCCGGGGCGTGGGGGACCCACCGGCGTGAGTGCGGAATGGGTCGACACCTCCAACGCCCGGGAGCGCTTCGGGCTCCCGCCGGACCGGATCGTGGACTATCTCGCCCTCATCGGGGATTCCGCCGACAACGTGCCGGGCGCCCCGGGCATCGGTCCCAAGACCGCCCTGAAGCTCCTGGAGGAGTACGGGTCTCTGGAAACGCTGCTGGAGCGCGCGCCCGATCTTCCCGGCAAACGGGCGCGGGAGGCGCTCACGGAGCATGCGGACGCGGTGCGGCTCTCCCGGCGTCTGGTCACCATCATGAGGGACCTTCCCATCGAGCTCGACCTGGAGGCGCTCCGCGTGGGCGAACCGGACGCGGCCCGGCTCCGGGAGATCTTCGTGGACTTCGAGTTCCGCCGGCTCACCGAGCGCTACACAACCCGGGCCCTGGACGCGGATGCGATCGAGAGCCCGACCCGGGAGGAGGCCCGCTACCGCTTGCTGACCGATCCGCGAGAGCTGCCCGCGCTGATGGAGCGGATCCGGGCGGCCGGGTGGGTGGCGGTGGACACGGAAACCACCGACCTGGACCCCATGCGTGCGTCGCTGGTGGGGATCTCGTTGGGGATCGGAAACGGGGAGGCGTACTACCTGCCCTTCCGGCACCGCGCCGCCTCCTCCATGGAGCTTGCGCTCGACGACGCGCGCGAGGACGGCGTTCCCAACCTGCCCGCGCTCGATTCCCCTGCCATGGCGCCGCTGCGGGAACTGCTGGAGGATCCGGCGGTCGTGAAGATCGCCCACAACCTGAAGTATGACCTCCTCGTCCTGCGCCGGGCGGGCGTGGAGCTGGCGGGCCCCCACTTCGACACCATGGTCGCCTCGTACGTTCTGGACCCCGGGCGACGCTCCCACGGGCTGGACGAACTCGCGCTCGAGCTGCTCGCCCACCGGACCACGACCTACAAAGAGGTCGCGGGAACGGGCCGGAAGGAGATTCCCTTCGCCGAGGTCCCGTTGGAGGCGGCCCGCGACTACGCCGCCGAGGACGCTGACGTGACCCACCGTCTCTGGGAACGCTTCACGCCCGAATTGAAGGAGGCTGGGCTGCGGGACCTCTTCGACGACCTCGAGATGCCGCTCGTTCCGGTGCTGGCCCGCATGGAGGAGGTGGGCATCCGCATCGACGTGCCGTTCTTTCACGCGATGAGCCGGAAGATCAGCGGTGAGCTGGAGCACCTGGTCCAGGACATCTACAAGGCGGCGGGAACCGAATTCAACCTCAACTCCACGCCCCAGCTGCGTGAGGTGCTCTTCGAGCGGCTCGAGCTGCCGGTCGTCAAACGCACCAAGACCGGCCCTTCCACCGATGCCACGGTGCTCGAGGAGCTGGCCGCGCAGGGGCACGAAGTGCCGCGCCGTATGCTGGAGTACCGGGAGCTGGCCAAGCTGCAGAGCACCTACGTGGACGCGCTGCCGCGCCTGGTGAATCCGGCGACGGGCCGCATCCACACCTCCTTCAACCAGACTGTTGCGGCTACCGGGCGACTCTCCTCCAGCGATCCCAACCTTCAGAACATCCCCATCCGCACCCCGCTCGGGCGGGAGGTGCGCAGGGGGTTCGTGGCGGACGAAGGGTGCGTGCTGCTCGGCGCGGACTACTCCCAGATCGAACTCCGGGTGCTGGCGCACTTCTCCCGGGATTCCGCCTTCGTGGAGGCGTTCACCCACGACGTGGACGTGCACCGCCAGACCGCGGCCGTGATCTTCGACGTTCCGCTGGAGGCGGTCACGCCGGGCCAGCGCGCGCAGGCCAAGACGATCAACTTCGCCACCCTCTACGGGCAGGGCGCCTTCTCCCTGAGCCGGCAGCTGGGGGTGGGCCGCGAGGAGGCCCAGGCGTTCATCGACCAGTACTTCGAGCGGTTCCAGGGCGTACGGCGCTTTCTGGACGAACAGGTCGAGCAGGCGCGCGCGCGCGGGTACGTGGAGACGCTGCTCGGGCGGCGGCGCTATGTGCCGGAGCTGGCATCGTCCAACTGGAACATCCGGCAGTTCGGAGAGCGCATCGCGCAGAATACGCCCATCCAGGGGACTGCCGCCGACCTCATCAAGCAGGCCATGCTGGACGTGCACCGGGCGCTGGAGTCGGACGGGCGGCGGGCCCGCATGCTTCTGCAGGTGCACGACGAGCTCCTGCTCGAGGTCCCGGAGGAGGAGCTCGTCGCCGTGCGGGAGATGGTGGTCGGCCGCATGGAGGCCGCCATGACGCTCGCCGTACCGCTACGGGTCGAGACCGGCGTGGGACGCACCTGGTACGAGGCCAAGTAGGGCCCGTTCCCGGGACCCGTACCGCCATGGGAGCGCCCCGGGGCGCCCGCCATTCTTGGGCACGTCGCGGCCCGGCCGTCCGGCCGGACCCTTCCCCGAGAATCGGGATCGCCCCGAGTACGGAGGTGCAGCATGAGTCGTTCGGTGAACAAGATCATCCTGGTGGGTCACGTGGGTCGTGACCCGGAGATGCGCCAGACCCAGACCGGAAAGAAGGTGGCCAACTTCTCGCTTGCGACCCACCGCTGGTCCACGGCCGGCGGCGAGGAAGGCGAGCGCACCGACTGGCACCGCCTCACGCTCTGGAACCGGCAGGCCCAGTTCGCCGAGGAGTTCATCCGCACGGGCGACCGGATCTACGTGGAGGGGCGCCTGGAGTACGACTCGTACGAGCGGGACGGGGTCACCATCCCCTCGGCCGAGGTCCACGTGAACGAGGTCGTGCTGCTCGGCTCCCCGCGCGAGCGGGCCGCGGAAGCGGCCTGAGGGCGCGGCCGGGAGGGTGCGGGTGCGGCGCTGGAAAGCCGCCCCGCACCGGTTCCCGGCCCCGGGGTGCGGCGGCGGCGTCAGAGCCAGGGGTGAAAGCGATGGGTGAGAGAGAAGAAGACGCTCCACTCCCCGTCCGGAAACCCCCGCGCGAGATCCAACTGCAGCACGTCCCAGAGCAGATCCAGCCCGCCCCCCAGGGATCCCCGCACTCCGGGGTCGGGATCGCCGGTCCAGTCGACCGGGAAGGTCCGTCCGTCCAGCACCGACCATCCGGCGGCCCCGGTGGCCCGCACCGCGACCCAGGGCGGCGCCACCGCCCTCCGCAGCCACGCCCGGGACAGCAGGTAGCGGTCCGCCACCGCGTCGCGGAAGGAGAAGCCCGGAAGCGTGCCCCGACCTCCCAGCAGATAGAGCTCCTGCAACGGCGCCCGGGACGAAACCCACCCCCCCTGGACCCGGGCCGAGCCCTGCCACGCCGACCAGGGGGAAGCCCTCCGCCACCCGACGTAGCCGTCCAGGCGCAGGAAGCGGTCCTCCAGGTGCCCGACGGTGAGCCGGGCGTCGCCGAAGGCCCCGCCGTGGTCCCCGGGCTCCGCCCGCACCGCGAGCGTGGCCGCGGCGAACCGTCCGGGGTCGACGGGCCTGACCGGGCGGAAGCGTGTGTTGTCGTCGTCGACCACCAGGGCGGCGCTGCGGTGGTCCTCCAGCCTCCCGGTCAGGGAAACCGTCAACGTCGTCCCCAGGGGGCCAACTCCCGTCGGGTGCGCCATCTGGACGGCGCCCCCCCGCACCCAGTACGGATCGACGTAGTCGGTGCCGCCCAGAGTCGCGAGCGTATTGACGAGGCCGCTCGTGCCGGCATCGGGGCTCAGGTCGCCCAGCCGGTTCCAGTACCCTTCCAGGCGCAACTCGCCCTGACCCGCTCGCCACCCTGTGCCCGCGTCCGCCCACATGCGCTCGGCGGAGGTGGCGTAGCCGCCCCGCACCCGCACCGCATGGCCGGCGGGGCGCACGGCCACGCCCGCCCCCAGCCGCCACCCCTCGGCCCGGGTCCGCCGTATCGCATCCGAGAACGAGGAGAGGTGGAGCCGCAGCCCGGGCAGGCCTGCCAGCGCGCTGCCCAGGGCCATGCGGCGCACCTCGCTCCGGATGTCCTCCAGGGACGGGGACGGGGCGAGCCCCTCCGCCTCCAGATCCGAGTAGAGCCCGTCCTGGAAGGGGAACGCCTCCCGGACCGACACCGCGGCCGAGGTCACCGGGGGGCCCGCGAAGACGAAGGCGGGAACCTCGCCGTTGAAGTCGTAGCTCCCGACCTCCCAACGCCCCCGGATGATGCTGCCGGCCAGGAAGTCGAGCCGGGGCAACTCTCGCCTCAGCTCCACCTCCTGGCGCCGGGGGAGCCAGTGCCGCCCCATCCAGAGCGCGTTCTCGAGGGAGACCCGGATGTAGTCCAGATGGGGATCCACGTACGACGCCGGGGTGAAGGTGAAGCCCATCCGCACGATGGCCCCCGTCGCCCGGTCCAGGTAGAGCGTCCCCACGAATCCGGCACGACCGGTGTCGCGGGGCCGCACCTGCAGCTGGTAGACCAGCACGGGTGCGGCCAGCCCCGGATAGCTGAGCGAGAGCGAGTCCACCAGCCGGTAGTCGTAGAGGGTCTCCGCCCCGGGAGCGACCGGGTGGATGACGGACGCCACCTCGTCACCGTCGCCCATGCGGATCAGATCGCCGAAGTCGTCGTGCACGACCGTCAGATGGTCGAGGTGGTAATTGATGTTGGTGGGCAGCACCTCCTGGTCCCGCATGCCGACGATGCGCTGCCGCACCTCGCCCGGCGCGCGCCAGTACACGTCAAGCGCGATCTGGTCCGCCCTGATCAGGCTGGCCTCCTCGCGGTCCGGGCGGTCGAGGTAGAAGTAGACGAAGCCCTGCGCGCGCGCGCGATAGGAGAGCAGGGTGGTGTCCACCGCGGAGGCCTGACGCACCCCGCGTGCCGCCTCCACCAGCTCCAGCGCGCGCGGGTGGTTCCATGCTCCCTCCCCGGGCTCCTGCGCGCCGGCGGGGACGACCGCGAAGACGGCGGTGGTGATGGCGACCGCGGCCGCCCGGAACGCACGGACCGCGCCCGCGGGGACGCACCGCGCCGCGGGCGCCGGAAGGTGAAAGCGGCTCATGGTGCGGTGGTACACCGCCTGCGGGCGCGGTTCCTGAACGACCGGCCGACCGGGGGGGATCCGGTCAGCCGGAGGCTGCTCGCTTCAGCGGGACGGAGCGGGCCTCAGCTGGCCATCCAGAAGCCTTGCAGCGACTCCCCGTGGGGACTCTCGCGCAGCTTCTCGAACGCCCGGTTGCGGATCTGGCGGATGCGTTCGCGGGTGACGCCCAGCAGCGATCCGATCTCCTCCAGCGTGCGCTCCTCGCCGTCGTCCAGCCCGTAGTAGAGGTAGAGGATCTTCCGTTCCCGCTCGGTCAGGTACGACTCGAACATCTGTTCCAGGAAGTCGCGCCGCGCGACCGACTCGATGTCCTCCTCGATGCCCGTCCCTCCGGCGGTGCTGAAGCGCTCTCCAAAGCTGGCGGAATCGCGGTCACCCCGATCGATGGGGGCGTCCAGCGAGAGCTCGCTGGCGGCCACCCGGCGCAGCGCGCGGATGGTGTCCACCGGCTCCTCCATCTCCTGGGCGATCTCCTGGTCGGTGGGGCTTCTCCCGAGCTGCTGGGTCAGAGCGGTCTCGGTGCGGGAGAGCCGGGCCAGGTTGGAGTTCTGGTTCAGAGGAATCCGCACGGAGCGGGTCTGCTCCGCCAGCGCCTGCAGAACGGTCTGCCGGATCCACCACACAGCGTAGGAGATGAACTTCACGCCCTTGTCGGGATCGAACTTCTTGACCGCCTTGAGGAGTCCCTCGTTGCCGATGCACACCAGTTCGGCGAGTCCCAGGCCGCGACCCTGGTACTTCTTCACGTAGGAGATGACGAAGCGGAGGTTGGCGGTCACCAGCCGCTCTGCGGCCTCCTTGTCCCCGGTGCGGGCACTTCGGGCCAGCGCCCGCTCCTCGGCCGGATCCTGGATGAGCGGGTACTTCTCGACGTCCTGGAGGTACTGGTCGAAGGAGTCGAGACCACGAGAGGGTGAAAACATGCGTTCCGCTTCCTCGCATTCTCCAGGGGACGATCCGGCGGCGACGCACCGGCCAGCTATCGGGGACTCGCGGTTCCGCGCCATGTCCCCGGGCGGGGGGGGCGCCGGCCCCGAAATGGGTCCCCGGAAGTTATAAATGCCTGTTTCCGAGGTCAAAGGTTTTGGTTACCCGGACGGGATCACCGCATCCAACTCCCGTGCGCCCGGTCCGTCCCTGAGCACGAGGAGCTCGGTGCGCCCGTCCCCGTCCCCCCCGGCCACCACGTCCTTGCGCACGTGCAGGGGGCCGGTCCGGGCGGGGGAGCCGTCCACCCCTGAGAGTCGCAGGGAGGTGGCCCCTCGACCCAGAAAGCGCGGCCCATCCGTGGCGAGCACCAGCCATCCGGTCCGAACCCGATCGTCCAGCAGGGTGGCGCGCGCACCCCGCAGGGGCCGGCCGGGCATGCCGCCTCCGACGCCGGCCGCGTTCCGGATCCAGGCGGGGAGTTCGTCCTCCGGCACCCAGCGGCCCGGGAGCACCAGGGCCCGCAGCCAGGACCGGCCAGCGCGAACCAGCGCCCGCCGTGCCCGCACCGCACCCGGCAGTTGAGGGGCGGCCACCAGCAGGAGCAGGCCGAGCGCGGTGAGCGCCTGCACCGGCTCGTCCAGGGCCAGGATCAGCAGACCGGCGAAGGCCACGTCCGTGGCCAGGGCGGCCACCAGTTCGGAGGAGCGGCCGCGCCGCCGGAGGTGCGAGACCCCTCCCCATCCCGAAGCCCCCAGATAGGTGGCGGTCCCCAGACCACCGATGGCCGCCACCAGGAGGGCGCGCTCCGGGCCAGGCAGTCCAGCCGTCGCCAGAACACCCAGAAGGACCAGGCCCACGACCCGGACGGAGAGCTGGAAGGTGTGCCAGAGCGCGTATCCGGCGGGAAAGCGTTCCAGCACGGCCTCGGCGCCGTAGAGCAGGAGCACCGAAATCGCCACCGCCGGGCCCTCGAGGGCGGGCAGGTCTCCGGGCGGGCGATCCCAACCCAGCCCCGGCGCCACGGCCAGCACCAGCACGGTCAGGGCCAGGTCGGCGCCGCCCGCAGCCGCAAGGACGGTGAGGAAGGCCAGGACCCCGGGGTCGACGGTGAACGGAGGCACGAGCCGGGCCTCAGCGGCGCGGGGCGAAGCGGTCGGCCCCGACCTCCAGCAGCTGGGTCCGCCGCAGCATGCCCACGTCCGTGCCCCGTTCCAGACCCAGGAGTTCGCTCATCACGATGCGGAACATTGGGGTTGATCCGACCCCGGAACCGTCCACCGGCCACGCCAGGTCTATGCGCGCCACGCCGCGCGTGCCCGAGGGGAAGCCCAGCCGCAGCCCCGCACCGACGCTTCCCCGCCACCCGGAGTCCAGGCCGAAGGGGACGTCTCCCGCCCACATCCGGCCGGCGTCCGCGAACAGGGTGAGCCCCATGTCGAACAGGTCCGGGGCGGGCCAGCCCAGAAAGATGCGGTCCTCCAGATTCGCGACCAGGCGGTAGGCGCCCGGGAAGTCGTCGTCCTCGAAGCCGCGCACACCGGTGAGCCCGCCCAGGGTGAGCTGAAAGGGACGGTCCAGCGTCCACCCCCCGGCCCCGGAGAGTCGTGCGAAGAGGGTGTGCCGTCCTCCCGAACCGGCGGGCTGGAGGTAGAGCAGCAGCGAGCTCTCGGAGACGATGTCGCGCCAGCCGGAGATCTGGTCCCCGGGGTCGGAGAAGATCTGCCGGGCCTCGAGCGCCCCGTCCGCGATCAGCAGCAGCGACGAGGTGGCCGCACCGCCGTAGAGCCTCAGGCGGACGCCGATGTCGTCGGGAGACTCCCCGCCGAATCCGGACGCCAGCGTCCGGCTCAGGGTCAGACTCAGATCCGACCCGATTTCGATGTCGGACACCCCCTTGAGGGCGTCCAGCCCGGTGCGCTGGATGAAGCGGATGTTGCGCTGGCCGAAGAGCAGGTTCAGGCGCAGCCCCGACGAGAAGCGCGTCTGTGGCACCAGCTCCGCCGCCAGCGTTGAGTCCGCCGGGAGCAGATCCCCGAAGTTCCGCCCCTCGACTCGCCGCACGTCGCCCGGGAAGGCGAGGGTCTCCACGTCCTCCTGGGAGAGGCCCAGGCCCGCGACCGAGAGGCTGCCGGGTCTGCCGAAGCGGCGGAGCAGCGTGAACTCGACCAGGCGCTCGCGCACGGGCAGGAGCACGTGGCCGGGCCGCGCGGGCGTGCCCGCCGAGAAGTCGAAGAAGTCCTCCTGGCTGCTGCCGAAGGCCCGCCAAGCCCAGCGGCCCACCTCCCCCACGAAGGGGTAGAAGAGGTCCGCGCTGTAGAAGGAGCCGGTGCGCGTGTCCCCGGCGGCGATGCGGAAGTCGGTCTCGGTGCCGAAGAGCCGGGGCGTGAAGAACTCGGCCCCGATCTGGCGGCTGGCATCCGTCTGGCGCAGGAAGCCGGTCACAGAGACGCCGTAGCCCAGGAAGTTCCGCTCCGAGAGCGCCAGGCGCCGCAGGTCGATGCCGTTGTCGACCCGCGCCGTAACCTCGATGCGCGTGGACCACTCGTCGAAGGTGTCGACGATGACGTGCCAGTTCCCGTCCGGCTGACGCAGCCCGTACACCTCGGCGTTGGCGATGAACAGGAATCGGCGCAGGATCCGTTCCGAGTCCGCAAGCAGGAAGGGGTCGTAGCAGTCGCCCTCCTCGAAGAGCAGCTCGCCCCGGATGAAGCCCCTGCGCGTGCGGATGTGGACGGAGTTCGCCAGCTGGAAGGCCCAACGGAGCCGGTCCACCGGGAGCTCGTCCAGGTCGAAGATGGAGTGATTGTCGACGAAGACGGTGGTGATCACGCCATCCGGGCACACCTGTGCGGAGGCTCCGGCGGGGAGCAGGAGCCCGAGCAGGGAGAGGGCGGGGAGGAGAGGGCGGCGGGGCGGCATCGGCGAGGGATTTCGGCGGTTCCCGAAGATGGGTAATCTTGAGGGCCCCCCCAACCCCGCGAGAGCGACCCTGGAGCGAAGTTCCATGAAGAATATCGGCAAGGCCGCGCTGGAGTATCACGAGAAGGGGCGGCCCGGAAAGATCGAAGTCATCCCCACCAAGCCGGTGGCCACCTCGCTGGACCTCGCGCTCGCCTACAGCCCGGGCGTGGCCGAGCCCTGCCGGGAGATCGAGAAGAACCCCGACGACGTGTTCCGCTACACCGCGCGCGGCAACCTGGTGGCGGTGGTCACCAACGGAACGGCGGTGCTGGGACTGGGCGACATCGGAGCGCTCGCCTCCAAGCCGGTCATGGAGGGGAAGGGCGTCCTCTTCAAGAAGTTCGCGGGCATCGACGTGTTCGACATCGAGATCAACGCACCGACGGCGGACGACGTCATCCAGTTCTGCAGGATGCTGGAGCCCACCGTGGGGGGGATCAACCTGGAGGACATTCACGCCCCCGACTGCTTCGTCATCGAGGAGACGCTCAAGCGCGAGCTCGACATCCCCGTCTTCCACGACGACCAGCACGGCACGGCCATCATCGGGGGGGCCGCCCTGGTGAACGCGCTCGACCTGATCGGGAAGAAGCTGGGGGAGGTCAGAGTCGTCTTCAGCGGAGCGGGCGCGTCGGCCATCGCCACCGCGGAGCACCTGGTACGGCTGGGGGTGTCCCGTGAGAACATCGTCATGTGCGATTCCAAGGGGGTCATCTACCCGGGCCGGGAAGGCCTCAACGAGTACAAGCTCCGCTTCGCGGCGGACACCGAGGCCCGCACCCTGGCGGACGCGCTCGTGGGCGCCGACGTCTTCATCGGCCTGTCGGTGAAGGGGATGATGACCCGCGAGATGGTGGCCTCCATGGCGGAGAACCCCGTCATCTTCGCGCTCGCCAACCCCGACCCCGAGATCCTCCCCGAGGAGGTGGCCGCGGTGCGGGACGACGCCATCATGGCGACCGGGCGCTCGGACTATCCCAACCAGGTCAACAACGTCCTGGGCTTCCCCTTCATCTTCCGGGGGGCGCTGGACGTGCGCGCCCGGGGGGTGAACGACGAAATGAAGCTGGCCGCCACCCGCGCGCTGGCCGAGCTGGCCCGCAGCGACGTGCCCGAGTCGGTCCAGCGCGCCTACGCGGGCGAGAACATCCGCTTCGGGCGGAGCTATCTGATCCCCAAGCCCTTCGACCACCGGGTCCTCTTCCATGTGGCGCCCGCGGTGGCACGGGCGGCCATGGAGACCGGGCTGGCCCGCATCGAGATCGACCTGGACGAGTACCGCGACCGCCTGCGCGCCTCGCTCGGACCCGGACGCGAGGTGATGCGCCAGCTCACCGACCGGGCCCGGCAGCGCACCATGCGGGTGGTGTTCCCCGAAGGCCACAACGACACCGTCATCCGCTCCGCCGTGCAGATGGTGCAGGAGGGCGTGTGCACGCCCGTGCTGATCGGCCGCCCCCCGCGCATCGAGGAGAAGGCGCGGGGAATGGGGTTGGATCTGACCGGAGTCGAGATCGTCTACGCCGCCGAGCTGGAGCAGAAGCGGCACGCCTTCGCGGACGAGCTCTTCGCCCGCCGTGCGCGCAAGGGACTCACCCTCTCGGAGGCGCGCTGGAACCTGTACAAGCCCATCTACTTCGCCGCCTCGCTCGTGGAGCACGGGGAGGCGGACGCGGTGGTGGCGGGGATCGAGGCCAACTACCCGGAGGCGCTGCGTCCCTGCCTGGAGGTGATCGGGGTGCGCGAGGGTGTGGGCCGGGTGGCCGGGCTCTACATGCTCGCCTTCCCCAACCGGGATCTGCTCTTCTTCGCCGACACCACCGTGAACATCAACCCGACCGCGGAGACGCTGGCGGAGATCGCCATCCTGTCCGCGGAGTTCGTGCGCGAACTTGAGATCGAGCCGCGCATCGCCATGGTCTCGTTCTCCAATTTTGGCAGCTCCAGGCACCCGGAGGCCGCCAAGGTGGCCGAGGCGGTCCGGCTGGTGCGCGAGCGGGCGCCGGAGCTGGAGGTGGACGGCGAGATGCAGGCGGACACCGCCGTCGATCCGGATAAGCTGCGAGAGGTCTACCCCTTCTCGAGCCTCAGCGGGCCGAGCAACGTCCTGATCTTCTCGCACCTGGCGGCGGCCAACGTGGCCTACAAGCTGCTGGACCGGCTGGGACGCGCCGAGGTGATCGGGCCGGTGCTGCTCGGCATGAAGAAGCCGGTCCACATCCTGCAGCGGGGCAGTTCGCAGCAGGAGATCCTGAACCTGGCCACCGTGGCGGCGGTGGACGCCCAGGCCCGTTCGTGAGAGAATTGGGTCCTTCCGAAACACCCAGGGCGGTCCGCGGCCGCCACAGACGAGGTATGAATCGATGAACGACGGAGCCGAGCACACGGCTGCCGAAACCGTGTCCGAGCACGGTCTGGAAATCCACGGCCTTCAGCCCCGAGCCACCGTGCACTGGAACCTCTCGCCCGCGTGCCTCTACGAGGAGGCGCTCTGCCGTGGGGAGGGGCGGTTGGCCTTCGGAGGCGGGTTCGCCGCGGTGACGGCCCCGCACACCGGGCGCTCGCCCAACGACAAGTTCATTGTGAAGGACGCCGCCACGGTCGACTCCGTGGACTGGGGCAACGTTAACCTCCCCATGGAGTTGGCCGACTACGAGCTGCTGCGGGCGGACGTGCTGGCCCACCTGAACGGGCGGGAGCTGTTCGTCCGGGACGCCCGGGCGGGAGCGGACGAGGCGCACGGCATCTCCGTGCGGGTGGTGAATACGCACGCTTGGCACAACCTGTTTGCGTACAACATGTTCCTGCGCCCGCTCGTGAGCGAGCTTCGCCACATGAAGCCTGACTTCACGGTGCTGCACGCGCCCGACTTCAAGGCGGAGCCCGGTCGTCATGGAACCCGCTCCGAGACGGCCATCGTGGTTAGCTTCACCGACCGCGTGGTTCTCCTCTGCGGCACGCAGTACGCGGGCGAGATCAAGAAGTCCATTTTTTCGGTGCTCAACCACGTCCTGCCGGAGGCGGGTGTGCTGCCCATGCACTGCTCCGCCAACGTGGGCCGGAACGGCGACGTGGCGCTCTTCTTCGGGCTCTCGGGCACCGGCAAGACGACCCTTTCGGCCGACCCCGACCGGGGGCTGATCGGCGACGACGAGCACGGGTGGAGCGAGCACGGCGTCTTCAACTTCGAGGGCGGCTGCTACGCCAAGACCATCCGGCTCTCGCCCGAGGGCGAGCCCGAGATCTTTGCCGCCACCCGCATGTTCGGGACCATCCTGGAGAACGTGGCACTGGACGCACGCACCCGGGAGATCGACTTCGACGATGACTCGATCACCGAGAACACCCGGGCCTCCTACCCCATTCACGCCATCCCCAACGCCGTGATCCCGGGGGTGGGCGGACACCCCAGGCACGTCGTCTTCCTCACCGCGGACGCGTACGGAGTGCTTCCGCCCATCTCCCGGCTCACCCCGGCACAGGCCATGTACCAGTTCCTCTCCGGGTACACGGCCAAGGTGGCGGGCACCGAGCGGGGTGTGACCGAGCCCAAGGCCACCTTCAGCGCCTGTTTCGGTGCGCCCTTCCTGCCCCGCCACCCCGGGGAGTACGCGCGCATGCTGGGCGAGAAGCTCCGACGGCACGGCGCCCACGTCTGGCTCGTCAACACCGGGTGGACCGGCGGCCCGTACGGGGTGGGGACCCGCATGAAGCTGCAGTACACGCGGGCCATGGTGCGCGCGGCGCTGGCCGGGGAACTGGACGAGGTCGCCACGGTGGCGGACCCCGTGTTCGGGCTGGCGGTGCCGGAGTCCGTACCGCACGTGCCCTCCGGGATCCTGCAGCCGCGTGAGACCTGGGCTGAGACGGCAGAATACGACGCACAGGCGTCGAAGCTGGCCGCGATGTTCCGCGAGAACTTCGCGCGCTATGCCGAGGGCGTGGATGAGGAGGTCCGGGCGGCGGAGCCGCGCGGCTGAAGCGGTTGCCTCAACGCCGCGGAGTGTGCGGCGGCAGATGAAGGTGGACGACGGACAGGTCGTCACGCTATATCGGGGGAGGTGCGCGGAGCCTGTGCACCCCCCTCCTCCGTCCGTCCAACCCCCTCCATGCCGTCATCTCCCTCCCCACCGCGCCCGCATCGCGGGCGCGCAGCCCTGACCGTCGCACGGATCGTCGTCCTCGCCGTCGCGGCGCCGGCCTCCGCCCAGACGCCCGTCTTCGTTCCCCCCGATGCCCCTGCACGCTACCACCCCCTCCCGCCGCTGCGGGAGCAGGCGGTGGAGATGCAGGGCTGGGTGGAGGCGAGGGTGACCCGCGTGCTGCCGGCCCTGATGGCGGAGTACGACGTCGACATGTGGATCCTCTCCATGCGCGAGTACGGAGAGGATCCGGTGTTCTGGGGGATGATCTCGCCCACGACCTTCGCGGCCCGCAGGCGCTCCATCTACGTCCTCACCCGACGGAAGGACGGGAGCGTGGAGCGGCTGGCGCTGGGGGGCACCTCGCAGGGCGGACTGTTCCAGATCTACCGCTCTCCTCACCCCACCCCGACGGGAGAGGCCGCCGAGCTCTGGGGAGACGAGCAGTGGCGCCTGCTGCACGAGATCGTGCGCGACCGCGACCCCGGCAACATCGTGCTCAACATCGACGAGACCTGGGCGTTCGCGGACGGGCTGGGCGCCGGGGAGCGCGAGGCGCTGGAGCGGGCGCTGGGCGCCGAATTCCTGCCCCGCGTCCGGCGGGAGCCGCGCCTGGCGGTGGCCTACATCGCGACCCGGGTGCCGGAGATGATGCCCCGCTACCGCCGGGTGCAGGAGACGGTGCACGCCCTCATCGCCGAAGCGTTCTCGAACAGTGTGATCACGCCCGGCGTGACCACCACCGACGACGTGGTCTGGTGGCTGCGCCAGCGCGCGCAGGATCTGGGCTTCGGGACATGGTTCCACCCCTCGGTCGGGGTGCAGCGGGCGGGCGTGGTGCCGGCCGACGGTCCGGTGGTGATCGAGCGGGGCGACCTGCTCTGGACCGACTTCGGGGTGGTGGCGCAGCGTCTGGCCACCGACACCCAGCACCTGGGCTACGTTCTGCGCCCGGGGGAGCGGGAGCCGCCCGCGGGGCTCGCCGCCTGTCTGGCGGCCTCCAACCGCATGCAGGACATCCAGCTCGACGAGATGCATCCGGGGCGCACCGGAAACGCGGCGCTGGCAGCGGCACGGGCGCGCATGGAGGCGGAGGGGATCACCGGCTCCTTCTACTCCCACCCCATCGGCGACCACGGACACGGCGCGGGACCGCTGATCGGGCTCTGGGACCGCCAGGAGGGGGTGCCGGGCCGGGGCGATGCGCTCATCCGTCCCTCGACCTGGTTCTCCATCGAGCTCCAGGCCACCGTCCCAATCCCGGAGTGGAACGGCAAGACGGCGTCGTGCCGTCAGGAGGAGGAAGCCTGGCTGGACGCGGAGGGCCGACGGCACTGGGCATTCCGGCGCCAGGAGGCGTTCCACCTGGTATGGTGAACCGGGCGGGGGGGTGCGCCGTGACGAGGGAGCCCGGCTCGCGATGAGCCCCGAGCACGGCTTCCTGGAGGAGCTCAAGCGCCGCAAGGTGGTGCGGGCGGCGATCGTCTACCTGGCGGTGGCCTGGGCGGTGGTGCAGGCGGCCGACATCTTCGTGCCCGCGCTGGGGCTGCCCGACGCCGTCCTCACCGTCGCCGCCGTCCTGGCCATCCTCGGCTTTCCGGTGGCGCTCGCGCTGGCGTGGGCCTTCGAGGTCACGCCCGAGGGGGTGCGCCGCACCGCCGCGCTCTCCGCCCTCTCCCGATCGGCGCCCGGGACGTGGGTCGGATGGCGCACAGTGGCGCTCGCGGTCGTGCTGGTGGGCGGGGGCTACTGGGCTGGGGCGGGGTCCGGTGAGCGCGATTCCGGGGAGGGTGGACCGGGGGGCGCCGCCCGCGACCGGACCGCGGTGGCGGTGCTGCCCTTCGCCGCCCGCGGCGTCGGTGCGGAGGACGGCTTCGCCGAGGGGATGCACGACGACGTCCTCACCCAGCTGAGCCGCATCGACGGGCTGCGGGTGACGTCGCGCACCTCGGTGCAGCAGTACCGCGAGACCACCAAGACGGTGAGGGTGATCGCCCGGGAGCTCGCGGTCGGCGTGGTCCTCGAGGGCGGCGTCCAGCGCACGGCGGACCGGGTCCGGGTGAACATGCAGCTGATCGACGGCGCCACCGACGAGCACCTCTGGGCCGAGACGTACGACCGGCCGCTCACTGCCGAGAACGTCTTCGCCATCCAGTCCGAGATCGCGCGCGCGGTCGCCGTGGCGCTTCGCACCACCCTCTCGGAGGCGGACGAGGCGGGGCTCGCCGAGGTGCCCACCACCAATCTCGCCGCGCTCGACCTCTACAACCGGGGCCGCCGGCTCTTCTGGGAGACCGACAACGAGGCGCGCTCCCGCGCCATCCCGGTGCTCGAACAGGCGGTGGCGCTCGACCCGGGATTCCAGCGGGCCTGGGCCTTCCTGGTCCTGGCCCGCAGCTGGCAGATCCGCACGGGCGCCTCCGGCGATACGCTGCCCGCCCGCGAGGCGCTGGATCGTGCCCGGGCGCTCGGCCCGGAGAGCGTGGAGGCGGCCCTCGCCGAGGGCAACTACCGCTACTACGCCCGGGGGGACTACGCGGGTGCGCTCGAGGTTCTCCGGCAGGCGGCGGCCGAGCAGTCGGGCGATCCCGACCTCCTCTTCACCGTGGCCAACGTGCTCCGGCGCCTGGGCCGGTGGGACGAGGCCACGGCGCTCTTCCGGGAGGTGACGACCGTGGATCCCGCCGACGCGCGCGCGATCTACGAGCTCGCCTCGCAGCACCGGCAGGCGGGGCGCGTTGCGGAGGCCGAGGCGGAGTACGAGCGGTACGCGCTCCTCCGGCCGGACGAGTACATCGCCAACCTGCGGGCGGAGCTCGCCCTCCTCGGGCGGGGCGATACGGCCGCCGCGCGAAGCATCGTCGCCGCCGGCACGGGCGAGGTCAGCGGGGACTTCCGGCGCCTCTTCGAGGCGCTCCTGGGCTACTTCCGGGGCGAGCTTCCCGTTCCGCTCGGGGACCTGGACCTGGGAGGCGCGAGTGAGATCACTTTTGCCGGCTACGCGCGGTATCCGGCGGGAGGACCGGCGCTGCTCGAGGCGCGCATGCGCTGGGTGCTGGGAGACCGCGAGGGTGCGCGGCGGGCTGCCGCCGGGCTGGCGGCGCGCTTTCTGCAGGATACCCCGGCGATCCAGCCCGGATCGAACGTGATCCTCCCCGGCCGCGACATCTTCGGGGCCCGGGCCACCCACCTGGTGCTGCAGGCGTGGGAGGCGCTCTTCGCCGGTGACGCCGACGGCGCCCGTGCCCTGGCGGACCGCGCCGTCGCCCTCCACTCGCCCGACGTGGACGCCGCCGACGGCGCGGTCATCGTCATGGAGCGGGCGATGATCCGGGCCCAGGGCGGTGACCCGCAGGGCGCTGTGGAAGACCTCGAGTGGATCCTCTCGGTGCCCTCGTACACCACCCCCTGGGAGCTCCGGCTCGACCCCGTCTTCGACCCGTTGCGCGACCTGCCCCGCTTCCGGGCGCTGGTGGCCGGAAGCGGGGGCTGACCCGCTCCCGCCGCCCCC
>JAVVFC010000389.1:0-514 GCA_032250975.1 Longimicrobiales bacterium | reverse complement strand
CACGACGGTCGCATCTACGTGTGCGACACGCGGCTGGCCGCGATCGTGGTGCTCGACCTCGAGGGGCGGGAATTCGACCTGTGGAGTCCCGTCGACGACGGGCAGCTCCGGGAGCCGGTCAACTGCGCGGTGGACCCGGCCGACGGGCGCCTGTTCGTGACGGACACGGGCCGCGGCGAAATCGTGGTGTTCGGGCCCGACAGGCGGTTTCTCGGCGCGTTCGCGGGCGGCGAAGGGGCACGGCCCGTGGACGTCTCGGTGGACGACTCCCTCGCGTGGGTCGCGGACTTCGGCCGAAGCTCCGTCGCGGCGTACGACCGGCGCGACTTCACGCCCGTCCGCACGCTGCCCGCGGATCCGGCGGACTCGGCGGCGGCGCTCTACGGGCCGATGAGCGTGTGGGCCGGGCCGGAGGCCGTGTACGTGTCCGACTTCGGGGCGTTCCACGTCCAGGTCTACGCCCGGGACGGGACCTGGCTCCGGACGGTCGGACAGCTCGGCAGGACGCCCGGCA
>JAVVFC010000388.1:0-516 GCA_032250975.1 Longimicrobiales bacterium | reverse complement strand
ACGACTCCGGCCCCGGCCGCGACTCGGGCGGGTCCCCGCATCACGCGAAGCGGAAGATCAGGGGGAAGAGGAAGGCCACCACGGCCGCCCAGGCGCCGATCACGTACAGGTAGCCGGTCTGCCACCGCCAGAGCCGGTCCAGGGGAGCACTCCCCCGCAGGAAGCGCACGTGCAGCAGCGCCGCCCCCGCCAGGTTGGCCAGCAGCACCACGTTCATCCCCAGCGCCGCCAGCCGGTTGGGCGTGAAGCCGAAGTCCGAGATGCGCGCGGCGATGGCCCACAGGGCCAGCACGTCCACCAGCAGGGCGGTCCCCACCAGCACCAGCTGGATCCAGTCGAAGGGGGTGGGGGGCGCCACCGGGTCCCGCGCCGACACCGCATAGAGGATCAGCCCGAAGACCACCACCAGCAGCAGGTCCACCGCGATCAGGATCTCGCGCTCGCGGTCGGTCAGCGCGGCGAGCGGGTTCAGCTCGAGCAGCCGCACGTCGACATAGGGGAACGACATGCCGCCGC
>JAVVFC010000387.1:0-517 GCA_032250975.1 Longimicrobiales bacterium | reverse complement strand
ACGTTCATCTTCAACCTCAATTCATTCAAGTCGGCAGGGCCGTCAACCACGGCCCAATACCCTTGTGCTTTTACTATCGCCCTACCTTGCGCAATCTGGAGTTTCGAGCATCCTCGATCTGCGTGCCCACGACGTCCCGGTCGCTTGGTTTCGATGGATCCGAAGAACCCGTTCCAGCAGAAGATGCAGTCGGGGATGCCTTGGGCACCGAGTCCGGACTGGACTGGCCAGAACTGGTAGGCACCGATGCTGTTGAGCCAGCGCTTGACCCGGTCTTTGACGTAAGCTTCTTTAATGCGTCGATCATCCACGCCTTTGGTAAGAAAAGTAGCCATATTGATAACCCCAGTCTGGACAGCCATGGCATGTCCTTCAGCTCGGCGACCACGTCTGCCGCTGTGGCCTGCAGTCCCATGTGAACAGCTTTCTTCAGCTTCTTCCGCTCTTGCTTTCGCTCGTGGCTATTGCGGTGGCTCATCCGTTCCTCCCGTTGTGCTCGCAGGTGTAGACTTCACAG
>JAVVFC010000386.1:0-519 GCA_032250975.1 Longimicrobiales bacterium | reverse complement strand
GCCGACCTCGGCGCTCGACGTACAGACCGCCCGCGAATTCGGGCACTGGTTGACCGACCTCAAAGACGAGACGACTTTCGTCATCGTCACCCACGACACGGTCTTCGCCCGCGAGGTGGCCGGCGCGGGGGTGCTGCTGGAGGCGGGCCGGGTTCGGACCGAGGGAGAGATCTCCGAGGTCCTGGAACGACTGGATCCGGAGGAGCCATGACCGGCGAGCTCAGCGACGAGGTGCTCCGGGCGCTGCGTCGCATCATCCGGGCGACGGTCGCCTACTCGCACCGGCTCGCCAGCGAGTTCGGGCTCACCGTTCCGCAACTCGTCGTCCTCAGGGAGATCGCCGCCCGCGGCGAAGCATCGGGGAGCGACCTGGCGCGCGCCGTCAGCGTGAGCCCCGCGACGATGACCGGCATCCTCAAGCGCCTGCGGGAACGCGGCCTCGTGGAGAGGCGCCGGAGCCGGCAGGACCGGCGTCGCATCCTCGAGTCGCTGACCGATGAAGGCCGGGACATCCTCGCG
>JAVVFC010000385.1:0-523 GCA_032250975.1 Longimicrobiales bacterium | reverse complement strand
GCCGATCAGGCGCTTCACGGCGTAGATGGTCCGGGCGGGATTGGTGACCGCCTGACGCTTGGCGATCTGACCGACGAGCTTCTCACCACTCTCGGTGAAGGCGACCATCGAGGGGGTCGTGCGAGCGCCTTCGACGTTGGCGATGACCTCGGCCTGGTCGCCCATCATCACGGCCACACACGAATTCGTGGTCCCGAGATCGATTCCGATGACCTTGCCCATGGTCGTCCGTCCCCCGTCCCGATCCGACCGTCCCGACCTGGCATCCGGTCGGCGCTACACGCTGCCGGCTCCGTCGTCGCCGACTTCGTTCGACGTCCCGCCCTCGGGCTCGCGCGAAACCAGCACCCGGGCCGGACGCACCATCCGGTCCCGGATCAGATAGCCCTTCTGGAGCACCTGGAGGACCGTGTTCGGCGGAACCTCCGTGCTGGGGATCTGCCCGATCGCCTCATGCACCGTGGGATCGAAGGTCTTTCCCTCGGCCTCGATGGTCGTGACGCCGTGCTTGGCGAGCGCCCCG
>JAVVFC010000384.1:0-526 GCA_032250975.1 Longimicrobiales bacterium | reverse complement strand
CCACAGCACCCGGAAGGTGGTGCCGACCCCGACGCTGGACGCGACGGCGACGTAGCCGCCCGCCTGGCGCACGGTGCCGTACACGGTGGCCAACCCCAGGCCGCTGCTCTCCCCCCCTCCCTTGGTGGTGAAAAACGGGTCGAACAACCGCTCCAGCACGTCGGGGGGCATACCCACCCCGGTGTCCGCCACGCTCAACTCCACATACTCACCGGGGGGGATGCTGCCCCGGGAGGTCCGTTCCTCCACTTCCAGTCTCCTCAGCCGCGTACACACCTGCAGTTCACCACCACCGGGCATGGCGTCGCGGGCGTTCACCACCAGGTTGAGCAGCACCTGCTCCACCTGCCCGGGATCCACTCGCACCCGTTCGCCGGCGGCGCCGAGATGCTGTTCGAAACGAATATCCTCACCGATCAGCCGCTCCAGCATGCGATCCGCTCCGGCCACCAGGTCGTCCAGATCCACCACCTTGGGTTCGACGATCTGGCGGCGGCCGAACGCCAGCAACTGGCGGGTCAGCTCG
>JAVVFC010000383.1:0-527 GCA_032250975.1 Longimicrobiales bacterium | reverse complement strand
ACATTCAGCTCTTCCACGAACGCGGCGCGCGCTATATGTCGCTCTCGCACAACGGCCACAGCCAGTTCTCGGACTCGAATACCGGAGAGCGGGACGATGTCTGGCTGCACGACGGGCTGAGCGACATGGGCCGCGACGCCATTGCCGAGATGAACCGGCTGGGCATCATGATCGACCTGTCGCATCCATCGAAAAAAGCCAACATGGAAACCATGGCGCTATCGAAAGCGCCGGTCATTGCGTCGCATTCATCGGCCCGCGCACTGAACGATGTGTCGCGCAACCTGGACGACGAAGAGCTGATGGCGCTCAAGGAGAATGGCGGCGTCGTGCAGACGGTGGCCTTCCGCAGCTACGTGGACAGCGAGAAAGATGCCGCCTACCGCGAGGCCGTGAACGCGCTTCGCGCTGACATAGCCGCCGAAATGGGCGTGGAAATCGTGGAGTCGCGCCGCGAACTGTTCGAAATGTCGGCCGACGACCGCGCGGCCTACCAGGCGCGCGTTGCCCCGGTCGAACAGGCGCTC
>JAVVFC010000382.1:0-530 GCA_032250975.1 Longimicrobiales bacterium | reverse complement strand
GTCTCCGGGCTGCCCGACGTGCGCAGCCACCGGGCCAAGTCCATCGCCCTCGGCCCGGGCGGGAGCCTGTTCGTGAACGTCGGTTCGCCCTCCAACGCCTGCCAGACGCGCGACCGCCAGCCGGGCGCGCCCGGCATGGACCCGTGTCCCGAGCTCGCGACCCGGGCCGGAATCTGGCGCTTTCCCGCCGGGGCCACGGGGCTGTCGCAGGCGGACGGCGAGCGCTGGGCCTCCGGCCTGCGGAACGTGGTGGCGCTGACCGTGCACCCGCGGGACGGACTTCCGTGGGGCGTCGTGCACGGCCGCGACCAGCTCCACGCGAACTGGCCGGACCTGTACGACGAGCGGGCCAGTGCCGAGAAGCCCTCCGAGGAGCTGGTGCGGATCGAGCGCGGCGCCCGCCACTCCTGGCCCTACTGCTTCCACGATCCGGAGCTGGGCCGCCTGGTCCTCGCGCCGGAGTACGGCGGGGACGGACGGACCGCGGGGCGGTGCGCCGATCTCGCGGAGCCGCTCGCCGCCTATCCGGC
>JAVVFC010000381.1:0-536 GCA_032250975.1 Longimicrobiales bacterium | reverse complement strand
GCATCCGGGTCCGCGCCATCACGTTCCCGCGCCGCCGCGCGTCCGCCTCGGGCTCGTGCTCCGAGAGGTAGCCCTCGACGGCCCCCGTGATGTCGATCTCGCGGTGTGGGATTCCCAGGGCCCCGGCCACCAGCCGGGCGTGCGCGCCGCTCTCGGGGCTCGAGGCGCGGTGCGGCAGCAGGAAGGCATGGACGTTCTCCGGGCCCAGGGCGCGCGCGCACAGCGCTGCGGTCACGGCGGAGTCGACGCCGCCCGACAGGCCGACGGCGGCCCGGCGGAACCCGCGCCGCTCGACCATCTCCTCGACCAGGAAGCGGACGAGCCAGTCTTCCACCAGCGCCGCGTCGATGGCGAGGAGCGCCGGGTCGGCGGCGGAAGCGGGCGGAGCGGGCGGCGCCTCCGGGTGCAGGGGGGGCGTGCCCGCCGGGCCGCGGCCGGCCTCGGGCTCCCCGGCCGCGCGCCCCTCGCCGCGGGACGACAGGAGACGGGGCAGGGACCGCTCGAGGTCCGAGAGGAGCGGCTGGTCGACGCGCGCC
>JAVVFC010000380.1:0-539 GCA_032250975.1 Longimicrobiales bacterium | reverse complement strand
CCCCCATGCGCTGCAAAAGCCGGAAAAATCCGGTGCGGCTCGGGTTCAGGCTCACCCCCCGCACGGTGACCCGGGAACCCGGCACCATCAGCGCCGCGGCGGCCCAAAATGCGGCCGAGGACGGATCGCCGGGAACCGCGCAGTCGGTGGCCACAAGGCGTGGCCCGCCGACGATGCCGACCCGCCCGGGCTCGGTACGCAGCGTGGCGCCCATCGCGGACAACATGCGCTCGGTGTGATCCCGGGAAGGCGCTGGCTCCACCGCCCAGGTGGTGCCGCGCGCGTACAGTCCCGCCAACAAGACGGCACTCTTCACCTGGGCGCTGGCCACCGGCAGGTTCCAGCTCAAAGCCCTCAGGCTGCCGCCCCGAAACACCAGGGGCGCCCGGCTATCCTCGGCGCGCCCCAAGGCCAGGGCGCCCATTTCCCGCAGGGGATCCAGCACGCGGGCCATGGGCCGCCGGCGCAGATGCTGATCGCCGGTGAGCACCGAGAGGAAACCCTGCCCGGCCAGAATGCCCGACAACAAGCGCATGGTG
>JAVVFC010000037.1:0-21203 GCA_032250975.1 Longimicrobiales bacterium | reverse complement strand
GGTTCTCGCGGGTGAGGGGGACCAGGTCCGCCACGGTGGCGAGCGCCACCAGGTCGAGGTCCTCGGCCACCACCGCCGGGTCCACTCCCCGGAGGCGGGCGAGGTGGCGCACCAGCTGGAACGCCACCCCGGCGCCGCACAGGTCGCCCAGACCGGAGGCGTCGTCGGGGCGGTTGGGGTTGACCACCGCCCAGGCGTCCGGAAGGTCCTCGCCGGGGGTATGATGGTCCGTGACGACGACGTCGAGCCCCGCAGCGCGCGCGCGGGCGACCGCCTGGTGCGCCACGATGCCGCAGTCCACGGTGACCAGCAGCCCGGCCCCGGTCTCGGACGCCCGCTCGACCCCCCGCGTGCTCAGGTCGTAGCCGTCGCGCAGCCGGTGGGGCGCGAAGGCCTCGGCACGCCCGCCCAGGCGCCGGATCCAGCGGGTGAGAAGGGCGGCCGCGCACACACCGTCCACGTCGTAGTCCCCGTGGACCAGGACACCCTCGTCCCGGTCCACGGCCGTCAGGATGCGCTCCGCGGCCCGGGGCAGGTCGCGGATGGCGGCGGGCTCGGCGAGGTGTTCCAGGAGGGGGCGCAGAAAGTCCTTGGCCTGTGGGACGGTGTCGTGCCCGCGCGCCACGAGCAGACGGCACATCGTCCACGGAAGGCGAAGCGCACGGACCAGCTCGCCGGCCCGGTCCTCGTCGGGTGCGGGGACCATCTCCCACCGGGGTGGGACCGGGAAGTGCGCGGAGGCGGCCCCCCCGGTCACGTCCCGGCGGACTCGGCGTCCAGGGAGTCGGGCACCGAAAGGATCACCCCGCACGCTTCGCAGCGGACGAGGTCGGCCCCGTGATGGCGGATCTCGTTCTGCACCTGCAGGGGCACCATGTTGAAGCAGTGGCCGCAGGCACCGTCCTCGGTCAGCGGAGCCAGGGCGCGCCGCCGCCCCCCGGACCGGATCGCCTGGTAGACACGCAGCTCCCGCTCCGGGAGTCCGGCAGCGAAGGCGTCGCGCTCGCTCTTCAGGCGGGACGCCTCCTCCCGCGCGGCCTCCATCTCCGACTCCAGCTCCTGCCGGCGCGGGTCGAGTTCGGCGCGGGCCGCCTCCAGCGCAGCGCCCTGCTCCTCGAAGCGGTCCTCCAGCCGCCGGACCTGATCCAGGAGCGAAAGCGCCTCCTGCTCGTCGGCCTCCCGCGCCCGACGCACCATGTCCAGCTCCGCCGTGACCGCGGACTCCTCCCGCACGTTGCGAACCACGTTGAGGCGCTCTTCGAGCCGCTTCTGGCGCGCGCGCTTCTCCTCCCCCGCCAGCTCGCGCCGCCGCTCCTCGACCCGCATTTCCTGCAGGCGGCCGCGCGTGGTCTCGACTTCCTCGGTCAGCGAGCGCACCGGCTCCCCTACGTCCTCGACGCGCTGCTCGAGCTCCTCGATACGGTCTCCGAGGGCCGCGATGGCGTCGTCCAGGCGTTGCAGTTCGGTCAGCCCCGCGCGCTTCTGCTCAGTCATGTCGATTGTCGGTCCTGTGGTTGGTCAGTCCTGTGGATGATGTCCCCGGGCCAGGCGACGGGCGTATTCCCCGCCCGCCCCGTGCCCCCGGGCGCTCCGTTCCTCGCTCAGACGCTTCTTCTCCTGGATCAGCCGGAGCTTCTCCTCCTGATCGGAGGACGCCTCGATGCGGCGCTGAAGCTCGTCGATCTCGGCCCCCAGGCGCCGCCCCTCGATGAGGGCCACCGCCGCCGTGAACTCCCGCTGACCATGCGCCAGCCGCTCCTCCTCGGGCGGCTGGGCCAGCAGGACCGCGAGGCGGTCCGCGGAGCGGGCATCCATCTCCGCGGGCGGCGCCTCCAGCTCCGGGTCGTCCAGGAACGTCTGGAAGATGGCCCGATTATGAGAATCCTTGAAGTCCTCGGGCCCCACGCGCTCCAGCGCCAGCTCCAGCAAGGTGTGCCGGCGCTGGCGATCGCGGGCGAGAACCCGCAGCAGGGCGGCCTCCGGCCCCATGGCGCCGACGGGGTCGCGGCGCGACCCCGTCGGTGGGCGACGGGCAGGTTTCGGCTCGGACCGCCCGGCGGGCTGGGAGCGCGCACGCGCGAGCTCCTCCTCGAGCGTCGCCCGGTTCACCCGCGTCTTCTCGGCCACCCGGTCCACGTAGATGTCGCGCAGCGCGGGGTCGGTGACCGCGCGCAGCGTGGGGAGGAGCCGGTCAACGGCGTCCCGCTTGCGGTCGAGAGTGGAGAAGTAGTCGTGCTGCTCGAGGATCTGGATCTTGCGGTCGAGGATGTCCACCGCGCCCTCGAGGAACTCCTTCAGGGCGGCCGCACCACCCGACCGCACCAGCGTATCGGGATCCTCGCCCGCCGGGAGCGTGACCACCGAGGGGTGCACGCCCTGGGCGAGGAGCTCGTCCCCCGCCCGGAAGGTGGCCTTGAGACCAGCCCGGTCCGAGTCGAAGAGGAGCAGGGCGCGGGACGTGTAGCGGCGAAGCAGGCGGGCCTGCGCCTCGGTGAAGGCCGTTCCCAGCGCGGCCACCACGTTCTCGAAGCCGGCCGAGGCGAGCGCCACCACGTCCATGTACCCTTCCACCACCAGCACCACCTCCTCCCGGCGGATCGCCTGGCGAGCGGCGTGCAGCCCGAAGAGCACCTCACCCTTGTGGTAGACCGGCGTCTCGGGGGAGTTGAGGTACTTGGGCTGCCCCGGGCCGCCCGGCCCGAGGGTGCGCCCGCCGAAGGCCACCGTCCGCCCCCCCACCGCTTCGATGGGAAAGACGACGCGAGCCCGGAAGCGGTCGTAGGGGTCGGGACTGTTCTCGCTCGTTGTGAGCAGGCCCGCCTCCAGGAGCAGCTCGGGCGCCATGCCGTGGTGCGCGGCCGCTTCGCGGAGGGCCCGCCACTCGTCCGGGGCGAATCCCAGGCCGAAGCGCTCCGCGGTCGACTCGTCGATCCCACGCTCCCGCAGGTAGGTGCGGGCCGGGGCGCCCACGGCCGGGTCCAGGAGCCGGTCGCGGAACCACTGGCGGGCGAAGGCGTTGGCCTCGTGGAGCGGACGCAGCGGGTCGTCCTCCCCCTGCTGACCGGCCCTGACCTCGCGCACCGCCACCCCGGCGCGGGCCGCCACGTACTTGACCGCCTCCACGAAGTCCAGGCCCTGGCGCTCGCGCACGAAGCGGAAGACGTCCCCGCTGGCGCCGCACCCGAAGCAGTGGTAGACGCCCTTGGTGGGGTTCACGGAGAAGGAGGGCGACTTCTCTTCGTGGAAGGGGCAGAGGCCGGCATACTCGCGTCCGGACTTCTTGAGGGCGACGACCTCGCCGATGATCTCGACGATGTCGGCGCGGGTGCGGACCTCCTCAACCTGGTCGTCCGGGATCATCGGAACACCGCCAGCGTGACCCCGCCGCCACCCTCGCCGGGGTGGCCGTTCCGGAAGGAGGCGACCCGCGCATCCTGCTCCAGGATTTCCCGCACCCGCGCCTTTACCGCCCCGGTCCCCTTGCCGTGGATGATGCGCACCTCGGCGAGGTCGTTCAGGATGGCGCCGTCGAGCGAGCGCCCGAGCTCCAGCGCCACCTCGTCCACCCGCAGACCGCGCAGGTCGATCTCGTATCCGGCGGTGGGGAGATCGCCGCTCCATCCGCGCTCCCGGCTGCGGGCCGGGGCGTCGGGCCCGCCCGTCTCGGCGACCACCTCCAGTTCCCGGGCCGGCACCTCCATGCGCAGCCCCGAGACCTCGACCACACCACGGTCGTCCCGCAGCTCGACGAGCGTGCCGCGGGTGCTGCCCGAGCCCACCCGCACGCGCATCCCCGGCCGGAGGGCGGCGGGGTCCGGAGCGGCGGCGGGCACCCCCGCTCCGGTCCGGACCCGGGCCGACCGGCGGCGCTGCCGCTCCGCGGCCTCCTCGACCCGGCGCCGGGCCTCGCGCGCGGCCCGGTCGAGCCCCCCACCCTCGCCCGTCTCCGCCTCGGGCGCCGCCTCGCCCGCGCTCCGCACCGTCCGGATGGCGGCCTCCACCTCCTCCCGGGCGTTCATGAGCAGTTCCCGAGCCTGACGGCGGGCCCGCTCCTCGGCGGTGCGTTCGCGGTCGCGGAGCGTGGCCTCCCGGCGCTCGAGATCCCCGGCCAGCCGGGCCACCCGCTCCTGCTCCCGGGCCAGGTCATCGGCCCGCTCGCGGGCCTCCCGCTCCCGCCGCTCAAGACGCTCGAGCAGCGATTCCAGAGACGCCGCGCCCTCCTGCACGAGCGCGCGGGCGCGCTCGAGCACGGGCGCGGACAGCCCCAGGCGCCGGGCGATGGCGAGCCCGTAGGAGCGGCCCGGCCTGCCCTTCTCCAGACGGTAGGTGGGCTCCATGGCCTCGGCGTCGAACTGCATGGAGGCGTTCACGATCCCGCTCCCCTCCGTGTCCAGCACCTTGAGCGCCCCCAGGTGGGAGGTGGCAAGCGTGAGACAGCCCCGAGCGGTGAGGGTCTCGAGGATGGCCCGTGCCAGCGCCGCGCCCTCCTCCGGGTCGGTTCCGGTCCCCAGCTCGTCCATGAGCACGAGGGCGTCGGCGTCGGCCTCCCTGAGGATCTCCCGCATGGTCGCCAGGTGGGCGCTGAAGGTGGAGAGAGACTCGGCGATGGACTGCTCGTCGCCGATGTCGGCGTAGACGCGCGTGACTCCGGGTAGCACCGTACCCTTCCCCACCGGTGGCACCACCCCGCTCCGGGCCAGCAGCGAGATGAGGCCCACCGCCTTGAGGAAGACGCTCTTGCCCCCGGTGTTGGGGCCCGAGACCAGCAGCGTGCGCTCCTCCGGGGCCATCTCCAGGTCGAAGGGGACCACCGGCGCCTCCCCCTCCAGCAGCAGGGGGTGACGGCCGCTCACCACCCGGAAGCCGGCCCGGCTGTCGGTGGCCAGCACAGGGGGGTGGGCGCGCCAGGCGAGCGCGGCGCGCGCGCGGGCGTGCAGCGAGTCCAACTCCACGAGCGCCCGCAGCGTGCAGGCGAGATCGGCGTGGAAGGGGTGGAGCCGGGCCGAGAGATCCCTGAGCACCCGCTGGATCTCCCGCGCCTCCTCCCGTTCGAGGTCGCGCAGCTCGTTCATCAGCTCCACGGCCACCGGCGGCTCCACGAAGATGGTGGCGCCCGTTCCGGATTCGTCGTGGACGATGCCGCCCACTTCGCGGCGGCCTTCCCGCCGAAGAGGGATCACGTATCGGCCCTCGCGCACCGAGACGGACGCGTCCGGCACCCGCAGGCGGTCGGGCAGGCTCCCCAGGTAGCGATCGAGCTGGCGGACGATGCGCTGGTGCGCCCCCCGCAGGCGGTCCCGGATCTGCTTGAGCGCCCGGGAGGCCGAGTCGAGCACCGTTCCGTCCTCGTCCACCGTGCGTACGACGTCCCGCTCCACCTCCTCCGCAATCCAGAGGCGCTCGCGCAGGCGGGCCAGGTGGGGATCCAGGGCCGCGCGTCCGTCCATCTCCCGGGCCAGTACCCGGGCGGACGCGAGCAGCACACCCACGCGGTGGAGATCGCTCGGCTCCAGGACGCCGCCGGGGAGTTCGAGCCGCGTGAGGGCCGCCTCCGGGGCGGGGATCGCGGGCATTCCCCACCCGGGGCGCTCCTGCTGGAAGGACATGACCGCCCGCACCCGGTCCAGCTCGTTCCGGGCCTGCTCCACGGGGAGGGGGAGGAGGGCCTCCACGTGCGCCCTCCCCTGGGGGCTGGCCGCGCGGCCGGCCACCCCCTGCAGGACCCTGGCGAACTCCAGGACGTCCCGGGCGTGGAGGGTCATAAGGTCACCCTTCCAGCACCTCCCGCACCAACGCGTTGGCCTCCCGCCCGTCGAAGCGCCCCTTGATGCGCGGCGCCAGCCGGCCCATGACCGGGCCGATCGCGGCCACGCCTTCGCCGACGATGTCACGGATCATGGCGCGGACCTCGTCGGGGGACAGCTGCTCGGGGAGGTACGCTTTCAGGAGCTCGGCTTCGGCGGCTTCCTTCTGCGCCAGCTCCGGACGCCCGCCCGCGGTCATCTGCTCGGCGGCGTCCCCGCGCTGCTTGATGGCCCGGGACAGGACCTCGAGCACTTCGGCGTCCGCCGCCTCACGCCCCAGCTCGATTTCGCGGTTGCGCACCTCGGAGAGGGTGGTGGACAGGACCAGCGTGCGGGCCTTGTCCCGGGCCTTGCGGGCCTCGGCGAGGTCGTTCTGAAGACGGACCTTGAGATCGCTCACGGCACACCTCTCGCGTGGGGTCGGGAAGGGAGGGTGGAAGCTACCCCAGGGGGGAAGAGGGGGTCAATCGGTCCCGTTCCGACATGGCCCGGCCCGGCCGGCAACGGCATCCTCCCGATCCCGGACCGCTTCCGTGAACGGCGCCGGATTCCCGCCCCCCACACCCGTACCGGAGGAGGTGCCCCGTGAAGAACGTGGTCCGCGAGACGCTGCGAGAGCTCTCCCACGAATCCCCGGCCGTGCCGCTCGCCGTGCTGGTGGCCCGGCTCCGCGCCCGGGGCACCCCGGTCACGGAAGCCGTCCTCCTGCGCACGCTGGAGCAGCGGGAGTCCGGCGCCCACCTGGTGGACCCGTGGCAGGGCCCGCTCTCCAGCCTGGGGCCGGTACTGGCCGGTGAAGGGGCGGCGCCGGGTCCGTGGGTGGTCCTGGACGAGGACGACGACGAGGACGACCCGGATCCCGATCCCTCGGCCCCCGCCGCCCTGCGCCGGATTCTCTCCCGCTCTCTGCGCAGGCTGGGAAGGACGGTGGACACGCGCTCTCCGGGGGACCTGGCCCGGTGGATGGCGATGGTGGAGGAGGCCCGCCGCCTCCCGCCTGCGGCCTAGACGGCCACCGCCGCAGGCCGCCCCGGGGGGCGCCGGAGGAGCGCGCTGCGCCACTCACCGTCGGCGTCAACCTCGTGCAGGCACAGTCCGGTGGCCTCGACGTCGCCGCGCAGCGGCTCCCACTCCTCCGCCAGGATTCCGCTCAGCAGCAGCCACCCGCCCGCGCGCACGGCGACCGCCAGACCTGGAAGCAGGGGGCGAAGAAAACCAGTCTCGAGGTTGGCCATGACGCCGTCGTACGGGTCCATCCCCTGCAGGTCGGCGGCCGTGACCCGGGCCAACGACAGGGCGACGTGGTCGGCCACGCCGTTGGAGATCAGGTTCTCGCGTGCCGCCGGGATCGCCAGCGGATCCGCCTCCAGGGCGTCTACCCATTCCGCGCCCATGAGCACGGCCGCGATGGCCAGGATCGCCGACCCCGTCCCGACGTCGAGGATCCGCTCCCCCGCCCCGACCGTGCGGTCCAGCAGGCGCAGGCACCCGCGCGTTGTGCCGTGCTCGGCGTTGCCGAACGCCATCTTCGGGTCCAGCGTGATCACCAGGTCGCCGGGCCCGGTGGCGGGTGTGATCCAGCTGGGTGTCACGACCAGCCGGGGCGTCAGGCGCCGCGCCTCCAGCCCCCGCTTCCAGTATTCGGCCCAGTCCTCCTGGCGCTGCCACCGCGTATCCACCTCCAGGTCGGAGGCGTCCGGGAAGGCCGCTCGCACAGCGGCCAACACCACCTCCACCGCGGCCGGGCCTTCCGGGTCCGGCAGGTGGCTCACCTGCCACCCCGCCTCCTCCCAGACCGCTCGCCCCCCGGCCTCGAGCAGCGTCTCCACCAGCAGGGCCGGATCGCGGGACGGGCACCGGATCCGCAGTTCCAGCCAGCGCGCCGGGTTCATCCGGCGCTGAAGGCCTCCTTCACCTTCGACCAGAAGCCCTTTCGGCCGCCGGCCGGCGTGGCGGGGGCAGGCTCCTCGACCTCCACCAGCCGCTGGAAGAGTTCGCGGAGCTCGGGTGTCAACCGGGTGGGGGTGTGGACCACCACCCGCACCAGCAGATCACCGCGCCGTCCCTCGCCGTGCAGTTCGGGGAGCCCCTCTCCGCGCAGGCGAAGGATCACGCCGCTCTGGGCCCCGGGCGGAATCTGCAGGCGGGCTTCGCCCGAGACGGTGGGCACCGATACCTCGTCGCCGAGCGCGGCCTGTGAGAAGGTGACCGGAAACTCCAGCAGCAGGTCGGCACCGTCGCGGGCAAAACGTTCGTCCTCCTCCACCTCGAGCAGGACGATCAGGTCACCGGGCGGGCCGCCGTGGGTCCCGGCGTGCCCCTTCCCGCGCAGCGTGATGTAGTTCTCGGACGTCACCCCCGGCGGAATCTCGACCTCCACCTCGCGCTGGGTGCGCTCACGCCCGTCGCCGTGGCAGCGGGGGCAGGGGTGCTCCACCACCCGGCCCTCGCCGCGGCACCGCCGGCACGGCTGCACCGACACCATCTGGCCCATGAAGCCGGTGTGAACCACGCGCTCCTCACCGCTCCCGCCGCAGGTGCCGCACACCGCGGGCTGACTCCCCTCCGCCGCGCCGCTTCCGTCGCAAGCGCCGCAGGCTCCCATCGTCTGGACGCGCAGCGTCCGGCGGGTCCCGGTGACCACCTCCGCCAGCGTCAGGCGCACGCGCGCCTTGACCGACTGCCCCTTGCGGGCACGCGAGCCCCCCCGGGAACGCTGTCCGAAGAGGTCTCCGAAGCCGCCGAAGCCCCCGAAGTCCCGCATGAAGACCTCGATGGCGTCCGAGAAGTCGAAGCCGGCGAACCCGCCCCCGGCCTGTCCCTTCAGGCCCTGTTCCCCGTACCGGTCGTACAGGGCGCGCTTCTCGGAGTCGCGCAGAACCTCGTACGCCTCGGTGATCTCCTTGAAGCGCTCCTCCGCCTCCCGCGACCCCTCGTTCCGGTCGGGGTGGTACTGGAGGGCAAGCTTGCGATACGCCTTCTTGATCTCCTCGGCGCCGGCGCTGCGGTCGATTCCGAGCAGAGCGTAGTAGTCAGCCATGTGCGTGGGTCAGGTGAGGATGCGCGTCACCAGCCGGGAGGTCGACTCCACGATGGCGATGACTTTCTCGTAGGGCATACGGGTCGGACCGATCACCCCCACCACCCCCTTGAGCCCGCCGACCTGATACTGCGCGGTCACGAGGGTGAAGTCGGCGAGTTCGAGCGAGGTGTTCTCCGACCCGATGGTGATCTGCAGGCCGTGCGGATGCTCGCGCCCGACGAGCGCCCCGGAGAGGACGTCGCGCTGCTCGGTCAGCCGGAGCAGGCTCACCAGGCTCTCGCCGGTGGTGAACTCCGGCTGCGCGGCCAGGACGCTGGCCTGCCCCAGGTGCAGATCCCCCACGCCACCCGCGGAGCCCTGCATGAGTTCGGCGGCCGACTGCATGAAGATGTTGAGCAACTCCCCGGAGGCGGGGTCGTCCCCGGGGGCGGCGTCCCGAAGCCGGTCCGGCAGCGTGGCGCGGATCTCCGACAGGGTCAGGCCGGAGAGGCGCTCGTTCAGGATCCGCGCGACCGTGTCCAGGGTGTCGCGCGGCACCTCCCCCGGCAGGTTCACGTACACGGTGCGCACGACCCCCGAGCGGATGGAGGCCACCATCACCACCGAGTCGTGGGAGACCGGGAGCAGGTCGAGCTTCTCCAGCGCCGCCTCGTCCAGGCGCGGCGCCACCGCCAACCCCAGTTCCTGCGAGAGCAGGCTCAGGGCGCGCGTGGCATTCCGGACCAGGTGTTCGACGGCGTAGGCCGCCCCCGGGTCGAGCGCCTCCGCCAGCTCGGCCTCCTCGACGCTGGTGAGCGGCCTCGGCTGGATGAGCCGGTCCACGTAGAAGCGGTAGGCGCGGTCCGTGGGCACGCGGCCCGCGGAGGTGTGGGGGTGGAGGAGGTATCCCTTCTCCTCCAGGTCGCTCATGGTGTTGCGGATGGTGGCCGCCGACACCCCCAGATCGAAGCGCCGCCCCACCGTCCGGCTCCCGGCCGGCTCGGCCGTCTCCACGTACGTCCGCACCACGGCCTCGAGAACCTGACGTTCCCGGGGCGTGAGTTCCTCTCCCGCGTGGGGAGTCGTAGGGGTGTCCGACATGGTCAGGAAGATCGAAATCCCGGTTTCCCGTGGTCAAGCGCCGCGCCGATCCGGCGCGGAGGGGAGGGGCACGCACACCGCGTGGTCGGACAACTCCACCGCCAGCCGGTCGAGCAGCAGCCACCCCTCCGGCGTCAGCCGTACTCGCCCGTCCTCCCACACCGCCAGACCCTGCGCCACCCAACCCGAGACCAGGCCGCGGGCGTCCGCAGTCCTGAGCCAGGCATCCGGGATCCCCCGGATGGTGCGGAGGCCGAGCCAGACCCGCTCCATCCGGTCCGCATCCCCCCCGATGGACTCCCGATCCTCCTCGGGGAGGCGGCCCTCCTCCAGCGCCTTCAGATATGCGCCCCAGTCCCGCAGGTTCCAACGCCGCACCGGGGGCAGGAAGGAATGGCTGCCATTTCCCAGCCCCAGGTAGGGCGTCCCGTCCCAGTAGCCGAGGTTGTGCCGGCTCTCATACCCCGGACGCGCGAAGTTGGAGACCTCGTAGGCCCGGAGCCCCATGGCGGTGAGCCGTTGATGGGCGGTGAGGTACTCCTCGCGGTAGCGCTCCTCCGGGGCCATGCGGGTCCGGCCCGCTGCAACGCTTCGTCCCAGGGGCGTGCCGGGCTCGGCCGTGAGCCCGTAGAGCGACACGTGCGGCACCTGCAGCCGCTCGACCTCGTCCAGGTCCCGCCGCCAGTCCCGCTCCACTCCCTCGGGCAGACCGAAGATCAGGTCCACGCTCACGCTCTCGAAGCCGGCCGCACCTGCGTTCCGCACCGCGGCGCGGGCACCCTCGGGCCCGTGCATCCGTCCCATCCAGCGCAGGACGCCGTCGTGAAAGCTCTGCACCCCGAGCGAGAGTCGCGTGACCCCCGCCCGGCGCCAGGCCCGCGCAAGCTCGGGGGTGAAGCTCTCCGGATTGGCCTCCGTCGTCCACTCCAGCGCGGGCGCGCCCAGCCGCTCCCGACCCAGCACGTCCGCCAGCGCCGCCATGGCGTTGGGCCCCAGCAGGGACGGCGTCCCCCCGCCCACGTAGAGCGTGCCGAGCCGGTCCGCCAGCCGCACCCCGGCCGCCTCCAGCAGCTCCATCTCGGTGCGTAACGCCCGCGTCCACGCCTCCAGGTCGCCGGTGCGGCGCACCTGTACGGCGAAGTCGCAGTATCCGCAGCGGCGGGCGCAGAAGGGCGCGTGCACGTAGAGGGCGTTCACGCCGCCCGCCGCCGGAAGGCGGGTCCGGGCCTGCGCGTGAGCCACCCCGAAAGCTCCAGGTGGGTGAGCGCGGAGAGAAGCTCGCCGAGCGGTCGCTCCACCCGGAGCGCGAGCGCCTCCAGCGTCAGCTCCTCGTTGCCCAGCACCTGCCAGATGCGCGCCTGGAGCGCGTCCTGCTGGGGACCCAGGGAGAGCTGCCCTCTGGGTCCTCCCCCCTCCACCGACCTCCCCGACGCTTCCGCCGCCGCCATCCCCTCGGCCGCCAGCGATGCCTCCCAGGCCTCCACCGACACCACCGGCACCGCACCATCCTCCAGCAGCGCCAGCGTCCCCCGGGCGGTGGGGGAGAAGATGGAGGCGGGGACGGCCCAGACGTCGCGACCGAGGTCGGCCGCGATGGAGGCGGTGATGAGGGCACCGCTGCGGCTGGCGGCCTCCACCACCACCACGCGCCACGCGAGCGCCGCCAGGATCCGGTTCCGCCGGGGAAAGTGATGCTTGCGGGGCGTAACGCCGGGCTCGTACTCGCTCAGGACGGCGCCGCGCTCCAGGAGCTGCTCCAGCAGGGGGCGGTGCGCGGCCGGGTGCGCCCGGTCGGGGCCGCCCGCGAGTACGGCGACCGTGCGGCCGCCCGCCATCACCGTCCCCCGGTGCGCGGCGCCGTCCACACCCAGCGCGAGTCCGCTCAGCACCGTCCACCCCGAACGCACGGCGGCCTGCGCCAGCTCTTCCGCCACCCTGCGGCCGTAGGCGGTCGAGCGCCGGCTCCCCACGATGGTGACGCAGGGAGCGTCCAGCGCCCGCGGGTCCCCACGCCCGTAGAGCACGGCGGGCGCATCCGTCAGGTGTTTCAGCCGGTCTGGGTAGCCGGCATCCTCCCGACGAATCTGCCAGACGGTGCGACTCAGGGCGCCCACCCGGCTTCCCCCTCCGCGGTCCCGGCCGCGGCCTCCGCCTCTTCCTCCCTGCGGCGCCGGACGGCCTGCCAGAGCGCCTCCAGCAGCTCCGCCATCCCCCTCCGCGTCACGGCGGAGACGGTGAAGGACCCCCAGGCGCCCTCCGCCTCCGGAGCCGGCTCGGGGTCCCCCGGAGGGAGCAGGTCGGCCTTGGTGAGGACCAGGCAGTGCGGCGTGCGGGCCAGCTCCGGCGAGTAGCGCGCCAACTCCTCGCGGATGCGCCGGTAGGCAGCCCCGGGGTCGGGACTGTCGGCCGGCACCAGCACGGCCAGCGTGCGCGTGCGCTCCACGTGCCGCAGGAAGCGATGCCCGAGGCCCCTGCCTTCGTGCGCACCCTCGATGATGCCGGGGATGTCGGCCAGCACCAGCGACCGGAATCCCGGGAGCTCCACCACGCCCAGATTGGGGGTGAGCGTGGTGAAGGGGTAGTCCGCGACCTTCGGTCGGGCGCGGGAGACGGCGGCCAGGAAGGTGGACTTGCCGGCGTTGGGCTCGCCCACCAGCCCCACGTCCGCCAGCAGCTTGAGCTCCAGTTCCACCCGGCGCGCCTCGCCCTCCTCACCCGGCTCCCAGCGGCGGGGCGCCTGCCGGGTCGCGGTGGCGAAGCGTGCGTTTCCCCGCCCTCCCCGCCCGCCGCGCGCGACCACCACCCGATCTCCGGACGCCAGCATCTCTCCGAGCACGTCCCCGGTGTCGGCGTCCCGCACCAGCGTGCCGGGCGGCACCTTGAGGACGGCGTCCTCACCGTCGCGGCCGGTGCGGTTCTTGCCCTGGCCGTGCTGGCCCCGCCCGGCCTTGTAGTGTCGCCGGTAGGTGAAGTCGAGCAGCGTGGTGAGGTTGGCGTCCACCTCCAGGATCACGTCCCCGCCCCGGCCTCCGTCCCCGCCCGACGGACCTCCCAGGGGCACGCCCGATTCGCGCCGGAAAGCCTCCGCGCCCGACCCGCCTGTTCCCGCCGCCACCTCGATGACGGCCCGGTCCACGAAGTTCACGCTTCCTCCCAGCGTCGCAGTACGTCCTTCCATGCCTTCAGCGCCCGGTCCCTCCGGGCCGCGGGCGTCATCGCCACCGCCTCATCCACGACTTCCGCCAGCACCGGCGCGGGCGCCCCCGTGCGGAGTGCTCCCCGCAGGTGGGAGCGGAGCTGGGGCTCGGCGCCCAGCACGATCAGGATGGCCGCGATACAGCACTCCCGCTTCCAGAGGGGGAGCCCCGGGCGCGCCAGCACCTTGCCATACCCCTCCACGACCATCCACCGGTCAAGATCACGGTTCAGGCGGGAGATGTTGCGTCGGAGCGCCGGGTAGGCGGAGCCGTAGACCGCTCCGCAGGTCTCCCGGCCGGCCTCGTGCCAGGCGCCGCGGTCCTCCGGAGCCGGCGCGGGCGGTGGCCGCCCCGAAGCCGTGCGCCAGGCCTGGAAGCCGCGGAGCGCGGCCGGGTAGCCCAGGAACAGGTAAGCCTGCAGCAGCGCCTCCTCCACCTCCTCGGGTGCGCCCTGTTCGAGCGCGGCCTGCAGGAAGGGCGTCAGATCCTCGTCCACGCCCCGCGCCAGCGCGGCCGAAAGGCGCACCAGCGCAATCAGGCCAGGGGGCATCGGCACCGCCACCGTCATGCATCCGCCAGGCTCAGGTCCAACCGTACCTCCCGGGACCGCGTCAGAAAGGATCGCCCGCCGTCAATGATCGCCTGCCACGCGGGGCGACCTCATGGGGGAACGGGTCGCGGAGGCCCTCACTCCTCCGCCCCGGAGGCCGCCGCGACCTGGCCCTCGGCACGAGCCAGCAGCTCCGACACGGATTCCGACGTGCGGAGGAGCGCCAGGGCCTCCTGCAGCTGCCGGTCCCGGTCCATGAGGTGCGCGAAGCGGCCCTCCTCTCCCAGCGCCTGCAGCGCCAGCTCGGACTCGAGCTGGTAGCGGAGGTAGCGGTCCGCCGCCCGCAGCGTCGTGTCGCTCACCTGCACGCCCGCATCCCGGAGGTCACGGGTGAGGGCCGCGATCATCTGCGGCGTGACCCGGAAGTCCGCTCCCATGCGCGGGTTCTCCTGCAGGTACCGCACAACGTAGTTGAAGACCGCGCGGTTGAAGGCTCCCGACTCCCCGAAAAGCGCCTGCACCGCCCGCGTCTCCGCCAGGGTCAAGGTGTCCTGGATCACCCAGAGATCGGGGGTGATGCCCCCGCCCCCCAGCAGCAGCCGTCCCCCCGTGGAGCGGTGCTCGGGCCGATCCGGGAGATCCTCGGTGGCCACCAGCGCGTTGGCGAGCGTCCAGGCCCCGTGAGGCAGCGACGAGCGGTCCTCGGGCCGGGCCCGCTGGATGGAGCGGCCGACCGGCGTGTACCAGTGGGCGGTGGTCAATCGCAGGATGTTCCCCCCGGTGAGGCGGAAGAGCGTCTGCACCGAACCCTTGCCGAACGACGGCGCGCCCACCACCAGGGCGCGGTCGTGGTCCTGGAGCGCCCCCGCCACGATCTCCGACGCGCTGGCGCTGGTCTCGTCCACCATGACCACCACGGGAAGGTCGGGGAAGGCTTCGGGCAGGCGTGCGACGTAGGTCTCGGTCTGGCCGGCCCCCCGCCCACGCGTCTCCACGATGGTCCGGCCCGGGGCGAGGAACAGCTCGGAGATTTCGATCCCCTGGTCCAGGACCCCGCCCGGATTCCCCCGCAGGTCGAGGATCAACTTCTCGGCTCCCCGGTCCAGCAGGCGCTCGATCTCGGAACGGACCTCGTCTCCGGAGGTGTTCCGGAACGCCTGCAGCGGAACGTAGCCGATCCCGCCGGTCAGGACCGAGCCGAAGGGGACGGACTTCAGCTGGATGACCGCCCGCTCGAGCGTGACGGGGAGGGGCGCATCCAGCCCCGGACGCCCCATGACCACAGCCACCGAAGTGCCTGCCGGTCCGCGCAGCATGTCCACGGCTACGTCCACGTCCATGCCTTCCGCCGACGTACCGTCGATCTCCAGGAAACGGTCCCCGGGGCGGATCCCGGTCCGGGCACCGGGTCCGCCCGGGATCACGTTCATGACCGTCACGAAGCCGTCCCGGGGTAGCACCTCGAGTCCCACGCCCCCGTAGTCCCCCTCCGTGGCACGGATGCGGAACTCCTCCCACTCGGCCGCCGCGATGAACGAGGTGTTGGGGTCGTCCAGCTCGGTGAGCACGCCGTCGATGGCGGAATCGTACAGGACCGCGGGGTCGGTCTCCTGGACGAACTCGTCCGAGATCCTGTCCATCACCTCCTGGAAGAGCCGGACCTGAAGGTAGACGTTCTGCTCCCGGGTCACCCCCTCCTGCAGGAACCAGCCGCCCAGCAGTACGGAGCCGACCACCAGGCCGGTGGGGAGAAGTGATCGCTTGGGGATGGACATCCTGCGCGCTCTCCTGATGGAAGCTGTCGCGGTGTTCCCGCGCGGGGCGCGCCCGACGGGAACCCGATCGGTGCTAAACCCCTGACGCCGCGAAGGTTTCGGGAAAGCTGGAGGCGAGCAGGTCCCGGATCCGGGCGTGCACCTCCTCCGGTGTGCCGCGGGCGTTCACGACCCGCACCCGCCCCTCCCGCGTCGCCAGCTCACGATACCCCTCGCGCACCCGCTCCAGAAAGCCCTCTCCCGCCCGCTCGATGCGGTCCAGCGTCTTGCCCTCGCGAGCCTGGCGCCGGGCTCCCTCCCCGGAAGGGAGGTCGAGCACCACGTACAGGTCGGGACGAAGCCCGCGGGTGGCGAAGTCGTTCAGGAGGCGAACCTGCTCCAGATCCAGACCGCGACCATAACCCTGATAGGCGAAGGTGGAGAGGTCGAACCGGTCGGCCACCACCACTTCACCCCGCTCCAGCGCCGGCCGCACAACCGAGCGCAGGAACGCGGCACGCGCCGCCAGCACCAGGAGGAGTTCGGTCTCCGGCGGTACGTCGAGTCCGTCCTCGGCCAGCAGGATCCTGCGGATAGCCTCCCCGACCTCGGTCCCGCCCGGCTCCCGGGTGCAGGTGTGGGCGACGCCGCGGCCGGCCAGCCAGGCGGCGAGCAGGCGGACCTGGGTGCTCTTGCCGGAGCCCTCCACGCCCTCCAGGACGACGAAGCGGGGGGCGCTCACGCGCCCCCCGCCCGCACTGCGAACCCGGACGTCAACCGTAGTATTCCAGTCCGAGGTGGGTGATCTGCTCCTCGCCCATCATCCAGCGCAGCGTGTTCTTGAGCTTGAGATGCTGGATGAAGATGTCGTGCTCAGGGTAGAGGCCGGGCGCGGTCTGCGGGCTCTTGAAGTAGAACGAAAGCCACTCCTGGATCCCGCTCATGCCGCTGCGCGAGGCCAGGTCGAGGAAGAGCGCCAGGTCGAGCACGATGGGGGCGGCCAGGATCGAGTCCCGGCACAGGAAGTCCACCTTGATCTGCATGGGATACCCCATCCAGCCGAAGATGTCGATGTTGTCCCACCCCTCCTTGTTGTCACCCCGGGGCGGATAGTAGTTGATCCGCACCTTGTGGTAGAGGCGGTCGTAGAGCTCGGGATAGAGCTTGGGCTGCAGGATGTGCTCGAGCACCCCGAGCTTGGACTCCTCCTTGGTCTTGAAGGAGGCCGGGTCGTCGAGCACCTCACCGTCCCGGTTGCCCAGGATGTTGGTCGAGAACCAGCCGTTCACGCCGATCATGCGCGCCTTGAAGCCGGGCGCCAGGATCGTCTTCAGGAGGGTCTGGCCGGTCTTGAAGTCCTTCCCGCCGATGGGCACGCCCCGCTCGACCGCCGCCTTCTCGAGTGCCGGAAAGTCGGCCGAGAGGTTGGGCGCGCCGTTGGCGTAGGGGACGTTCTCCATGATGGCCGCGTAGGCGTACAGCATGGACGGAGCGATGGAGGGATCGTCAGCCTCCATGGCCGCCTCGAAGGCCTCGAGCGTCTCGTGCTGGGGTCCCGGGCGCAGGAACACCTCGGTGGAACCGCACCAGACCATCACCAGCCGGTCACAGCCGTTCGCTTCCTTGAAGTCGCGGATGTCCTGGCGCAGCTGCTCCGCCAGCTCGCGCTTGTTGGCCGCCTTCTTGACGTTGGGTCCGTCCAGCTTCTTCACGTACTCCGTGCTGAAGGCGGCCGGCATCGGCTTGACCGACTCCAGGAACTCCTTGATCGGCTCCAGGTGCTCGTGGCGATCCAGGACCCCCGCATTGACGGCGCTCCGGTACCCGTCGTCAGGAATGGGATCCCACGCGCCGAACACCAGCTGGTCGAGACCGGCGAGGGGCACGAAGTCCTTGATGAGGGGCGTACGCTCCTCCGTGCGCCGGCCCAGGCGGATGGTCTGCATCTGGGTCAGGCTCCCCACCGGGCGGGCGATCCCCTGCCGCACGGCCTCGACGCCGGCGACGAAGGTAGTGGCCACGGCCCCGAAGCCGGGGAGTAGAACGCCGAGTTTGCCCTCGGCGGGTCGAATGTCGGGACGCTCCCTCACTGGAACTCCTTTCTGAACACCGTTTCTTGTGACCACCCGTGGCACCGCGCCCCGGGGGCTACTGCGATCCTGCGCGCACGGCCCCGCCCGCAGGCCGGGTCCGTCCGTACACCGTGCCCGTGACGCCCGACGGCGTCAGGTCAGGATGATGCGGCTCTTGGCGCCCTCCTCCATGCCCTGGGCGATGGTGGCGTTCACCTTCTGCAGAACCTTATCGAAGTTGGCCTGCGCCGCCACCAGCCGCTGGTAGGTGGCGTTGGCCTGCAGTCGCTCCGCCTCGGCTTCGTACTCGCGCACCTGCTCACTGTCCGGCTCCCGGCCGGCGCGCATCTCCGCGCCCAGCACCTCCTCCAGCTTCTGCAGCCGGGAGCGCAGTTCGGCGATCTCACGGTCGTCGTCGGCCTCCCGCATGGCGCGGCGGAAGGCCTGGTATTCGTCCGTGCGCGCCAGTGCGTTGCCCAGGCTCCGGGCCTGGTCGAGAATCGCGGACATGGGTCTGGGTTCCTCCTTGGAATGAGACGGTTCGCCGTACCTCAGCGGCAAACCGCCGTGACGATTCGATGTCTACCGGCGAGGTCCCGGTGCAGCGCCACCTCGTGAAACGCCGTCGACGCCGAGACCAGTTCCCGCACCTCCGGCCCCTGGTCCGCACCCACCTCCAGCGCGAGCAGGCCGCCCGGACGGAGTCTCGCCGGGACCTCCTCCACCAGCGTCCGGAACACCGCCATCCCGTCGGGACCGGCGAAGAGGGCGACATGGGGCTCGTGGTCGCGCACCTCCGCCGGCAGGCCATCCATTTCGCCGTCCCGCACATAGGGCGGGTTGGCTGCCACCACATCCACCTGCAGCCCGGCCGACAGTGCGGCGACGCCCGCTCCCAGGACCGGGATGAAGGCGCCCGAGCCCTCCGGGAGGCGGCGCGCATTGGCGACCGCCACCTCGAGCGCACCGGCGGAGACGTCCACCCCCCACACCCGGGCGAAGGGCCCCTCGCGAAGCAGCGAGAGCGCGATGCATCCGCTCCCGGTGCCCACGTCCGCGGCGTCGAGAGCCTTCCGCCCTCGCGCCCAGGCCAACACGTGGTCCACGAGGACTTCAGTCTCGGGACGGGGAATGAGGACCCGCGGGTCGACCGTCAACTCCAGCTCACGGAACGCCGCCCGCCCCACGATGTACTGCAGCGGCTCCCGCGCCGCCCGCCTGCGCAGCAGCGGGCGGAAGCGGTCGAGTTCGACGGGATCGAGGGGGCGGTCGAAATCCAGATATAGCTGCAGGCGCCCGACACCCACGGCGTGTGCCAGCAGGTGCTCGGCGTCGAGGCGTGGGGCGTCCACGCCGTGCTCCGCCAGGTAGTCCGCACTCCACCGGATGAGGCGCAGCACCGTCCAGGGCTCGGCGCGCCCCCCCTCCTCCCGCCCGGGGGCGGCGGCCGTCTCGCCCGCCGGAGAGGGGGTCACGGACCGTCCTCCGCCATGCGTTCCTCCTGCTCGGCCAGGCGCAGGGCTCGGACGAAAGGCTCCAACTCCCCACCCAGCACGCCCTCCAGGTCGTAGAGCGAGAGTCCGATGCGATGATCGGTGACCCGACTCTGGGGGAAGTTGTAGGTGCGGATCTTTGCGGACCGATCGCCGCTCCCGATCTGACTGCGGCGTTCGGCCGCGCGGCTGGCCGCCTGCTCCGCCAGCTTACGGTCCAGCAGCCGGCTGCGCAGCACCTTGAGCGCCTTGGCCTTGTTCTTGTGCTGCGACTTCTCGTCCTGGCAGGAGACCACCAGGCCGGTGGGGAGGTGCGTGATGCGCACGGCCGAGTCGGTGGTGTTGACCGACTGCCCCCCCGGTCCGGACGAGCGAAACACGTCCACGCGCAGCTCCGCCGGGTCGATCTGGACATCGACTTCCTCCGCCTCGGGCAGCACGGCCACCGAAGCCGCCGAGGTGTGGATGCGCCCCTGGCTCTCCGTCTCCGGCACACGCTGTACCCGGTGCACTCCGGACTCCAGGCGCAGACGCCCGAAGGCGCCCTCCCCGCGCACCTCGAAGACGACCTCCTTGATGGCCCCGGGAATGCCCTCGGACAGGTCGAGGACCTCGGTTCTCCACCCTCTGCGCTCGGCGTAGCGCTGATACATGCGCAGCAGGTCGTGGGCGAAGAGCCCGGCCTCGTCTCCCCCGGTGCCGGCCCGGATCTCCATCACCGCCGGGCGGTCGTCGAGCGGATCGCGCGGGAGGAGCCGGTCACGGGCCTCGTCGACCAGGCCGGGGATCCGCTCCCGCGCCCCGTCGAACTGCTCATGGGCCAGGGTACGCAGTTCAGCATCGGATTCCACCTCCAACAGCGCACGCGCCTCCTCGGCCTCGGCGAGGACCCGGCGCAGCCGGTCCCCGACCTGGACGGTCTCGTGCAGGTGGGCGCGCTCCCGTCCCAGGTCGCGCAGCCGATCGGGGTCCTGGAGCACCCGGGGGTCGGTCAGGCGGGACTCCACCTCCGCCAGCCGGCGCGCCGCCTCGTCCAGACGGGCCAGCAGTCGGGGGTCCACGCCGTCCAACACATCGCTCATCCTGGATGTCCGGTGGCGCCGGCGTCCCGGGAAGAACCCGGAGCAGGCCGGCTCGCCACGCTACTTCCCTTCGGCCTTCGCGTACTTCTTGCGGAACCGCTCCACACGTCCGGCGGTGTCGACCAGACGCTGCTTGCCGGTGTAGAATGGGTGGCACACCGAACAGATCTCGGTATGAACCTCCGCCACCGTCGAGCGGGTCTCGATGCGATTGCCGCAGCCGCACACGATGACCGCCGGCTTGTAGTCGGGATGGATGCCCTGCTTCATGGTCCGTCTCCAAGGGTCCGGGATCCGCGAGGGGGCGGGGTGCGCCACCCTCGAACGCGCCGGACCCGGACGATCCGGTCGCGTCGTGAGATAGACCGACAAAGTTAGAATCACGGGCTTTGCGGATCAACGGGGCTCCGCCCCTCCCGCTCGAAGCCCTGACCCCGCCGCCCGTCGCGTCAGTGCACCCAGGCCGACCGCCGCCAGCGCCACGGCCGCCAGCGGCCCCGTCAGGTCTCCCGCCCGGCGGTACGGGGTGGGACCCGGAAGGGATGCCACGGTGGCGAGGGCGACGTCCTCGCTGTGGGGCGGTAGCAGCTGTGTCCACTCCCCTGCCGCCGAGACCACTCCGGTCAGGCCGTTGTTGCCCACACGCAGGGCGCCCAGGCCCGTCTCGACGCTCCGCAGCACCAGGTGCCGCGGGTGCTGGCGGAACGCGGGTGTGCGCGTCCAGCGCGGAGCCTCGCCCAGCCACGCGTCGTTGGTGACGTTCAGGAGCCAGCCGCCCCCCTTTCGCGCGCCGGCGCGGGCCAGCCCGCTCCACGCCGACTCGATGCAGATTAGGGGGACGGGCCGGCCGGGGGCGGCCAGGGGCGCCGTCCCTCCGCCCGGCGTCAGGTCGCCGCCGGGCGCACCCTCCACGTAGGGGACCAGAGCCACCTTGCCGTAGAGCTCCCGTACGCCCTCCGGCGTGACTAGCGCGACCGCATTGGTACGGCCGCCGGTCACCGCGCCGTACGTCCCGGTCAGGATGCTGGCCCGGCTGGCGGCGCAGATCGGGGTGGACACGAAGGCCCGCTCGAACCGGATCCCCTCGCCGGCCAGCCGGTCGACGTTCGGCGTTCGGATGATCGGATT
>JAVVFC010000379.1:0-543 GCA_032250975.1 Longimicrobiales bacterium | reverse complement strand
GCGCTTGTCGGCGATGCGCCCCGCGAGATCCCGGCCGCTCATCCCCGGCATCACCACGTCAGTGAGCAGCAGATCGATCGTCCCTGGGAATTTCTCGGAGATCCGCAGCGCCTCGGCCGGGGTGGCGGCGTCCAGCACCGTGTAGCCCTGCCCCCTCAGGATCGTTGCCCCAGCTCGAGGATCGCCACCTCGTCCTCGACGAGCAGGATCGTCTCGGTCCCCGTCGGGTTGGGCTGCGTGGCCCCCCGCACCGCTCGCGCGGGCACCTCGCCGGCGTGGGCGGGCAGGTAGATGCGGAACGTGGTGCCGTGGCCCGGTTCACTGTAAACGCTGATGAACCCGTCGTTTTGTTTGACGACGCCGTGCACCGTGGCGAGCCCGAGCCCCGTGCCCTGACCGACGCCCTTGGTGGTGAAGAACGGCTCGAAGATGGCGGTGAGTTCCTCACGGGGAATGCCTTTGCCGCTGTCGCTTACACTCAGCCGCACGAACTGCCCGGGCCGGGCCTCGGGGTGGGCGCGACTGTAGGCCGCGTCGAGGTCC
>JAVVFC010000378.1:0-543 GCA_032250975.1 Longimicrobiales bacterium | reverse complement strand
GTACGGTTCTCGTCCCATCGCGTCACCGTGGAGGCGATGGGTACGGTAGTCCCCGCCCGGGTGGTGGAACTTCACCCCAGGGTGAGCGGTGAGGTGGTATGGGTGAGCGGACAGCTGGCACCCGGCGGGCGCCTCCGCCAGGGGGAGACCCTGCTGCGCCTGGATACCACGGACTACGAGCTGGCCCTGCAGCGGCTGCGCACCCATCTGGCCCGGGCCGAGGCGGACCTGGCGGTGGAGCAGGGCAACCAAGCCATCGCCCGTCGTGAGTTCGAGCTGCTGGGTGAAGTGGTAGGGGAGGCCGATCAGTCCCTGCTGCTGCGCAAGCCCCAACTGGACGCGGCCCGCGCCACGGTCGACGGGGTCCAGGCCGAGATCGCCCGGGCGGAGGTCGAGTTGGAACGCACGACCCTTCGCGTGCCGTTCAACGCCCTGGTGCGGTCCCGTGCCGTGGACGTGGGGGCCCGGGTGACCCAGAGCACGGTACTTGCCACCCTGGTGGGCACGGACACCTACTGGGTGGAGGCAGCGGTTCCGGTGCGG
>JAVVFC010000377.1:0-548 GCA_032250975.1 Longimicrobiales bacterium | reverse complement strand
GTTGCGGCCAAGCACGACATCGCCCACCGGGGACTCGCCAAGCAGTTCGAGGACCACTCCATCGACCGCGTCTACCGCGCCCTGGTGTGGGGCGTGCCGCGCCCGGCCGAGGGTGAGGTCACCGGCAACATCGGGCGCGATCCGCGCAATCGCAAGAAGATGGCCGTGCGTGCCGATGGCGCCGGCAAGACGGCGAAAACCTTCTACAAGGTGGTGGAACGGTTCGGCGACCGCGCGGCGCTCGTCGAATGCCGCCTCGCCACCGGGCGCACGCACCAGATCCGGGTCCACATGGCGTCGATCGGCCACCCCGTGGTGGGCGATCCCCTCTACGGTGGCCGGCGGGCCCGCACGGCCGGCTTGCCTCCCGAGCTGAAAACCCCACTTTCCGAGTGTAAAACCCAAGCCCTACACGCATGTATTCTGGGATTCACCCATCCCATGACCGGTGACAGACTCATCTTTTCATCAAATAAATATATATATATCAACAAATTATGTGATATTTTCCGATCGGTCTAAAAACTTCTGTACCTATGCGCGTCTCT
>JAVVFC010000376.1:0-549 GCA_032250975.1 Longimicrobiales bacterium | reverse complement strand
CCGTGGCCCCGAGCGCGCCCCCGAGCGCGGCCCTCGCCCCGACCTCCGACACCGACCGACTCGCCGACGAGATCGCCGAGCTCGCGGCCCAGATCCACGCGGCCACCTACCGCCTCCTCGTGCTCGTCGCCGAGTTCGACCGCCGCGAGGGGTGGGGCAACGGCTTCCGGACGTGCGCGCACTGGCTCTCGTGGCGGACGGGGATCGGGCTCGGCACGGCGCGCGAACACCTGCGGGTGGCGCGCGCGCTCGGTGAGCTTCCGCGGATCTCGCGCGGGATGGCGTCGGGCGCGCTGTCGTATGCGAAGGTGCGCGCGCTCACGCGGGTCGCGACCCCCGAGAACGAGGCCGATCTCCTCGAGGTGGCGCGGCACGGCACCGCCGCGCACGTCGAGCGGGTGGTGCGGGCGTGGCGGCGGGTCGACCGCACGGAGGAGGCCGCGCTGGAGCAGCTGCGCCACGAGTCGCGCTCGCTCACCCTCTACCCGGACGAGGACGGAAGCTGGGTGGTGCGCGGGCGGCTCGACCCCGAGGTCGGAGCGCTGCTGG
>JAVVFC010000375.1:0-553 GCA_032250975.1 Longimicrobiales bacterium | reverse complement strand
GCTCCAGCCGCTGCCACGGCTTGAGGAGCCCTTCGACGTGGTGGTCTCGCACCGGGTGCAGCGCGACTGCCTGGTCTCCTTCGAGGGCCACCGCTACAGCGTCCCCTTCCGCTGGGTGGGACGGCAGGTCGAGGTGCTCGGTACGCACGCTCAAGTCGTGGTCCGGGCCGGCGGGGAAGAGGTGGCCCGGCATCCGCGGCACACCCGGGCACGGCTGGTCATCGATCCAGACCACTTCGAGGGGGAATCGACGGCCGACGTTCTGCGGCCCACGCCGCTCGGGCAGCGGGCCCGGCTCCAGATGGCCGGCCTGTCGGGTCCCTCGCGCACCGCCCTGTGGCTGCTGCCCGAGCCCGACCGGCTCCGGCGCCCGCTGGAGGCCTACGCCGAGCTCGTGGAGGCCCTCCGATGAGCCCGAAAGCGAAGGTCGACCTGGACGGCGTGGCCGAGAAGTGCACGAGCCTGAAGCTCACCCATGTGGCCGAGACCCTGAGCGAGCTGCTCGAGCAGGCCAGTCGCGAGGATCTCTCCCCCGTCCGGTTCCTCGATCTCG
>JAVVFC010000374.1:0-555 GCA_032250975.1 Longimicrobiales bacterium | reverse complement strand
GCTCATACATCAGATTGTCGAAATCCATGCTGCCCAGACGGTGCCCGTTGCTGCTCACGTTCACCACCCGCGACCCGGGCGTGCTTACCAGCCGCTCGAACAACAAGCCCGTCAGCGCGAAGTGCCCGAGATGGTTGGTGCCAAACTGTCGCTCGAAGCCGTCCTCTGTCTGGCCGTAAGGGACCATCATGATCCCGGCATTGTTCACCAGGATGTCCAGCCGATCATGCTTTGCGCGGAACGCTGCGGCGAATTGCTGCACGGAGGCCAGGCTTGCCAGATCGAGCTGCATCAGCGCCACCTTCGCTCCCGGCACGGCGTCCTGCAGCCGGCCCAGCGCCGCCTCTCCTTTCTCCAGGTTGCGGCAGGCCATCACTGCCGTCGCCCCTTTTGCGGCGAAGGCAGCAACCGTGTGGTAGCCGGTCCCGCTGTTTGCTCCGGTGACAATCGCGACCTTGCCAGCCAAATCGGGCATCTCTGCCGTTGTCCATCGCTCTGCCATATCGTCCGCTTCCTCCGGTGCTGTGCCGGTAACAGGGAGCACAGTCATGATCC
>JAVVFC010000373.1:0-560 GCA_032250975.1 Longimicrobiales bacterium | reverse complement strand
GCGCGAGGGGATGCCGGAAGAGGGCGAGGAGAAGCGGCACCGCGCGCCCGCCGGGGCGCGCACGGGCGGGACGTGCCGCGTGCGCCACCTCGCGCGCCGCCTCGAGGAGCGAGCCGTACGGCACCCCGGACGGGCAGACCGGCTCGCACGCCCGGCACCCGAGACACCGATCGATGTGCTCCTGGAAGGCGTCGGAGGCGGGATCGAGTCGATCCTCGGCGACGGCGCGCATCAGGTACAGGCGACCGCGCGGCGAATCGGCTTCGTCGCCGACCTCTCGCCACGTGGGGCAGGCCGGGAGGCAGAAGCCGCAGTGCACGCAGGTGAGGAGGCCCGCCCGCGCACCTTCGACCCGCTCGGCGAGCGCCCGGCCCGCCTCCACCGACTCCTCGGCGCGCGTCACGACGCGCCCTCCGGGGTCGCCGCGGCCGGGGCGTCACCGAAGAGCGCCCGGAGGCGCGCCTCGATCCGCGCGGCCCGCCCGCGCTCGGGGCATGCCTCGGTGATCGCCCGCGCCACCTCGTCCCGCACCGCCCCTCCCCCCCGCACCACCCCGCACC
>JAVVFC010000372.1:0-561 GCA_032250975.1 Longimicrobiales bacterium | reverse complement strand
GGATGATCCGCTGTTTCGAATTGACGATTGGTCCACCAGATGCGGAGCGTCAGATGTGTCTATGGAGCAGAGATCAGATATTGGCCGCAAGCTTGCGGTTCGAATGATCGAGCAGGCACCTTCCAGTCGCTGCAATAAGCAGGCGAGCGGCGCTGCGATGTTGTCATCCTGTCTTCCATGAATGTTGCAGTCATCGGAACCGGATACGTCGGCCTCGTCTCCGGCGCCTGCCTGGCTGAATCCGGCCACCACGTCACCTGCGTCGACATCGACGCCGAGAAGATCGGCAAGCTGCGCGAGGGCGTGATCCCGATCTTCGAGCCGGGGCTCGAGGCGGTGCTTTCGCGCAACGTCGCCGCCGGGCGACTGCGCTTCACCACCGACATCGCCGGGGCGGTGGACGGCGCCGACGCGGTGTTCATCGCGGTGGGCACGCCGTCGCGGCGTGGCGACGGGCACGCCGACCTCGGCTACGTGATGGCCGCCGCCGCCGAAATCGCCGGGGCGCTGACCGGCTACGCGGTGGTGGTGACCAAGTCCACCGTGCCGGTGGGCACCAAC
>JAVVFC010000371.1:0-566 GCA_032250975.1 Longimicrobiales bacterium | reverse complement strand
CCGAACGCGGTCAACCCGTCGTGCCGCGGCTCGTCCATCGCCGCGTCCGCCCAGTCGAGCGTCACGTTGTGGGTCAGCGTCAGGTAGGCGACGCCCAGCCGGCGATAGGCCCGCAGGGCGCCGAGCGAGTTCTCGAGCGCGTGCCCGCCCTCGGCCCCGAGCAGCGAGGCGATCCGGCCGCGCGCCACCGCGGCCTCCAGTTCGTCGGCCGTCCGCACGAGCTCCAGCTCCGGGTGCCGCTCGATCATGCGCAGCGCGATGTCGATCTGCTCGAGCTGCACCCGGGCGAACCCGCTGTCGGCGTACTCGCCCGGCACGTAGACCGACCAGAACTGCGCCCCCACCCCGCCCCTCCGCAGACGCGGGATGTCGGTCTGTCCCGGCGCGCCGCCCTCCAGGCCGTACGCCGCTACGTCGCCCGGGGCGTCCGGGTGCGTGCGGATCTCCCAGACCACGTCGTTGTGTCCGTCGATCACCGGCTGCCGCCGCAGGATCTCGCGGGCGCGCTCCAGGGTGGCCGTGTCGGGCGGCGTCCACGCCTGCTGGGCGCGCACGGAGGCCGGCAG
>JAVVFC010000370.1:0-584 GCA_032250975.1 Longimicrobiales bacterium | reverse complement strand
GACCTGGACGACCTGGAGGTGGTGAGCGAGGCGGAAGACATCAACGTCGCCGACCTCGAGAGGGCCGTAGAAGACGCCCCGGTGGTCAAGCTGGTCAACCTCATCTTGACCGATGCCATCAAGAAGGGCGCCAGCGACATCCACATCGAGCCCTACGAGAAGTCGTTCCGGGTGCGCTACCGCATCGACGGCGTGATGTACGAAGAGATGAAGCCGCCGATGAAGCTGCGCAACGCCATCACCAGCCGCCTCAAGATCATGGCCAGCCTGGACATCGCCGAGCGGCGCCTGCCCCAGGACGGGCGCATCAAGCTCAAGCTGTCCAAGGACAAGGACATGGACTTCCGGGTGTCGGTGCTGCCCACCCTGTTCGGCGAAAAGATCGTGCTGCGCCTGCTGGACAAGTCGAACCTCCAGCTCGACATGACCAAGCTGGGCTTCGAGGAGGGGGCCCTCGCCGCCTTCAAGGACGCCATCCACAAACCCTACGGCATGGTGCTGGTGACCGGCCCCACCGGGTCCGGTAAGACCACCACCCTGTACTCTGCCCTGGCCGAACTGAACACCATCGAGACCAACATCTC
>JAVVFC010000036.1:0-21520 GCA_032250975.1 Longimicrobiales bacterium | reverse complement strand
GGTGGGGCGGGCGAGGGCTACGGTGGGACAGGTGCGGACGCGGGCCCGGACCTGCGCCTGGCCCGGGCCCTGGCCTTCCGGGCCGGTGTGGAGGCGGTCACGCGGGCTCCCGCCCGGCTGGCCGACGGACACGGCCCCCTCCTGCTGCACCTGCTGCTGGCGGGGGTGCTGGGCGCTGAGCCCGACGCGCGCTCGGGCCGGCTCGGCCTCTCCCCCTTCCTGCCCCCGCACTGGACGCGCTTCCGGGTGGCGGGGATCCGCGTGGGCGACGCCGTGCTGGCGCTCGAATTCGAGCGGAGCGGCGGGCACGTCTGCTGGACGCTGCGGCCCGAGGCAGGCAGCGTCCCGGTGATGGTGGTCTTCCGGCCGTGGCAGCCGCTGGCCCACGTGCGCGCGATCCGTGTGGACGGCCGTGAGGCGGCTCTGGACGTGACCGGGGCGGCACTGGCGGCGCCCCCGGAGGGACCCGGCGGCGGGTGGAGCCGCGTCTCGGTGCAACTGCCGGTCGATGCCCCGCGCGTGCTGGAGGTGGAAGGGGACGCGCCCCCGCCCTCCACGGACCGCCCGCCTCCACCGCGGCTCTGAGCGCCTCGGACCCGCGCGGCCGCGGCCCTGAGCGCCCGGGCTCTACGCGCCCTTCAGGTCTTCAGATACCCTTCGTCAGCGAGGAGCCGCTTCAGAAAGCGACCGCGCTCCGCGAGCGGCGTGCGCGTCACCGCCCGGGCAAACTCGATGCGCTTCGCCTCGGGGATGTCATCCATGACCGTGATGGGGGCTCCATAGCGCAGCAGGATCCGCTTGGCGTCCACGGCAACGGCGTCTTCCACGCAATCCTCCCGATTCCCGTTTGGCTGGCCCAGGGAAACCCGATTCCCTGCAAGCCGCCAAATCTATGCAACACGCCAAGTTGCTCAAAGAGCGGGCGGCCGCTCAGTGCAGGCCCCCGCCCGCGCCACGCCCCCACGGGTCCAACGAGGGCAGGGGCGCGTCCAGGTGGAAGCGCGGAATCGCCACCCGGAAGCGGCGCCCGTCCGGGCGCTGGAAGACGTAGTGCCCCTGCATGTAGCCCGACGGGGAGGTGAGCACGCAGAAGCTCTCGTAGGCGTGCGCTTCGCCGGGCGCCAGCTCGGGCTGCACCCCCACCACGCCCTCGCCGTCCACCTCGCTGTCGCCGGCGCCGGCGTCGTGGATGCGCCAGTGGCGGTAGAGCAGTCGCCCGTGCTCCGCGCCCTGGTTCTCCATGTGCACGCGGTAGGAGAAGACGAAGCGCCGCTCGCCCAGGTCCGAGCGGGCCAGGGAAAAGTCCGGGTCCACGCGGACCAGGATCCCTTCGGTGCTCTCCTCGTACTTCCCCACGACGCCCCCTCCGCGGCGGTGACGCGCCGCACCCGGATTCCCTGTGAACGATCCTCGAATCATTATACCGATACCGGGCCCGCCGGTTTCGCCCCTTCCTCACATCCCCGGTTTCCCCACACCCCGCACGCCGTGAGCTCCGATTCCAAGCGTCTCTCCCGCTCCGTCGAGGACTACCTGAAGGCCGTCTTCGCCCTCACCCGGGACGGCGGCCCCGCCAGCACCTCGGCGCTGGCGGAGCAGCTCGCCGTGCAGCCCGCCTCGGTGACCGGAATGGTCAAGCGGCTGGCCGGCGCCGGGCTGCTGGCGCACGCGCCCTACCGCGGCGTGCTCCTGACTGAGAACGGGCGCCGCGAGGCGCTGCGGGTCATCCGGCGCCACCGGGTGCTGGAAACCTACCTGACCGAGCGTCTGGGCTACGCCTGGGAGGACGTGCACCAGGAGGCGGAGCGGCTGGAGCACACCGCCTCGGACCGCCTGATCGACGCCATGGCCCACGCGCTGGGGGACCCCAGCCATGATCCGCACGGCTCGCCCATCCCCACCGCGCGGGGCGAGATCGAGAGTGCCTCGCGCACCACGCTGGCGGCGGCGGTGCTGGAGGAGCCGCACGTGATCGAGTCGGTGCGGGACGACCGCGCCGACGACCTGCGCGCCATGGAGGCCGACGGGCTGGTGCCGGGGGCCGCGGTCACGGTGCTGGACCGGGTCCCGGGGCGCGGCCTGCGGGTACGTGTGGGCGGCGGCGGCGCAGACGGCGGGGCGGGGGCGGAGGTCGAGGGGGGCGGCGGAAGCGAGTCCGACACCACCACCATGGTCCCGCCCGCCATGGCCGACCGCATCTTCGTCACCCCGCGCTGAGTCGCGCCGGCCCGCGTGCAGACCTACTACTGCGACCACTTCGTGCTCCCCCTGCCGGAGGGACACCGGTTCCCGATGGCGAAGTACGCCCTGCTGCGGGAACGGGTGGCGCGCGATCCCCGGGTGGAGCTGCGGGTCCCGGAGGCGGCCACCGACGAGGAGCTGCTCCGGGTGCACACCGGTGAGTACCTGGGCCGGGTGAGCGCGGGCACCCTTCCGCCCGCGGAGCAGCGGCGCATCGGGTTCCCCTGGTCGGCCGGGCTGGTGGAACGCTCGCGCCGCTCGGTGGGCGGAACGCTGGCCGCGGCGCGGGCCGCGCTGCGCGAGGGCTTCGCCGCCAACCTGGCCGGGGGCACGCACCACGCCTTCGCGGACCGGGGCGAGGGCTTCTGCGTGTTCAACGACGTCGCGGTAGCAGCGCGCGACGTGCAGGTGCGCGGGCTGGCCCGGCGCGTCGCGGTGCTGGACCTGGACGTGCACCAGGGGAACGGGACGGCCGCCATCTTCCGGGACGACGAGTCCGTCCTGACGACGTCCGTGCACGGAGCCGGCAACTACCCCTTCCGCAAGGAGGAGGGCGACCTGGACGTCGCACTCCCCGACGGCGCCGCGGACGGCCCCTACCTGGAGGCGGTCGCGGGCGTGCTCCGCATCGTGCTGCAGTGGGGGCCCGATCTGATCTGCTACCTGGCGGGCGCCGACCCCTATCACGGAGACGCTCTGGGGCGGCTGAGCGTGTCGGTGGAGGGGATGGCCCGGCGCGACGCCATGGTCTACGATCAGGCCGAGCGGGCGGGGGTGCCGGTGGCGGTGGTGATGTCCGGAGGATACGCTCCCGACGTGCACGCCATCGCCGACATCCACGCCGCCAGCGTGCTGGCCGCCGCGGGTCGGTGGGCGGCGCGCGCGCGCCCCGACGCCATCCGATCCGCCTGACGCCCATGCGCCCCGACGCCATCCTCGCCCTGCTCGACCTGCACCCCCGCACCCCTCTGGTGGCCGGGCCGACGCCCCTGATCTCGCTCCCCCGGCTGCGCGGCGCACTCGGACCCGAGACGCCGGAGCTGCTGGCCAAGCTGGACGAGGAGACCGGCTTCGGGCTGGGGGGCAACAAGGTACGCAAGCTGGAGCACGAGCTGGCGCCCACGCGGCTGCAGGGCGTGACCCACCTGGTGACCACGGGCGGCGTCCAGTCCAACCATTGCCGCGTCACGGCCGCCGCTGCGGCCCGCCTGGGGGTGGGGTGCGTGCTGGTGGTCAACGGCGACGCGCCCGATCCCCCCACCGGGAACGCGCTCCTGCACCGGCTGCTGGGCGCCAAGATCCGCCACGTGGCCTCCCGCACCCAGCGCTCGGAGGCCATCGAGGTGGAGGTGCGCCGCATCGCGGAGTCGGGCGGCAAAGCGCTCGTCATCCCCCTGGGGGCGTCCACGTCGCTGGGCGCGCTCGGGTACGTGCGCGCCGCGCTCGAGCTGCACGACCAGCAGCCGGCGTCGCGCGACCGGGACGTGCACCTGGTGCTGGCCTCGTCCTCGGGCGGGACGCTGGCGGGGCTGATGGCGGGACTCGCGCTCCTGGAGCGGCCGGACGTCCACCTGTGGGCGGTGAGCGCGGACACCCCCCGGGACGCGCTGCTGGAAGGCGCGGCCGAGCTGGCCGCCGGAGCGCTGGAGCGGCTCGACCAGGACCCGAACCGGCTGCAGGACGTTCTGGCCCGCACCCACACCTCCGACGCGCAGGTGGGCGAGGGGTACGGCATTCCCACTCCCGCCTCCCGGGAGGCCACCGAGCTGCTGGCGCGCAGCGAGGGGCTGCTGGTGGACCCGGTCTACACGGCCAAGGCGGCGGCCGGCCTGATCGCCTGGGTCCGCGAAGGCCGCTTCCTGGCCGGTGACCGCATCGTCTTTCTGCACACCGGGGGTCACCCGGCGCTCTTCGCCTGAGCCGTGGCGCCGACCCTCGTGCTGCTGGCGGCGGGACGCTCCACCCGCTTCGGGGCGCCCAAACAGCTGGCCCCCCTCGGTCCGGGAGGCGCCAGCCTGTTGGCCTACACGGTGGTGGACGCGCTCCGGGCGGGGTTCGGCTCTGTGGTGGCGGTGACCACCCGCTCTCTGCTCGGCCCGCTCCAGGACCACCTGGCGCAGCACCTGGGCGGCGGCGTGCCGGTGCAGTGGGCCTGCCAGCGGCTCGACGACCTTCCGCCCGCGCTCTGCAACCTGGCCGCCACCCGGTCGCGGCCGTGGGGCACGGCGCACGCCCTCCTGGCCGCGGAGCCGCACGTGGCGGACGCTTTCGGGGTGGCCAACGCGGACGACTGGTACGGCCCGGACGCGCTGGCCGCCCTGGCGCGGACACTCTCGGGTCCCTCCGGGCCGGCGGCCCCGGTGGAGGGTGCGGGGCGGCTCGGCCCACCCGAACGGACGCAGGACTCGCCGGGCCGCCGGGACAGCGATGCGCGCGCCCCGGAGACGTCGGGGGAGTACCCGTGCGCCGCGGTGGTGGTGGGCTACCCCATGGAAGGGACGCTCTCGCCCGGGGGCGGGGTGTCGCGCGGGTGGATCCGGACCGGGCCCGGGGACGCCGTGGTGCGGGTGGTGGAGCTCCGTGAGGTGCGGCGAGGGACCGAGGGGCGGCTGCTTGGGGTGGACCCGGAGGGGCGGCCGGTCTCGGTGCCGCCCGGGAGCGCCGCCTCCATGAACCTGTGGGGCTTTCAGCGTTGCCTGCTCGCCGAGCTGCGGCAGGCCTTCCACACCTTCCTCGTGGAGCGGGGTGCGGACGCGGCCGCGGAGTTCGCGCTCAGCCAGGCGGTCGACCAGCTCCTGGAGGAAGGCCGCCTGCGACTCCGGCTGCTGCCGGCGAACAGTCCCTGGTTCGGCGTCACCCACCCGGGCGATGCCGACCCGGTGCGCCAGCGGCTGGAGGGGCTGCACCGGGACGGGACCTACGCCACCCCGCTGGCGGCAACCCTGGAGCGCCCATGAGGCTGGCCCCTCTGGACTGGATGGTGATGGCCGCCTACGGCGTGGTGGTGCTGGCGGTGGGCATGTTCTTCGTGCGCCGCGCGGGCGAGGACACCACCGAATACTTCCTGGCCGGACGCACGCTCCCGTGGTGGGTGCTGGGCACCTCGATGGTGGCCACCACCTTCTCCACGGACACGCCCAACCTGGTGACGGACATCGTGCGTACGGGCGGCGTGAGCGGGAACTGGGTGTGGTGGGCCTACTGCATCACCGGGATGCTCACGGTCTTCTTTTACGCCCGGCTGTGGCGCCGCTCCGGCGTGGTCACGGACATGGAGTTCTACGAGCTGCGCTACTCCGGGCGGCCGGCCGCCTTCCTGCGCGCGTTCCGGGCCCTCTATCTGGGCTTCTTCTTCAACGTGATGATCATGGCCACCGTGACGCTGGCCGCCACCAAGATCGGCGGGGTGCTGCTGGGGGTGAGTCCGGTGACGGTGGTGCTGGTGGCGGGAACGGTGACGCTCCTCTATTCGGCCACGTCCGGGCTCTGGGGGGTGGTCGCCACCGACCTGCTCCTCTTCGTCCTGGCCATGGCGGGGAGCGTGGCGGCCGCCGTCTACGCTGTGGGCCATCCTCAGGTGGGGGGACTGGGCGGGCTGATGAACCACCCCGCACTCGAGGGCCGGCTCTCCTTCCTTCCCGACTTCAGCGACTGGAGCACGGCCGCCGCGGTCTTCGTCATTCCCATCGCGGTGCAGTGGTGGAGCACCTGGTACCCGGGCTCCGAGCCGGGCGGGGGCGGGTACGCGGCCCAGCGGATGCTGGCGGCACGCACCGAGGAGGAGTCGCTCAAGAGCGTGCTCTGGTTCAACGTGGCGCACTACGGCCTCCGCCCCTGGCCCTGGATCCTGGTGGCGCTGGCCTCGCTGGTGGTGTACCCGACGCTGCAGGACATCCAGGCTGCCTTCCCCGGGCTGGACCCGTCCATCCTGGGGCATGATCTGGCCTACCCCGCCATGCTGGTGTTCCTGCCCGCGGGGCTGCTGGGGCTGGTGGTGGCCTCGCTGGCGGCCGCCTACATGTCCACCATCTCGACCCACCTGAACTGGGGCGCGTCCTACGTGGTGCAGGATGCCTACCGCCGATTCCTGGCTCCGGGGCGGGACGACCGGCACTACGTGAGGGTGGCCCGCATCACCACGGTGCTGCTCACGGTGGTGATGGGGTACGTGGCGCTCCGCCTGACGAACGCGCTGCAGGCGTTCCAGATCCTGCTTCAGATCGGCGCCGGCACCGGACTGGTCTTCATCCTGCGCTGGTTCTGGTGGCGCATCAACGCCTGGAGCGAGATCAGCGCCATGGTGATCTCGTTCGCGGTGGCGGTCTGGTTCACCGGGGGCCCGGGGCGGATCGCGCTGTCCCTCGGGGGGCTCCTCGGCGGGTCGCTTACCTTCACCTGGCCCACCCCCGACTGGAGCGCCTCCACGCAGCTGGTCGTGGGGGTCGCGATCACCACGGTCGGCTGGATCGTGGTCACGTTCCTGACCCCGCCCGACCGGATGGAGCGGCTGCGGGACTTCCGGGCCCGCATCCGGCCACTCGGCCCCGGGTGGGGACCGGTGCCGCTGGATCCGGGTGATGCGGCCGGGGCGCCCCCGGGGGGCTCGCTGAGCGCCTCGGCGCTGGCCTGGCTCCTGGGGTGCGTGGCCGTCTACGCGGCGCTCTTCGGCACCGGCTTCCTGCTCTACGGCCGCACCGTGCTGGGCGGTGCGCTGCTCGCGGTCGCGGCGCTGGGGGCCGGGGCCATCGTGCGGCTCAATCCGGCCCGGGTCGGCGGCTGATGGCGGGCGCTTCCGCTTGCTCGTCCACGTGGCGGGCGATGTAGAGGGCGCCCCCCAGGATGACGCCGGCGACAAGGTTCGCCACCACAACCGAGGCCGGTCCCACGGACTCCAGGCGGACGGGTGTCTCCATCAGCCAGCGGCACCCGTAGAAGACGCCGGTGCAGACGGTGGCGCCGAAGAGCCCGCCCTGCACCAGGCTCCCCAGCCAGCTGGCCCCCGCCAGTGTGAAGGCAGCGAGCACACCGACGGCCGCGAAGGTCAGGAAGTGGAGGAGGGTGTATCCCAGCAGTGAGGTTGCGGTCGTGGCGATCCCCGCGGCCCGGGCCAGCAGGTCGGTATCGTAGCGGTACCCACCGGGGCCGAAGAGTCCCGCGGCCAACGCCTCGGGCGTCGCCAGGGGGGTCAGGTGCAGGGCGTCCTGGATCAGGAAGAGGAAGACGACCCCGGCACCGGCCATGAGCCCGGCCTCCGCCCCCATGACGATGCGACTGTAGACGCCCATGCGCGACCTCCTGAGGCGAGCGGCACGACCCCACCCCGCCACCCCGTCCCACTCCGGCACTATGGGGACAGGACGGGGTCGTGCGCAAATGTCGCGGTCAGGCTTCGACGTGCGCGCCGCCCCCCGGCCGCGCCCGGAAAGGTGCGCGCCCGCGGGGCGCACCCAGGGCAGCCCGGGCCTCCGCGAGGGCCTCCGCGACCGCCGCGGCCCGCTCTACCGCGCAGACCGCCAGCATGCAGCCCCCGAACCCCGCACCGGTCAGACGGGCGCCGGCGGCGCCCGCGCCGCGGGCCGCCGCCACCAGGGCATCCAGGCGCGGGTGGCTGACCCGGTAGACGTCCCGCAGCGAGGCATGGGATGCGTCCAGCAGCTGCCCGAAGGACTGCAGGCGGCCGGCCCGCAGCGCCGCGACCGCCGCCTCCACCCTTCCGGCCTCGGCCAGCGCGTGCTCCGCCCAGCGCGCCCCCTGACCGGGTCGGTGGGCGCACCGCTCCAGAAGCTCCGGAACCCCGACCCGCGCCACCAGCCGTGCTGGCGACGCTCCGGGCAGGCCGCACGCCCCAGCGATCCCGGCCAGCGCCCGCGCGCTCTCCGTGCGCCGCCGGTTGTACGCGTCCCGAAGCTCGGCGGACTTGCGGGCACGCACGCCCGAGTCGGCCACCACGACCGCCCACCCGTCCAGGACGCGCACGGTCTCGACGGTCAGCGGATCGAAGGAGACACGCAGCGCGTACCCCTCCCGTCCCAGGAGCGAAGCCGCCTGGTCCATCCCGCCCCCGGCCGTCCCCACCAGTCGCTCCCCCTCCGCCAGCGCCTCGGCCAGTTCAAGGCGGTCGGGACGGAGGTTGGAGGCGTACAGCAGCGCCTGCGCTACCGCCACCACCAGGGCCGAGGAGGAGGAGAGCCCACCCCCCGCAGGAAGATCGGACGAGACCGTGCCCTCGATTCCCACCCGCGCTCCGAAGCGGGACGCCACCGTCACGGCCGCTGCCCAGACGTAATTTCCCCAGTCGCCGGACGGGCCGGGGGTGGGCGCGGGCAGGGGCGGCGGCGTGGGCGCGGGCAGGGGCGCGAGCGGAAAACGCCGCTCCCCGTAGCCCGGATCGGCGTTCCGCACCACCACGACGGCGTCGGTGCGGGCAACGAACGTGAGCCGGACCCCGTGGCTGAGCGCCATGGGAAGCACCGGCAGGCCGTGGTAGTCGATGTGCTCCCCGATCAGGTTCACCCGGCCGGGAGCGAACGATCGGGGCATGGCGCTCGAGGCCCCTCCGGCCCGGGCTCTACCCGAAGCGGGCGTCGATGGCGCGGCGGATGCGCCGGAGCGACTGGCCCTGCTTCCAGCGGCCGTAGGCCAGCCGCGCCTCACCCTGACAGATCAGGCACCCGCGCGCCATGCCATCGTCCCAGTAGCACTCGAGCAGGGAGCGTGTCCCGCCCCACATGCACCCGCAGTAGCACGCGAGCCCGTCGGCGATCTCCGGCATCTCGCGGATGCCGTCATAGAGCGCGATGACCTCGTCGTCGAACCCCTCGCTGCGGAGCTGCTCCGCGCTGACCACCTTGGAGGCGTCGATGCCCGGGCGTGGGTCGGGGTGCTCCTCGACGCCGCGCAGGCGCGCACGGAGGCGGCCCGGCAGAGCCACCCCCACAAGAGCGGCGGCTGGAAGCGTGAAAAGGAAGGCGCGTCGGTTCATGGGAGGGACTCCGGCGGGGGGGGCGCACAGACTTCAGATTAGCAACTCGGGGATCCGTGCATCAAGCCCCGCGTCAGGCCCGTACGATCTCCCAGGCGGGCCAGCGTCGCCACCCGCCCCTCGTGAAGTCGGGGAACTCGGCCGGTCGGCTGCCGTTGGCCACCGACCACTCGGTCAGAGGGATCACCACCGAGAGCGCGGCCGCGTCGTAGACGTTCATGTCGGTGGGCAGACCCTCGCGCAGACACTTGACCAGGCGGTAGTCCTCGATAAAGTCCATCCCGCCGTGGCCCGCGCCGGCGCTCATCGCCTCCAGGTCCCGCCACAGGGGGTGGTCGTACTCGGCCAGCAGCTCGGTCCACTCCTGCCAGCGGTGGGGCGGGCTCATCCCCTCGATGTGCACCCGGTGGGGGTAGCCGTGGAAGAGCCCCCGGGTGCCCTGCACCATGTGGATGCGCGAGTAGGGGCGGGGAAGGTTGGTGTCGTGGCTCAGGTAGATGGTGCGGCCGTGGTGGGTCCGGATGAGCGAGACGTTCACGTCTCCCAGTACGAACGACTCCCGCCGCCTGGGATCGCCCGCCGGGTAGTGCTCGGCCGCCCACGCCTGCAGCCCGCGCGACGGGGAGCTCATGGACACCAGGTACGAGAATCGGTCGCCCCGGTTGATGTCCATGACGTTCGCCACCGGCCCCAGCCCGTGGGTAGGGTAGAGGTTGCCGTTGCGGGCCCGGGAGTGGTCGCGGCGCCAGAGCCCCTCTCCCTGGTCGGAGAACTTGATCTCGCGCAGGTCGTGCAGGTAGCCGCACTCGGCATGGAGGATCTCCCCCAGCAGCCCCAGCTTCGCCAGGTGAAAGACCATCATCTCGGGGCGGTCGTAGTTGCAGTTCTCCATCATTACGCAGTGCTTCGCGCGCGCCTCGGCCGTCTCCACCAGCCGCCAGCAGTCCTCCACAGTGTAGGCGGCCGGAACCTCGGTGGCGGCGTGCTTGCCGCTCTCCATGGCGGACACGCAGACCGGTACGTGCCAGCGCCAGGGCGTCGCGGTGAACACCAGGTCCAGCTCCTCCTCGGCACAGAGCCGCTCGTAATCCCGCTCCCCGCGCGTGTAGAGCGTGGGGGCGGGGCGACCCTCCGCCGTCACCCACGACGCCACCTCGGCCGCCCGGGGCGCGTCGGTGTCGCAGAGGGCCCGGATTTCCACGCCGGGGATGCGCAGGAAGTTCCGCACGTGGGCGCCCCCCATCCCGCCCACGCCCACGAACCCTATGCGCACCGTCTCCATCGGGGGAGCACGGAAGGGAGCCTCGGGCGGAACGCTCAGGCGCGGCGGCGGGCCCCACGCCTCAGGCCCACCGGCGCCGCGCTCCCCGCGCCGGTCCGGGGGTGCGCAGGCGGACAGGGAGCCCAGTGCGGCGGCCCCGGCGCCCAAGGCCCCCAGTTTGAGTAGCCCCCGGCGATCCAGGCCGGGCGAGGCGGAGGATTCGGACGATTCGGACATGACACCTGCGCTCGCGAAGGGGGCGTCGGATGCGGGATGCGGGATGCGGGATGCGGGGCAATGTGCCCGGGGCGGCACCGCGCGGGCAAGCCGCCGCACGCCCGGGCCCGACGCCCCGGGTCTGTCCGCTACGCCGGGCCGGGAGTCCGCCCGCTGTATTCCTCGGACAGGCTCTCCGGGGCTTTCCCTACGGCACTCTGTCCCGCGGGGGCGTTATCGTGATTGGGGAAGCGTACATCCACACCTCGATCAAGGATGAGCCCCATGCGCGGCTTCCGGATCCTCACCTTCGTGACCCTCGCATCTCTTTCGGCCTGTGGCGGGGACGACGCACCGCAGGATCAGCGGAACCGGGTCACCGGGGCGGACTCCGTGCAGGCCGCCCTGACGCAGTACGACGCCGCCGCCTTCGACACCATCGCCTGGGAGGCCCCGGAGGACGCGGTGGTGCGCGGGAGCGTCGTCTTCAGCTACTCCTGCGTCCGCTGCCACGGGCGGTTCGCGCAGGGGGACGGAGGCTTCGTCTCCCAGGGTGATACGCTCCGCCCCCCGGACGTCACGGTGCCGGACTGGCGCTTCCTGGGCGACCTGGAAGGGCTGCGGCAGTTCATCTACACCGGCTCCGAGAACGGCATGCCCCATTGGGGACTCGAGGGGCTCAAGTACCGTGATGTGGACGCCGTAGCCCGGTTCCTGCTGGAGGGACTCAACCGGGGCTGACGTCCGCGCCGGCCCGTCTCGGACAGAAGGCCAGCGCTTCGGTCCCGGGGAGATCTCAACAGGGGGCGGGTGCCGGCCGGCACCCGCCCCCCGCGTCGCTCCCCTCCCGTCCGGATTGGCGCGGACGCTACCGGGTCCCCTCCAGGATCCTCGCCACCTCCGCCCGTACGTCCTCCAGGTGGACCCGCGTCATGGCGTCGCCTGCGCGCCCGAGGGCGTTCTGCGCCATGCGGTCGATGGCCCGCAGTTCGGCCCGCAACATGGCCCGCACGTCCGTCCCCCAGCGGGGCGGGCGGGGCAGGAAGCGCGCGATGGCCTCCTCCTGCTGCAGCTGACGCTCGGTGGGGTTCAGTTCCGCGTCCACCCGGTCCAGGAAGGCCCGCTGCAGGTTGCGGCGGTAGATGTTCACACGCACCGAGCCGTCGTCCAGCTCACTCCAGAGCGCCTCGCGCATGTCGGCCATGTATTCGCCCAGGGTGTAGGTGTTCCCCCCGGTCAGGGCCTCGTACTCCACCAGCGTGTTCAGCTTGGCCGGCTGCAGCAGCGTGCCGAAGAGCGAGGTCTGGGCGTCCCGGATCCGGTCCACCGCGCCCCGGGCCTCGATACGCCACAGCACGTCCCGGTCCAGGAGCATGGCGGGCACCTGGAAGGCGTTCTCGGTCAGGAAGGTCATGGCCTCCCGCTGCCGCGCCTCCGGGACCGGCTCGAAGCGGGGGCCGGTACCCAGCTTCTCCTGGGTGATGGCACCCCCGATGAGGGCGGCCACGTGGCGCATGTAGCGCCCCCACTGTCCGACCGCCTCGCCGTACATGTTCTCGGTCAGCGAGTAGTCCTCGCCCGGAGTCTCGGTGGCGGCCAGCAGGTTGTCCATCACGCGCCCCAGGTTCCGGAGCCCCAGCGTGGTGGACTTCACCGCGTCGGCGTCCCCCACGGCCTCGGTCAGGTTCTCCGGGTCGTTGGGGGCGTCGCTGGTGCTGAAGCGGAACCAGGGCGTGTCGTCCTGCTCGCGCGCCCAGCCGTCGAGGATCGTCCGCTCCGCCTCGGGGGAGTCCGCCTCCAGGATGGGCCGGTACCCCCACTTCACGGCGAACTTGTCGTACGGCCCGACCTGTGGGATGAGGAGCTCGGGCGGAATATTGTCCTCGGGCTGCGCCGCGTAGTTGAACCGGGAGTAGTCCATCAGCGTGGCCACGTGGCCGCCCATGCGCTCCAGGAAGGGGCGGCTGCGGATGGAGTCGGCCGGATACATGGCCGACGCCTTCATGTTGTGGGGGAAGCCGATCGAGTGGCCGACCTCGTGGGTCACCACGTACTCCACCAGCCGCCCCATGAGGGAGTCGGGCAGCGGAAGGCGCTGCGCCCGCTCATCGAGCGGCGAGACCTGCACGAAGTACCAGCGCCGCTGCAGGTCCATGATGTTGTGGTACATGTTGACCTCCCCCTTCAGGATCTGGCCCGAGCGGGGGTCGACGATCTGGCCGCCGGTGGCGTTGGCCACCGTGGAGGGGCGCCAGTAGATGATGGAGCGGCGCAGGTCGTAGATGGACCAGTCCGGGTCGTCCTCCGGCGCGTACTCGCCGCGGATGGCGTTGCGGAAGCCCGCCTCCTCGAAGGCCGTGTTCCACTTCTCCACCCCCACCTTCACCCACGGCTTCATCCACTCCGGGGTGGCGGGATCGATCCAGTAGACGATCGGCTCCACCGGCTCCACCAACTCACCGCGACGGAAGGCGGCCGTGTCGCTGGGCTCGAGCTTGAAGCGGTGAATGATGCGCTTGAGCTCGGACTCGTGCTCGCGGGAGGAGAAGTCGTAGTAGCTGGTCGAGATGAAGCCCACCCGGTCGTCGCCGTAGCGCGCCATCATGGGGTCGTCCGGCAGCTTGAGCATGCTCCAGTGCATGCGGACCGTCTGCGTGGAGGGCGGCACGTTCGGGGGTGTTCCCGGGGGGCGGGTGCTGCCGGTCTGGGTCGCCTCGACCTCGACGTTGCGGGGGAAGGCCGCCACGTGCTCGAACCAGCTACGGTTCTTCTGGGTGCCCTGCAGGCTGCCCATGTCCTGGTTGAAGGTCAGGAAGAGGTCGGTGACGTCCACCACCACCGCGCTGTCGGCCGGGTTGTACGCCTGTACCGGAAGCCGCGCGATCACGGGCCCGTTACGGAAGCCCCGCACCTGCCGGAAGATGTTGTCGTCCTCGTCGGCCTGCAGCCGGTAGGAACGCTCCCGCAGCACCACGTGGTCCCCGTACCGCTCCCACTGGACCAGCACCCGGGCCCCACCGCCGAAGAACCCCGCGGGGTTCTGCAGCGTGGACTCCACGGCCCGCGCGATCAGCATCATCTCCCGGTCGAACTCACCGGTCGGGATCTCGAAGAAGAGGTCGTCGCCGATGCGATGGGTCCTGAACAGCCCTTCGCGCGTAACCGCCTTTTCGGTGATGACCTCGTCGTACTCCTTCGGCCCACCCTGCGGCGCGCCCGGTCTGCGGGCCCCGGGGGCACCGCCCGGCGCCCCGGACGGTCCGGCGGCGCCCGCGGGACCCGCGGGCGAGGGACCGCTCTGGGGTGACGTGAAGAGGGAACAGCCGGAGAGGGCGAGGGCGGCGCACACCGCCAGCCCACTCCGCATCCAGGGCGTATTCGGCATCGTTGGTCCGGGGTTGGAGTCGGGGAAGGATCAGGTAAGTTGCGGCGGTGTCCGCTCGCTGGAAAGGCGGTACGCCGCGACCGCACGCACCAAGTCGACCGCCTCCGGCGCGAGGCCCGCCAGGGCGCGCTCTGCGCCCGGTCCGACGCCCGTCCCGCCGGTGCGACCGGCACCGCTCCAGAAAACAAGGCGGACGGCCGCCCGCAACGCCGCAGTCCGGGCGCCACCGGGGGCGACCTCCGCAAGGATCGAGCGCGCCGCAGCCACCTCGCGCGCCGCCCGGCGACGCTCCGCCGCCCCACCCAGCAGGGCCCAGAGGCCACCTGCGAGCAGGGCGCCCACCGCGAGAACGAAGAGCGCATCTCCCAGGCCGCGGCTCGGCGGGATCCAGCGCCCCACTGCCGGTGTGAGCGTCAGGACCACCATGCCCAGGAAGGCGAGCCCGCAGCCGGGCACCTGAGGGTCAAGGCGGGGGGCCGAGGCCCGGCACGCCACCCAGGCTGCGGACACCTCATCCCGTTCCCGGGGCGTGAGTGTGAACGGCGCCTCATCCCTCACGCCGGCCTCCCACACCCCGACACCGATGCCGGCCGCCGGTCCCCGCCCCACCTCCGACCCCGCTGCCGATCGGTCGGATCAGATTCCGTACTCCCTCATCTTGCGCCAGAGGGTGGTGCGGCTCATGCCCAGCATGCGAGCGGCCTCGGTGCGGTTGTAACGCGTGGCGTTCAGCGCCTGCACGATGCGCGCCGACTCGCGGGTGTCCTCGCCCGCACACGCGCCCTCCGGCGGGGAACCCTCCAGCGGCACCACCACCTCCAGCGCCCCCGCGATACCTCCCGCCGCGTCCAGCAGCACCTGCCCGGACTTGGCCACCGGAATCTCGCGTCCGTCGTCCGCGTAGAGCGTGAGCGGGTGACGGAGCAGCCAGCCCCGCTCGAAGACGCCGCACCCCCGCAGGCACTCGTGGCATCGGCTCACATAGATGCACGGCCGGCCGAGCGCCTCCTCGCGCCCGATGCCGGTGAGGTCGGCCATCGCCCCGCTCATGGCGACCACGTTTCGGTCGCCATCCACCTGGAACCACGCAACCTGGCCCAGATCCCCCAGGAGCTCCAGGCTCCTCAGGTCCGGAATCCAGCCCGGGGGGGCGGGCGTACGGGTATTTCCGGCGCCGACTCCATTCATGTGGGCGTCTCGTTGCAACAGGGACGGAACCATCCGTCTCAACTTCGGGCGGATGCCCCGGTCCGGTATGTCGGGAGAATGCCCACCGCGGCGTAGGAGCGCCTACCCTGTTCGTGGTGGGAGAGCGGCGGTGGGAACGCCCACCGGGTGAGATCCGGTTCAGGGCCCGTCGTCCCACGCGGCCCCGGAATACGCGCACCCGCGGTAGACGGAGCCCCCCAGCTCCACCGTGATCTCGAGGTGCGCATACGCCCCCGACATGGTGTCCTGGCAGGGGCGCTGGAGGATCTGTGCGCTCCAGGCCACGCTCCCGTCGGCGGTCACACCCTCCAGCGCCCACCCCCCGCGCGGGAGCGGGAAGGGACCGTCGTGGCCGTAGCTCCGCTCCCCCTCGGGGGTTCGCCACATGGCCGTCTCCGGCCCCACCGTCAGACTCCAGAACGGTTCGTTTCCCCAGGCGTCCAGCACCAGGCCGGCTTCGTCCGCACGGCAGCCCCACCCCTCGAAGGAGGCCCGGCGCACCTCCAGGGCGTCCAGCCACGTCTCCCGGTCGTCGCTCCGCACCTCACCCAGAACGTCCACGAACACGCCCTCCAGCGGCTCCAGCCCGGGCGCGAGCGCCAGGTGCAGGTCCAGCAGGTCGGGGAGCGCCGGCCCGTCCACGGAAAGAGCGCCCCCGCGGCAGAGCGCCACCTCGGGCCGGCCCTCGACGGTGAGGTACCCGGTCAGGCGCTCCGGCCCGGCCGAGGTCTCCACCGCGGCCGCACCGCCGGACGGCGGACCCGAAGACTCCGCCTCGGTCCCCGCACCGGCCCCCTGGCCGGCCCCGGCCGGAGGACCGTCGCCGCCCCCGCACGCACCCAGGCCGGCCAGCAGGAGAAGGGCGATGCGCCGGAGTCCGGGGGGGGCCGCCTCCGCCATCAGCGCACCCCGCCGCCGCTGCCGCCGCCGCCATCCCTGCCACTCCGCCGCTCGACGCGGTCCAGGGGCCGGAAGGTGCGCCCCGGGCGCACAGGCGCACGTTCCGCCAGGTCGAACCGGTCGCCGGGCGCCAGGAAGTAGAAGGCGCCCCCGGTGTCGATGCCGGCGCCGCGGTCGTAGATGGCGACGTACCCCTGGCCCATGACCTCGGCCTGGTCCCCCTGCACCACGATGGCGGTGTTCTCGTCCAGCCCGATCCCGAGCAGGTCCGGGTGTGCCTCGATCACCTCCAGCATGTCGAAGTGCCGGTTGCGCATGAGCAGGTGCTGGTCGATGCCCACGTTGCGCAGGTAGCCGAAGCCCCGCTGGTGGTCGCCCAGCATGACGGTGTTGGACCGGGTGTCGCCGCGGACCAGCAGGGAACCCTGGATGCTGGCCCCCGCCGAGGAGCCGCCGATCACGCCGCCCCGATCGAGCACCTCCCGGAACGCCGCCTCGCTGGCGGTGCCCCCGTAGGCGTCCACCAGTCGCCACTGGCGGCCGCCCCCGAACCAGACGCCCCGGGCGCGGCGGATGGGGGCGGTGAACGCCTCGCTGTCGGCCTCCGCGGGGTCGTAGGTATGCACCACCGTCAGGTCGGTGGCGCCCGCCGCCCGCAGGAACTCCAGGCAGGAGCAGTACTCCCCGTACGCCTCCGCGCCCCCGGCGGTCGGGACGACCACGATGGGGGCGTCCGGCCCGCCGGCGAGCTGGATGAAGCGCTCCACGATGGCGCGGTCCTGGAGGGCGCCTCCCACCACCACCAGCGAGCCGCTCTCCGGTCCCACCGTCTGCGCCGCAGTCGGTGGCGCGCTGAACGCGACCGCCAGAGCCAGCACCGTCCCCGCGATCCGATCCCTCATCGCTCCCTCCAGGTTCATGTGGCCATTCAGGAAACGCCTAGAAGAGCCCGGTCACCACCCCGTCCCGGATGTCCACCTTCATGGCGGACGGCTCCGCCCCCAGCCCGGGCATGGTCATGATGTCACCCGTCTTGGCCACAACGAAACCGGCGCCGGCGGAAGGCGTCACCCCGCGCACCGTGATGCGGAAGCCGGACGGGCGTCCCAGGAGGGCGGGGTTGTCCGAGAAGGAATACTGGGTCTTGGCGATGCACACCGGGGCGTCCCGGAGTCCCGCCGCTTCCAGCGCGGCGATCTCCTTGGCGGCCTTGGCGTCCACATCCACCCCGTCGGCGCCGTAGATCTCCCGGGCCACGGTCTCGATCTTCTCCACGAGCCCCATGTCGCTGGAGTAGAGGGGCCGGTAATCCGCCTCGCCGCTCTCCAGCACGCTCCACACGGCGTCGGCCAGCTCCACGCACCCGGGCCCGCCGGTCCCCCAAGGGTCCGCCTCCACGGCCTGCACCCCCAGCTCCCGGCACGCCTCCAGGACGGCCTGGATCTCGGCAGGGGTGTCGGTGGCGAACTTGTTCAGCGCCACCACCGGGGGCACCCCGAACTTGCGCACGTTCTCCACGTGGCCCCTGAGATTCGCGAGTCCCTTCTTCACCGCGTCGACGTTCTCGTTGGCCAGCTCGTTCCTGGCCATGCCGCCGTGCATCTTCAGCGCCCGGACGGTGGCCACGATGACGGCGGCGCCGGGGCGCAGTCCACCGAACCGACACTTGATGTCGAAGAACTTCTCGGCGCCCAGATCCGCGCCGAAACCCGCTTCCGTCACCACAACGTCCCCCAGGGACAGCCCCACCCGGGTCGCCGACAGGGAGTTGCACCCGTGGGCGATGTTGGCGAACGGCCCCCCGTGCACCAGGGCCGGGGTCCCCCCCAGCGTCTGCACCAGGTTGGGGTTCACCGCCTCCTTCAGGAGCACGGCCATGGCCCCACTGATCCCGAGCCCGCCGGCCCGGATGGGGGTGCCGGACTTGTCGTACCCGATGATGATGCGATCCAGCCGCGCCTTCAGGTCCTCCAGCCCGTCCGCCAGACAGAAGATGGCCATGATCTCGGAGGCGGCGGTGATGACGAAGCCGTCCTCACGGGGGACGCCGCCGGTACGGCCGCCCAAGCCCACCACGACCTTCCGCAGGGCCCGGTCGTTCATGTCCACCGCCCGCGGCCAGGTGATCTGGGTGGGGTCGATTCCCAGGGTGTTCGGCCGGTAGAGGTGGTTGTCCAGAACCGCGGAAAGGAGGGCGTGCGCCGAGGTGATGGCGTGGAAGTCTCCCGTGAAGTGGAGGTTGATCTCCTCCATGGGGACCACCTGGGAGTGGCCGCCTCCGGCGGCGCCCCCCTTGATCCCGAAGACCGGGCCCAGCGACGGCTCCCGCAGGCACAGGACCGGATTCCGGCCCCGGAGGTTCAGGGCGTCGGCCAGCCCCACCGATACGGTGGATTTCCCTTCACCGGCCGCCGTGGGGCTGATGCCGGTGACCAGGATCAGGTGACCGTCGTCTCCGCCCTTCGCCCTGGCCACGTCCAGGGGGATCTTGGCCTTGTGATGCCCGTACGGGACGATGTCCCCTGGGGAGAGACCGATCCTGCCGGCGATATCCTGAATGGGGCGGAGTTCGGCTTCCTGCGCGATCTGGATGTCGGACTTCATGGGCAATCCTCTTCGGGTTCTCGTTCTGCTATCGCCAGGCGTCCCTCAGCCCGGGTACGCGGCCAGGATCTCCAGCACGCGGTCGATGTCCTGCGGCGTGTGGTCCGCATTCACCTGGGCGCGAATCTCCTCGTCGCCCCGGGGGACCACCGGAAACGCCAGCCCGGTCACCAGCACCCCCTGGTCGAACAGGTACCGCACCAGGGCGCGGGTGCGGGCGGTGTCCCGGATCATGAGCGGGACCACCGGGTGCTCCCCGGGAATGGTCTCGATCCCGATGCGACCGAGCCCCTGCTCGAAGCGCTTCGTCATGGCCCGGAGATGGGCCAGGAGGTCCCGCCCTTCCCCGGAGTCCACGATCTCCAGGGCCTTGCGGCACGCCGCCGCCTCGCCGGGCGTGATGGGGTTGGAGTAGATGTACATGGGGGACGACTCCCGGAGGAACCGGACCAGGGCGTGGGAGCCGGTGACGTAGCCCCCGTTCACGCCGAAGGCCTTCCCCAGGGTTCCCACCAGTACGTCCACGGCCCCGGACCCCGTGTACTCCTCGGTGCCGCGCCCGGTCTCACCGAACGCCCCCACCCCGTGGGAGTCGTCCACCACCAGGACCACGTTCTCCGGGAAGCGCTCGTCGTACGCCCGGCAGAGCGCCTGGATCTCCTTCAGCGGGGCATGGTCACCCCGCATGGAGAAGATCCCGTCGGTCACGACCAGGGCCCGCTGCGCCTTTCCCGACCACTCCTCGAGCGCCGCCTCCAACTGCGCCACGTCGTTGTGCCGGTACACCGCCTTTCCCACCGGCCGGGCCAGACGCATGGCGTTGATGATGCAGTTGTGGTTCAGCTCGTCCGAGACGAGCACCGTCTCCGGCGTGACCAGGGGCACGATGGTGGAGACGATGGTGGCGTAGGCCGACGAGAAGACCATGGCCTCCTCCCGTCCGTGGAAGCGGGCCAGGTCCCGCTCCAACTCCACGTGCACATCGTAGGTCCCGCTGATGAAGCGGACGGCCCCGGGGCCGGCGCCGTACTTCGCCGTCCCGTGCTCCTCCGCCTCCATGACCTCCCGGCGCAGACCCAGCCCCAGGTAGGAGTTGGAGTTCATGCGGATGAACGCCTTCTCACCCTGGCCCCGCAGGTGGAAGCGGGCGCCCTGTCCATCGGCCGCGGGCAGCACCCCCGTGACCACGGCCTCGGCCCCCTTGGCGGTTCCCGCGCGCTCGAGCTCCTCCACGTGGGCGGCGAGGACGGCGTTCAGCCGATCCATGGGCATGGCATCACTCCGGGTGAGGGGGGTGTGGGCGGGAACCAACCCTGAAAAGGTAGAAAAACGGGGCGGAATGGTAGTGGGGAAGTGCCCGCGGCGCACCCCGGCCAACCCCGGCCTGGAAATGCTCCGGAATGCGGGGGATCGCCCTACCGCAATTCCTTGTCCTGCCCTACAGCCCGCCACGGACGGGGCACGCACGTTTGTTGTTGACCCCGCCCGGCAATCCTGCCGGGGGAGCGCCCCCACCCCTCAACGGGTACCGCACCATGAACAGACGGCTTCGGACCTCCATCCTCGCGCTGGGCGCGGCCCTCGTGCTGACCCCGCCGCTCGCCGCCCAGGACGGTCCCTCCTGGCAGATCCGGCTGCGCGGCATCGGCGTCATCCCCGACGAGTCCGCCACCATCTCCGCCATCGGCGGGGACGTCGACATCAGCAACACCGTGATGCCCGAACTGGACTTCACGCTCTTCCTGACGCCCAACTGGGCGCTGGAGCTGATCCTGGCGACCACCGAGCACGACGTGGTCGCGACCGGCACCACGCTGGGCGACGTGGACGTGGGGTCGGTCTGGCTCCTGCCGCCCACCCTCACGCTCCAGTACCACTTCCTCCCGGACGGGACCTTCCGGCCGTACCTGGGGGCGGGCGGCAACCTCACGTTCTTCTACTCCGAGGACGTGCCCGGCAACCCGGTGAGCGACGCCGACTACTCCACCGCGGGCGGCTTCGCGCTGCAGGCCGGCGCCGACATCGCGGTGGGCACCGACGGCTGGTTCCTGAACGTGGACGCCAAAAAGATCTTCCTGAACACGGACGTGGAGTTGAACGGCGGCGCCATCACGGCCGACGTGGACATCGATCCGTGGGTCCTGAGCGCCGGCATCGGATACCGCTTCCGGTAGCCGACGCCCTCCCTCACGCGCCGGGCGGGGGCGCTTCCCCCCCGGCGCCGTGGGCGCCCCCTCCAAGTCGTACATCCAGGGGTGGAACCGCCAGCGCGGTGGTGACGTCGGCGCTGAAGGTGAAGCCGCCGGCGCGCAGCACATGCCGGGCGGCGATCACGGCCTCGGAGCGGACCGCCGCCGGAGTCGACCCCTGGAGGGTGTCCACCCAGAGGTGGGCCCGCACTTCCACCCAGGACGCGGACAGATCCGCGACCTCCACCACCATGGGAGGCCGGGCGAGCACCCCGGGCACGCGGGGCAGCGCGTCGCGCAGCAGGCCGAGCGCCTCGGCCGGGTCGTCGCCGTAGTCGATCCCCACGGTGAAGGTGACGCGCCGGAGTCCGTCGCGCGTGAAGTTCAGGAGCGGGTTGCGGAAGATCTGCGCACTGGGAATGAAGATGTCGCACCCATCCGCGGTCCGGATGTGCGTGTCCTTGAGGTCGATCGCCTTCACGACCCCGCGCAGCCCCCCGCTCTCGATCACATCACCCACGTCGAAGGAGCGC
>JAVVFC010000369.1:0-588 GCA_032250975.1 Longimicrobiales bacterium | reverse complement strand
GCCGCTTGTGCCGCGCGCTTCGTGGCCGAAGGGGCCCGGGTGGTGGGCCTCGACGTGGCGGAGCCGGCCGAGGGTGGCCCGCGGCTCCTGGCCTTCCACCGGGCGGACGTGCGCGACGAGAGGGCCGTGGCCGCGGCCGTGGAGGCGGCGGAGCGGGAGGCCGGGGAGGCCGGTGAGCCCGTGCAGTACCCGTCGTTCGAGGAGATGCGGGCGGAGGACCGGGAGCAGGATCCATACCTCCTCTTCACCATCACCGATACGGACGGCGACGTGGTCCGGCGGCTGACCACGCGGCCGGGGACAGGGATCCAGCGGATCACCTGGGACCTGCGCTACGGCGCTGTGGGGCCGATCACCGGCGGGAGTTTCAACCCGTTCGACGACGGCGGCTACGCCCCACTCGTGGCGCCGGGCACCTACAACGTGTCCATGGCCAAGGTCGTGGACGGCGTGCCCACCACGCTGGTCGAGCCCGTCTCGTTCCAGGTGGTGCCGCTGAACAACGCCACGCTGGCCACGGACGACCGCGAGGCGCTGGTGGCGTTCCAGCAGGAGGCCGCCGACGTCATGGCCGAAGTCCGGACCACC
>JAVVFC010000368.1:0-588 GCA_032250975.1 Longimicrobiales bacterium | reverse complement strand
GGCTCGAAACCCAGCCATCACGTAGTACGCCCCCTGGGGCCGGAAACACCGGAATCCCACCTCCTCCAACACCGGCACGAAGCGGTCGCGTCTTGCCTGGTAGCTCGCCGCCAGGTCGGCGTAGTAGGCCGGCGGGAACTGCAGGGCCGTGACTCCGGCCCGCTGCAGGGGGGCGGCGGCGCCCACGGTGAGGAAGTCGTGCACCTTGCGGATCGCCGCGGTCAGGTCTGGTGGGGCGATCGCGGTGCCGATGCGCCAGCCGGTGACCGAGTAGGTCTTGCTCATGCCCCCCACGGTCACCGTGCGCTCGCGCATGCCCGGCAGGGTGGCCAGGGCGATGTGCTCGGCGCCGTCGAACAGGATGTGCTCGTAGATCTCGTCGGTCACCGCCACGGCGTCGAACTCTACGCACAGTGTGGCAATCTGCTGCAGTTCGTCGCGGCTGAAGACCTTCCCGGTGGGGTTGTTGGGGGTGTTGAGGATCACCGCCCGGGTGCGGGGCCCGAACGCAGCGCGCAACTCCCCGGGGTCAAACGTCCACCCCTCCGGTCCGGGGCGCAGGGGCACGTGGCGCGGCTCGGCTCCGCA
>JAVVFC010000367.1:0-591 GCA_032250975.1 Longimicrobiales bacterium | reverse complement strand
GGCAGGATGAACAGGGACTCGAACAGGGACACGATCAGCACGGCGATGACCACCACCGGGATCACCCCCATGAACTTGCCCATGGTCCCCTCCACGTAGAGCAGGGGCATGAACGCGGCGACGGTGGTCAACACCGCGAAGGTGACGGGTTTGGCCATCTCCCGCGCACCGTCGATGGCGGCCCGGGCCGGTGGCTTGCCCTGTTCGGCGTGGGTGTAGATGTTCTCCCCCACCACGATGGCGTCGTCCACCACGATGCCCAGGGAGATGATGAACGCGAACAGGGAGATCATGTTGATGGAGGTCCCGAAGCTGGGGATCAGCCAGAACGCCCCCAGGAACGAGATGGGGATGCCCAGCATGACCCAGAACGCCAGGCGCAGGTCCAGGAACAGGGCCAGGCAGGCGAACACCAGGATCAACCCCAGGCGGCCGTTGCGGATCAGCAGATCGCGGCGGCTCTCGAGCAGCTTGGAGCGGTCGTTCCACACCCCGAGGCGCACGCCCTCGGGCAGGCTTCCCTGGCTGTCGGCGATGTACTGCTCCACCGTGGCGACGATGTCCAGCACGTCCTGGTTGCCGGTGCGGAAC
>JAVVFC010000366.1:0-592 GCA_032250975.1 Longimicrobiales bacterium | reverse complement strand
CGTCTGCGCGGCCGGAATCGTCGGGCAACTCCCCGAGGGTGACCTCCAGGGTCATGCGTTTGCCGTTGCGCAATACCACCACGTCCACCACTGCGCCGGGGCGGTGCTGTGCCACTTCTCGGGGCAGTTCGTCCATCTTCTCGATGACCTCGTCGTCGAACTCCACGATGACGTCGCCGCGCTTCAGTCCGGCTTTCTGGGCGGGTCCGTCACCCACCACCTCGCTGACCAGGGCGCCGCGCGGTTCCCCCAATCCGAACTGCTGGGATAGTTCCTCGGTGATCTCCTGGATCATCACCCCCAGCCAACCCCGGGTCACCCTGCCGCCGTCCTGCAGTTGCGGAACGATGTCCCTGGCCGTGGCGATGGGGATGGCGAAGCCGATGCCGGTGCCGCCAGAGACGATGGCAGTGTTGATGCCGACCACCTTCCCCTCGAGGTTGAACAACGGTCCCCCCGAGTTGCCCGGGTTGATGGCGGCGTCGGTCTGCAGAAAGTTGTCGTAGGGCCCCGCACCGATCACGCGGCCCTTGGCGCTTACCACTCCGGCGGTCACGGTATGTCCATAACCGAACGGGTTGCCGATCGCGAC
>JAVVFC010000365.1:0-592 GCA_032250975.1 Longimicrobiales bacterium | reverse complement strand
CAACTCGTAGTGCAGGAACTGCCGGATCGAAAGCGAGTCCGCGCACCGCGCCGCGATCCCGCGCTCGCTCGGCAGCCCCTCGAAGAAGCCGATCATCTGCATCTTGAAGTAGACCTCCGGGTCGATCCCCGGACGGCCCCCACGGCTTCGGTCCCTCTCGTAGTACGGCGCACACAGCGCCCGCACCGCATCGCCGAAGCCCGAAGCCGCCAGCGCCCGGTCCAGGCGCTGGTAGAACGATGTCGCCGGGCTCGTCGGCAACGCATCTGTCGGCAGCCAGAAGCTCGACTGCGCCTCGGGATCCTTCTTCCGGAACATCCCCGCTCCGCGCTGAATGCCTTGCATTTCGACCCGTAAGAAACCTATCTTCTCCCGTGCAAGACCGAAATTCGCATACCGGAACGATCCAACGGGCTGTCGTCAATCAAGCAGGTAGGCAATTGCACGCTAACGACTGACCCGTACAGCCGACGATGACCCGCACAACGAGCCTTTTCCGGTCGAAGACTCCTTCGATAAATCGTCGTTTGCCCGCGCCCGCCGTCTTGCTCTTGGTCCTCGTGGCCTGTGGGGACCGCGTAAGGATTGAGCC
>JAVVFC010000364.1:0-614 GCA_032250975.1 Longimicrobiales bacterium | reverse complement strand
CCGAGGGTGCGGACGTGGATCTCGTCGGGGAACTCGAATCCCTCGACGGGCGCGGCGCCCTCGAGATCGGCGAGGATGAACGAGCCGCCGGGCAGCGCCACCTTCTCGCCGGGGGCGAAGGCCGCGCGCACGCGCCCCTCCCACTCCCCCGTCGAGGCGACCTCCCAGCGGCCTGCACCGAGACGTTTCAGGTGAAACGTCATCTCCGGCGTGTCGCGGCCGAAGTCGTGCGCGGCGAACAGGAGCCGCCGCACGCTCCCGCGGGGCGACTCGACGACGAAGTTCAGGTCGAGATCGTCGGCCACCTCCTCGAGGATGGGCCGGGTGCGAACGATGCGGAGCTCGGTCTCGATCTCGCTGCCCTGCTGGAGGCCGGACAGGACGTCGAGCACGGGGATGTCGCTGCCCCCCTGCTCCTCGACGCGGATGATGGCCGCGGCGCGCCACACGGGCACGGAGAGGAAGGTCCAAGCGGCCACCGCGGCGACGACGAGCACCGACCGGGTCGTGACCGCGCTGAGGTGCGCGAAGCCAGCCCGGTCGTCCTGGGCCGCGCGCTCGGCCAGGCGTGGGAGCGTCGCCGTCGCGAGCGGGAAGGCGAGCACCGCGTACGG
>JAVVFC010000363.1:0-628 GCA_032250975.1 Longimicrobiales bacterium | reverse complement strand
CTCGGCCGGGTCATCCCCGCGGGGGCGGGGAACGCTCGTTGCGCTCGCGCATCTTTCGCCACTCCTGCGGGTCATCCCCGCGGGGGCGGGGAACGCGATATGTTCGGCGCAAACACTGGCGAAGCGTTCGGGTCATCCCCGCGGGGGCGGGGAACGCATACAGCGCGTTCTCGATCCTCACCAACTGCGCGGGTCATCCCCGCGGGGGCGGGGAACGCGGCGCGCTGGATTTGGGACAATGACCGTGATGCGGGTCATCCCCGCGGGGGCGGGGAACGCAGCATTCGGCCCGCAATAGATTATCGCCTGTCCGGGTCATCCCCGCGGGGCGGGGAACGCTTCAAGAAGCGTTGGACCGTCTGCATTCGGCCCGGGTCATCCCCGCGGGGGCGGGGAACGCCGACGGGTATGGTCGTATAGTGTCGTAGTGGCCGGGTCATCCCCGCGGGGGCGGGGAACGCCGCGTGCGATGGTCACTCTCGAACAGGCCGGACGGGTCATCCCCGCGGGGGCGGGGAACGCAACCAGCCGCGCGCGCCAATCCCGCCTCATGCCGGGTCATCCCCGCGGGGGCGGGGAACGCCTCAACGACCCCGCCGTCATTGTCGCCGACGCCGGGTCATCCCCG
>JAVVFC010000362.1:0-628 GCA_032250975.1 Longimicrobiales bacterium | reverse complement strand
CCTGCACGTCCTTGATGATGTCGAACCCCAGGGCGTCGAGCCGCTCCTGAAGCAGGTCCAGCAGGAACGAGCGTGCCGCCATCGGATCGGTGAACTGATCCACCAGGTACCAATCCCGGCATCCGGCCACCGACGCCTCGCTGGTCTTGCGCACTTCGCCCTTGAGAACGGCGGTGCAGTTCTCCTTGAGGACGCCAGCCTGGCGGACGACCTTGTCGAGGATGACCGTGGGGATGGCGCGTGTCTGGATCAGATCGCGCAGGATGTTCCCTGGTCCCACCGGCGGAAGCTGGTTGTGGTCCCCGACCAGCAGCACCGTGGTCCGCGACAGATCGACCGCCTCGAACAAGTGCCAAGCCAACGGCACATCGACCATCGAAAACTCGTCGACCACCAGGACATCGGCATCGATGGGATTCTCCTTGCTGCGCGAGAAACCTTTGCCGTCATAGCCGAGCAGACGGTGAATGGTGGTGCCGCTGCGACCGCTGACTTCCTCCAGACGCTTGGCAGCCTTACCGGTCGGCGCGGCGAGCACGACCTCCAGATCACTCTCCTCGCAGATGGTGTTGATGACCGAGATGGTGTAGCTCTTGCCCGAACCGGCTCCACCCGAGATCAGGCTGAT
>JAVVFC010000361.1:0-668 GCA_032250975.1 Longimicrobiales bacterium | reverse complement strand
ACGTGCTTCAGCCCCGTGATGTCCTGCACGGCGTCTCGGAACCGGTAGAAGCTGTCGCTGCCGGCGTACGACTCGTCGCCCCGCATCACGCCCGCCCACTGGCCCGCGCTCATCGCCCCCGTGCCGCTGTCGGTGAGGAGGTCGATGAGGACGTCGCGCGCGTGCAGGAGAAAGACGTTCCAACCGGCCTCGCGGATCTTCTCCTCCCGCTCCTCCGGCGTCGTCATCCGGATCGGCTCGACGCTCTTGATGCGGAACGGCTCGATCACGGTGTGGATGGGGCGGGGCTTACGCATCAGGAACCCGCCCCCGCGTCGCCCCGGCCCTCCAGTCCCAGCTCGGCCGCGATGCCCCGCATCGCCTCGATCACGAAGTCGATGTGCGCGGTGAGGTCCTCGCCGATGGCCGCGACGTACTCGGCCATCTCCTCCCGGTTCACGGCGGCGGCGAACGAGCGGTCCTTCAGCTTCTTCTTCACCGACTTGGCCTTGAGGTCCGTGATGCCGGTGGGCCGCACGAGCGCCACGGCGATGATGAAGCCGGTGAGCTCGTCCACGGCGCGGAGCACGCGCGCCATACGCGTCTCCGGCGCGACGCCTGTGTGCTCGGCGTGCGCCATCACGGCGTGCAGGATCTCGTCCGGCCAGCCGCGCTCACGCAGGATCGCC
>JAVVFC010000360.1:0-672 GCA_032250975.1 Longimicrobiales bacterium | reverse complement strand
GTCCCCGGGCTCCCCGCTGGCCCCCGCACCGCCGTCGCGCAGGAGGCCGCCGCGCGGCAGGAGGCGGGCGCGCGGCAGGACGCCGCCGCTGCCGCCGACACCGCCGATCCGTATCTCTGGCTCGAGGAGATCGAGGGGGAGCGGGCGCTGGCCTGGGCCGACGAGCGGAACGCGGCGACCCTCGCCGAGCTGTCGGCGCGCCCCGAGTTCGGGCCCATCCGCGACGACGTCCTCGCGATCCTCGAGTCGGACGAGCGCATCGCCTTCCCGTCCATCCGCGCCGGGATGCTCTACAACTTCTGGCAGGACGCCGGGCACCCGCGGGGTATCTACCGGCGCACCACGTGGGAGGACTACCTGGCCGGCGACCCCGCGTGGGAGACGGTGCTCGACATCGACGCCCTCGCTGCCGCCGAGGATGTCCCGTGGAGCTACGGCGGCATGACCTGCCTGCCGCCCGAGGAGCGGATGTGCCTCGTGCGCCTGTCGCGCGGCGGGTCGGACGCCGTCGAGATGCGCGAGTTCGACCTCGAGCGGGCGGCCTTCGTGGAGGGCGGCTTCTTCCTGCCCGGCGCCAAGGGCGGGGCGACCTGGGTGGACGAGAACACGCTGCTCGTCTACACCGACTTCGGCGAGGGATCGCTGACCACCTCCGGCTACGCCCGCACCGTG
>JAVVFC010000035.1:0-21670 GCA_032250975.1 Longimicrobiales bacterium | reverse complement strand
CTGGAGCTCTTGAACACGCCCGCCACGAAGCCGTAGACCACGCCGGGGATGAGGAAGAGCAGGAAGATCAGCGGTACGATGGACTGCATGATGGGCGCCGAAAACGAGTTCAGCGAACCGCTCGCCGGATCCCGGAAGGGCGAGTCCGCGGGAATGAGCGTCGCCGTCAGGATCCCGAGGCCCAGCACGAGCACGCCGGTCGCCCACCAGAACGCCTTCCGCTCCCGGGGGGCGAAGGTGGCCATGTCGGGCGCGGCCTCCGCATCCCGGTCCACCGGCGTGGAGGCGTTCAGCCGCGGCTCGATGACCGCGTCGGTGATGAACCACCCGAGGGCGACGATGAGAAGGCTGGAGATCGCGGTGAAGAAATAGTTGTTGAGCGGGTTGACCAGCATTCCGGGGGCCACCAGCTGGGCCGCCGGCTGCGTGAATCCCTGCAGCAGCGGATCGAGAGCCGAGGGCACGGGATTGGCGCTGAAGCCGCCCGAGACGCCGGCGAAGGCGGCCGCGATACCGGCCAGCGGGTGGCGTCCGGCGGCGTAGAAGATGATCCCACCCAGGGGAATGACCAGCACGTAGCCCGCGTCCACCGCGCTGTGGCTGATGAGGCCCACCAGGATCACGGCCGGGGCAAGCAGGCGCTTCGAGGTCCGGCTCAGCAGCAGCTTGATGGCGGTGTTGAAGAAGCCGGCGCGATCCGCCACGCCGACGCCGAGCATGGCCACCAGCACCACGCCGAGGGGTGCGAAGCTGGTGAAGATGTCGACCATGTTGGCCAGAAAGGACGTCATCGCCGGCCCGGTCAGCAGGTTGACGACGCGGATGGGAGCGCCCGTGCGGGGATCCAGCTCCACGAATTCGACGCCCGCCAGCAGGGCCGAGAGTCCCCAGACCACAAAGAGCGAGAGCAGGAAAAGCATCGCGGGATCGGGCAGCGTGTTCCCGACCCGCTCGATCCCGCCCAGGAGGCGGTGAACGACGCTGGGCCGGGAATCGGCGCGGGGGTTCTGCATGGGCGGCTCCGCAGATGGGTGGGGGGGTGGATCCGGCGGGCGGGCACAATGTAGGCGCCGGGAATCCCCGGGGAAGAGGCGGTGTGCGTCCGACCGCAGCGCTTCCCGGTGAGCGGGCTGCCGTACCCGGAGGGGACCGGCTGGCGCAACCCGGCAGGCACCCACTCCGGTAACGCCGTCCGGGCACGGACGTAGATCCATGCATGGAAACCCATGCGCGACAGGTCTGCGGACTGGCCCTCCTCGCCCTCGGCACCGCGCTTCCGACCGCTGCCCAGACCGTGGTGGGAACAGTGATCGACGAGGGGACCGGCCTGCCGGTACCGGGTGCGTTCGTGGTGCTCGAAAGCGAGGCTGGTGAGCGCCGTGCCTCCGCTCTGGCCGGGGACGACGGCCGCTTCGTGCTCCGGGCCGGGACCGGCGGGCGCTTCCGCCTGCTGGCGGAGTTGATCGGGTACGCCAGCGAGCGAAGCGCGCCCTTCGAGGTCGGGCCGGAGGCCACGGTCGAACGCACGGCCTCCATACGCGTCCGGGCGTTGAGTCTCGACGGCATCCGGGTCGAGAGCACGTCGCGGTGTCGCGCCGGCCCGGGGAGCGGTCCGGCCACGGCGCGCCTGTGGGAGGAGGCCCGCAAGGCGCTGGAGGTCGTGCGCTGGAGCGACGCGCAGGACCTCCTCCGGCTGCACGTGACCCGGCACCGGCGAGTGCTGGATGCCAACACACTGCAGATGACGGACGCGGCCGAGTCACGGACGCAGGGCATCTACCGGGCCAGCCCGTTCCAGAGCCTTCCGGCCGACAGCCTGGCGAAGGCCGGCTACGTGCAGCGGGACGCGGACGACGCCCTCAACTTCTATGCCCCCGATGCCGACGTGCTGCTCTCGGAGTCCTTCCTGGACCTGCACTGCTTCAGAGTCGTCGAGGACGCCTCGGAGCCGGACCTGATCGGCCTGGGGTTTGAACCGACCGCGGCCACCGGGGTCCCCGATGTCGGGGGTGTGCTCTGGCTCGCCCGCGGCACCGCGGAACTCAGTCACCTGGAATTCCGCTACCTTCGTACCCCATTCCCGGACCACTGGTCACACCTGGGCGGCCGCGTCGACTTCTCCCGCCTCGCCACCGGGATCTGGGTCGTCGAGCGCTGGCATATCCGGATGCCCCATCGTGCCAGGCCGGAGGGTGGGGTCGCCGGCTCCCCACGCTCGACGGTGCTGGTCACGGTCGCCGAAGAGGGCGGGGTGCTTGACCGCGTGGAGACGCTCTCGGGAGAGGTCCTCGCGCGTGCGACCGGCGCCACGCTGATCGGTGTCGCCACCCGCGCGGGGGGTACGGAGGCCCTGCGTGAGGCCACGCTCGAGCTGTACCCCCTGGGTCGAAGCGTGAGCACCGGGCCCGACGGCACCTTCCGCGTCGCCGGGCTGCCGGAGGGCCGGATCGCCGTCGTGCTCCGGCACCCCGACCTGGATCTGCTCGGCCTGCCCCCGGTGGAGGCGTCCGTGAACCTGGCCCCGGGTGCGGCACGGCGCCTGGAGCTGGATGCGGGCCTCACCGCCGAGTCCGCTTCCCACCTCTGCCGCGAGCGGCTGGGACCGGAGGCTGCGGACACGGCATCGCGGGCGTCCGTGGTGTTCGGCGTGGTGCGCGCGCCCGGTCGGGACGCGCCGGAGCCCGGCGCCGTGGTTCACTACGACTTCGGATCCGGATCGCGTCGAGCGCTGGCCGACAGTGCGGGCGTCTACCGGCTGTGCGCGCCCGCCGGTGCCGCGATCCGGATCGCGGCCACCACACCCGTAGGGCTGCGGACCGACCTGGACGCCCTCGGTCCGACGCGGATGGAGGCGGCCCCCGGGGGGTTCACACGGCTGGACCTGGAGCTGTCCCGGACGTCCCCGGGCATCGTCGCCGACCGCCGTCGGGGCTGGTCGAACGCGCTGTTCGGTGCGGTCATGGACGAGGCCACACGCCGGCCGCTCGCCAGCGCAGCGGTTCGCATGCGCGATGCCTCGGGAGCGCCGATCGTCGAGACGTTGACGGACGGAGAGGGCCGGTTCGTCATCCCCCACCCCGGGCGTGGCGGAAGCTACACGCTGGAGGTCGAGGGCCTCGGGTATGCCGGGGTCACCGGCGACGTTTCCTTCGACGAAGGGGAGGAGGTGCGCGTGGACGTGCTGCTCTCCGCCCGCGCCTTTGAACTCGACCCCCTGGTGGTCACGGCACGTCGCAGGGGAATGCTGGTGGACGCGGGCTTCTACGAGCGCAGCGATCGGGGGTTCGGCCACTTCATCGATCGGACAGAGATCGAGCGTCGCATCCCGGCGCGCACCACGGACCTGTTCCGCAACGTGCCGGGATACCGGGTGCTTCCCCTCGGACCGTTCAACTCGGACGTCCGCCTGACGACGGTGACGACCCTCCAGGGCATGAACGACTCCTGCCAGCCCAAGGTGATCCTCGACGGCGTCGTGGCGCGTGCCGGAGGCAGGATGAAGCAGGGGGCGGCCGCGTTTGCCAACTCCCTCGACAACATCGTCAACCCGGCGGAGATCGAGGGGATGGAAGTCTACGGACACGCATCGCAGGTACCGGCCGTGTACGGCGGCATCGACGCGACCTGCGGGGTCATCGTGATCTGGACTCGGCGGGGGGGCTGAGATCCGGACGGCGTCAGTGTCCGCTCAGTCGACCACGGACTCCAACCGGGCCAGCAGCGGATCGAGCGCATCCCGCAGCCCCCGCAGGGCGAAGATCCGATTGTTGGTCGTGATGCCCAGGTCCGCCAGCGCACCGTGGAAGGCGCGGTCGGACGCCAACACCTCCCAGCGGACCGGAAAGCGGCCGGGCGCGTCCGGACGGTTGAGGGCGCGCCAGTTCACCAACGCGCCCAGACGCTCCACGGTCCGCCACGTATGCGGCGTGATACCGTCGATGATGCGGAGCGCGCTCACGACCTCGCTGTGATACTGTAGCACCGCCTGGCGCAGGATCGGGTCGCGCAGCAGGCGGAAGTCTCCGCTCTCCACCAGCGCGGTCACCGTTCCCATGTTGGGTTGGAAGGTGGACCAGTTGGTGGCGGACTGCAGCCAGGTTCCAAGCATATCCGGCGGGGGCAGCTCGCCCCCATCCAGGGCATCGAGAAGCCGGTCTCCACCCGCCCGCGCCGTCTCCTCGACCGCGATGGCCGCCCGCAGACTGTCCGCGGTTGTGGTCAGATCGGCGTGGAGCTGCTCCAGGTAGGCCGCCTCGCGGGCCCGCTCCTCGCGCGCCTCCCTGGCCGCATCGACACCCAGCGCCACCAGCACCCCCACCACGATGACTACGAACTCGGCCAGCCATCGGCGCCAGGGTCCGAATCGGGGTTCCGACGCCCCGGTCATCGAGGGCTCCGGGCCCGATCCAGATCCCGGTAGAAGTGCAGGCCGTTACCGTCGGGATCCCGCAGATGGAACTCCCTCGTCCCCCAGGGCGTGTCCGCGGGCGCCCCGAAGACCTCGGACGTCGAAACGTGCCCGACGCCGCGGAATTCCTGGTACAATCCGTCCACGTCCTCCACCAGGAAGCGGTACGTTGGCAGATCTCCATCGTGGTCCCACTGCGAGGGCTCGTGCCACTGCAGATGGATCTCGACCCCGTCCCGCACCACACCGGCATAGCGCGGCGGGTCGCCGGAGTCGGTGAAGCCACACTCGAAGCCGAGCGACCGGAAGAAGCGGACCGACGCGTCCACATCCCGCACCATGAGCACCGGATGGACCGCTCGCAGCTGTTCGACCGTCTGTTCCCTCATTGACCTTCGTTCACCGGCGGAGGATCCTGCGTGGACCCATCCCTCCGCATCCCGGCCTTCAGCCCTCGGAGCCGGTCCCTGGCCCAACGCCCCTCGTCGGTACCCTCGTGTTCGTCCGCATGGCGCGCAAGGTCCGGGGCAGCCAGGAGACCGTTCCCACTGCGCTCGGCGGCCTCTACGATCTCCCGGATCACGATACGCGCCCCGCCCTCGCTCAGCCCCCGACGCCGTGCCGTTCTGAACCAGCGGAGTGCCGCCTCCACATCCTCCAGCGGGCCGCCGCAGATCCGCGCTGCCCCGAGGCACGGCTCCGGGTCCTCGGGGAACTCCCGGGCAAGGGCCTCATAGGCCGCGACCGCATCGGCGTGAAGCCCACGCGCAGCAAGCGCCGCCGGCCCGGAGAACTCCCGGTGGCGGTGGCCGGTGGACGGATGCACCAGGCGCCCCGCCGCCCGTGCCGCAAGCTCGGTCAGGGCAAGCGCGCCGCCTGCGCCCGACACCGAGACCAGCAGGAAGGCGCCCGCCCCGGCGAGAAAGCCTGAACGAAACCAGACCGCTCCTCCCATGAACAGCGCCGGAAAGAGGGTCCAAAGAACGACCTTCAGGAGTCGGGCCCGAGCCGCCGGATCCCGGTCACGGAGACCCTCCAAGCCACCATCTCCCCCCGGCTCAGCCCCCTCCCACCGCGGGGTCGAAGCCCGGGATCCAGTGGTACAGGAGCATGAGCGCCGCGACCATGAACACCGCCAGGACGAGCCCGGCGACGAACACACCCGTGAAGACGGCCGAATCGAACTTCAGGTGCATGAAGAAGCCGACCACCAGCACGAACTTTGCGGCCGAGAGGATGAGGAGGAGCGGGACCTCCACCGCGCCCAGCTCCATGTAGAAGGCGGCCACTTCCAGCGCGGTGAGAACGGCCAGGATTCCGCCGATCATCCAGTAGAATTTCACGGACGCATGGGCGCCGTGGCCCCCGTGCCCGGGATCGGTGTGGATAGAGGTTTCGGCGTGGGTCGACATGGGTGCCGCCTCCCTACGGAATCAGGTAGATCAGGACGAAGATCACGATCCAGACGATGTCCACGAAGTGCCAGTAGAGCCCGGCGATCTCCACGTTCAACGCCTTTCCCGGGGGGAGCTTTCCCCGCAGCGCCATCACGAAGAGCGTGATCATCCAGATCACCCCCACCGTCACGTGCGCGCCGTGGAAGCCGGTGAGGACGAAGAAGGTGGACCCGAAGACGCTGTGCTGCAGCGTGAGTCCTTCATGCACGAAGTGCGTGAACTCGTAGTACTGGAAGCCGAGGAAGATCGACCCGAACACGATCACGGTCCCCAGCCAGATCAGCGCCAGCTTCCGGCTGCCCCGCTGCACCCCGTCCAGCGCCAGCACCATGGCCAGCGAGCTCATCAGGAGCACGAAGGTCGAGACGGTGGTGAGCGGGATGTCGAAGATCTCCATCGGATACGGTCCGGCCAGGCTCGCGCCCTTGTAGACCATGTAGGTGGAGATCAGCGTGCCGAAGAAGAGGCACTCCGACCCGATGAAGGTCCAGAACCCGACCTTCCAGGAGTTCAGCCCGGTGGCCGTGTAATGGTGGTCGTCGTGCGCGACCGCTGCTGCCGCGTCAGCCATGAGTCGTCTGCTTCCTGAAGGGGTTCTCGAACGCCCAGCCGTAGACGCCGACGGCGGTGAAGGCGAGACCGACCAGCGGCGCCCACCACCTGCCGGTCATGACCAGCGCCCAGGTCGCGGTGGTGCCGAGCGCCACCACGATCGGCCAGAAGGACGGGTTCGGCATCTCGGGCTCCGTCTCCGGCTCCCGCAGTGTCACCGCCTCGATGGCCGCCCGCTCGGCGGGGTTCCAGAGCGCGTCCCGCGAGCGCACTTCCGGGAGGGCGGGGAAGTTGTAATGGTGCGGCGGGGATGGGATGGACCACTCCAGCGTGGCGGCATCCCAGGGATTGTGCCCGGCCCGCTCGCCGGAGCGGAGGCTCTTCCAGATGTTCCACACCAGCAGCAGCGTGCTCGCCGCCAGGAAGAAGGCGCCCACGGTGGAGAGCTGGTTAAAGAGCGCCACGTTGAGTTCCTCCTGGTAGGTCCAGGTGCGGCGCGGCATGCCATACATCCCCGAGAAGTGCATCGGGAAGAAGGTCAGGTTGAATCCGATGAGGGTCGCCCAGAAGTGCACTTTGCCGAGGCCCTCGTCCAGGAAGCGCCCGGTGACCTTGGGGAACCAGTAGTAGACCCCACTGAACATTCCGAGCAGGATCCCGCCGACGATCACGTAGTGGAAGTGCGCCACCACGAAGTAGGAGTCGTGCTGCTGCAGGTCGACCGGAGCGGAGGCGTGCATGATGCCCGAAAGGCCGCCCACCGTGAAGAGCGCGACCAGCCCCACCGCGAACAACATGGCGCTCGTGAAGCGCAGGTTCCCACCCCACATGGTGGCCATCCAGTTGAAGATCTTCACCCCGGTGGGGATGGCGATGATCATGGTGGACGCCACGAAGAAGGAGTCGGCGATGGGCCCGAGCCCCGAGGTGAACATGTGGTGGCTCCACACGCCCCACCCGATGAAGCCGATCAGCACGCCCGCGTACACCACCACCGGGTAGCCGAAGAGCGGCTTGCGCGAGAAGGTGGGGATGACGTCGGAGATCACCCCGAAGGCGGGAAGCACCAGGATGTAGACCTCCGGGTGGCCGAAGATCCAGAAGAGGTGCTGCCAGAGGACCGGGTCGCCGCCCGCGCTCACCACGAAGAAGTTGGTGGCGAAGAAGCGGTCGAAGGCCAGCAGGATGAGCGCGACCGCGATCACCGGGAGCGCGGTCACCAGCAGGAACGAGGTGACGAACGTCATCCACGTGAAGAGGGGCATGCGCATGAGCTTCATGCCCGGGGCGCGCAGGTTGATGATGGTGGTGATGAAGTTCACCCCGCCCATGATCGAACTCACGCCCAGGATGGAGAGCCCCAGCACCCAGAAGTCCACGTTCAGCCCGGGAGAGAACTGGGACGAGGTGAGGTTGGCGTACCCGACCCAGCTCGTGTTGGGCGCCGCGCCCACGAACCACGAGACGTTCAGGTAGATCCCGCCGAAGAGGTAGATCCAGTACGAGAGGGCGTTCAGGCGGGGGAAGGCCACGTCGCGCGCGCCGATCTGGAGCGGGACGATGTAGTTGAAGAACGCCACCGCCTGCGGCATGGCCACCAGGAAGATCATGGTGGTGCCGTGCATGGTGAAGAGCTGGTTGTACAGCTCCGCGCTGATCAGGTCGTTCCCGGGCGTGAAGAGCTGCGCCCGGATGATGAGCGCCTCGATCCCCCCCACGCCCAGAAAGAAGAGCGAGGTGAGGAAGTACATGATGCCGATCCGCTTGTGATCGACGGTGGTGATCCAGCTCCAGAGCCCCGAGTCCTCGTGATGGTGCTGGGCCGCGGGGCCGGCGGGCGGGTGGGCAGTGGTTACCGACATGCTCTCGTCGTCCTCAGCGGAGGCTGTACAGATAGTTGGCGACCGTCCGGACCTGATCCGGAGTCAGGTTGAAGGCGGGCCACACCACGGGGGGACGGCCGCCCTGGTACTCCAGTCCCGGCATGAGGGCGCCGGGCTTGACCGAGCGCGGGTCGCTGATCCAGCGCACCAGGTTGTCCACGTTGTTCTCCAGCATGCCGGCGGCCAGGGTGGTGCGCCGGCCCAGCAGCGTCAGGTTGGGACCGATCACGCCCGCCTCCGACACGCCGTTGATGGCGTGGCAGGCCGAGCAGTTGGCCAGGAAGAGGTTGCGCCCCTCCACCAGGGCCGGATCCTCGGGGGAGCCGGCCGCGGTCCCGACCGGATCCGCACCCGTCGCGGCGGCGCCCTCGGCCGCGTCCTCGGGGACCCCCGCCGGCGCCGCGGCCGGCGTGGCGTGTCCGCCGCGCAGATCCTCGATCCATGCGTCGAACTCCTCCTGGCTCTCCACCATCACCCGGACGCCCATCAGCGAGTGGGAGTCGCCGCAGAATTCCGCGCACTGCCCCATGAAGGTGCCGGTCTCGCGTGCGGTGAAGTGGATCCAGTTGTATCGCGCCTCCTGACCCTCGGGCACGGCGCGCAGCGGATTCGCGTCGCGCTTCCCGCCCAGCTGAGGCACCCAGAAGGAGTGGATCACGTCGTCGGAGTGCAGTCGCAGCGAGACGGGGCGGCCCACCGGCAGGTGCAGCTCGTTGGCCGTCACCACCCCACCCTGCTCGGGGTACCGGAACTCCCACCAGTACTGGTGACCGATCACCTCCACCGTCATCGCCCCCTCCGGCACTTCCTGGGTGGAGAAGACGGCCTGGATGGTGGGGATGGCGATGGCGACCACGATGAGGGCCGGTCCGATCGTCCAGGCGATCTCCATGCCCAGGTGGCCGTGGATCTGCCGGGGCTCGGGGGAGTCGGGGCGCGCCCGGAACTTCACCAGGATGTAGGCCAGCACCACCCACACGACCGCCAGGATGACCATGGACCACCAGAAGATGGTCACGTACAGGCCCTGGATGGTGTCGGCGAAGTCGGTCGTGGGGGCGATGGACGACTGCGGGTACTCTCCGGCGCAGCCGGCCAGCAGGACCAGACCCAGCAGTCCCGCGAGGGTTCGGGCGAACTTCATCATGACGTGGGGTTGGAAGGGCGGCGGTGGGGTCAGCCGGCTACCCCGGGGTCCGGGGCCGGGTCCACCTCGATGGCTTCGTCGAGGAGCATGACCGGAATTCCGTCCCGGACGGGGTAGAGCACGCGTCCGTCCTCACGCAGCAGGCCCGCGTCGAGCGGTGCGCGCACCACCTCGCCGGCGCGGTTCTTGAGCGCACCGTCGAGGGCGGCCCGGTTGAGCCGGGCGAGGGTGGCCTCGTCGGCCAGGCGGAGCGGCTGTTTCGTCTGGGGGCAGACGAGGATGTCCAGGAGCTCGACGTCCAGCATGAAGCGGGTTCAGGGGGAGGAACTGGGCGGAACCGTTTGGGGTTTAGCTCGCTAAGGTATCACCTCCCCTCCCGCGGCGCGAGTGTGCGCACTCCAGCGCCTGAACCCGGCCCGTCATGCCCTTCCCGGTCTTCCCTCCGAGCCGCAGCGCAGCCACCCTCCTCCTCCTCGCCTCCGGTGCTCTGGCGGCGGCGACCGGCACCGCCGACCGGCCCGTCCCCGCCCCCGCCACCGCCACCGCCTGGGTGATCTTCGGGGCCGACACCGTGGTCGCCGAGGTGGCCCGGACGGAGGAGGAGCGCGCCCGGGGCCTCATGCACCGCGAGTCGCTCGCCCAGGACGCCGGCATGCTCTTCATGTTTCCGGACAACACGGTGCGCAGCTTCTGGATGCAGAACACCTACATCCCGCTCGACATCGCCTTCCTGGACCCCGACTTCCGGGTGGTGGACATCCAGCAGATGGCGCCCATGAGCACCGAGCCGCACATGAGCCGCGGCCCCGCCATGTACGCGCTGGAGGTCAACGAGGGGTGGTTCGAGGCGCACGGGGTCGAGGTTGGCGACCGGCCGCGCGTCGTCTTCGGGAGCTGACCCGCGCCGCCCTTCCCACGCCCCTCCCTTCACCGCGCCGCGCCTCAACGCACTTCACCGGCCCGCGGCTCAGGCCACGGCCTCCCGCAGCGCCCGCAGCAGCGCGTCCACGTCCCGGGGCTCGTTGTAGACCTGGGGCGAGACCCGCAGCGCATCTCCCCGCAGCGATACGGCCACCCGCCGGCGAGCGAGCGCCTCCCGCACCGCCTTGAGCGACACGCCATCCGGCATGCGCAGCCCGAACAGATGGGGGCTCCGCCAGGCCGGACTCTCCACTCCGAACCCCAGGGCCGACGCCTCCTCCAGCAGCGGCGCCGAGAGCGCGGCCACGTAGGCCGAGACCGCCTCGGGCGTCCACTCGAGCACCAGGTCGAGCGCCGCCCGGGCCACCGGCAACAGCGCGAAGTTCGAGCGCTCGCCCACGTCGTAGCGGAGCGCCCCCGGCTGGTATTCGTCCGTGTACTGCACCAGCCCCTGGAAGTCCTCGCTCCCCCCGCGTCCGATCCAGGTTTCTTCGAGCGGGACGCCATGATCGAAGCGCTCGCCCATCCACGTCAGCGCCAGGGAGTACGGGCCGAGGAGCCACTTGTAGGCGGCCGCGACCACGAGGTCGGGACGCACCGCCCCAACGCGGAAGGGCATCGCCCCCAGCGACTGGCTCGCGTCCACCACCAGCGCCGCCCCCACCTCCCGCGCGCGTGCGCCGATGGCCTCCAGGTCGAAGCGGGTGCCGTCCGTCCAGTGCACGGTGGGGAGCGCCACCACCTCGGTGGCCGGCGTGATCGCCTCCAGCAGGCGCTCGTTCCACTCCGCACCCACGCTTCCGGTGGCATCGGGCTCCGGCCGCGGCACCGTGTGGACGGCCCCGCCCGCCTCCTGCGCCATGCGCCTCCAGGCGTAGACGTTGGCCGGGAACTGCGCCTCCGCCAGCACGATGCCGGCGCCCCGCGAGAGGGGCAGGTTCCGCGCCGCGGTGGCCACCGCGTAGCTCACCGCTGGGTGGATGGCCACCCGCCGGGCCTCGTCGGAGCCCACCAGGTGTGCGAACCCCCTTCGCAGACGGTCCGACTCCTCGAAGAAGTGGCGGGGCTCGATGGAGGTCGGATCCCGCTTCATCCTCAAGGCACGGACCCCGGCCTCCTCCGCGGCGCGCGGGAGGGGTCCCATGTAGGCGCAGTTGAGGTAGTGAAGGTCCTCCGGCAGGGAGAAGTGGTCCTTCTGGCAGGGCAGGGTTGCCATGAGGGGGGCCTCGGAGGTGCGGGCGGGAAGGGCGGTGGGGAATTGTACGCCGGGGGCGTCCACCGTTACAATGGCCGCCCCTCCGGAACCGCGTACTCCCGAGCCCAGGCGATACCATGATCCGCTCCCGTCCCCGCGCCCTTCCGCACACCGCCCTCCTCGTCGCCACCCTGGTCGTGGCCTGCGCACCCCAGGACTCCGCCTCGGGGAGCGCCGACGCCGAGTTGGAGGCCCGCGCCCGCGCCATCCACGACCGGGTCATCACGGCCGACACCCACGACGACATCAACCCCGCCAACTTCACCGCCGAGCGCAACTACACCATGGACCTGCCCACCCAGGTCACACTGCCCAGGATGGAGGCGGGCGGGCTGGACGTGGCGTGGTTCGTCGTCTATGTCGGGCAGGGCGAGCTCACGCCGGAGGGCTTCGACGACGCCTATACCCAGGCGGTGACCAAGTTCGACGCCATCCACCGCCTCACCGAGGAGATCGCCCCGGAGCGGATCGGGCTGGCGCTCACCTCGGACGACGTGCGGCGCATCGTGGGGGAGGGGAGGAAGGTGGCGATGATCGGCGTCGAGAACGGGTACTCGATCGGCACCGACGTCTCGCGGGTGCGCGAGTTCTGGGAGCGCGGCGCGCGCTACATGTCGCTGGCCCACAACGGGCACTCGCAGCTGGCCGACTCCAACACCGGGGAGCGGGACGGCGAGTGGCTGCACGGGGGACTGAGCGAGCTGGGGCGGCAGGTGATCGCCGAGATGAACCGCTGGGGGATCGTGGTGGACGTCTCCCACCCCTCCCGGGAGGCCAACCTGCAGTCCATCGCCCTCTCGAGCGCGCCCGTCATGGCCTCCCACTCCTCGGCCCGGGCCCTCAACGACCACTCGCGCAACCTGAGCGACGAGGAGCTGGAGGCGATCGCGGCCAACGGGGGCGTGGTGCAGACGGTGGCCTTCCGCAGCTACGTGGACCAGGAGAAGAACGCCGCCCACCAGGAGGCGCTGCGCGCGCTCCAGGAGGAGGTGGCCGCGGAGTTGGGCGTCGAGCTGGTGGACCGTCGCACGCTCTTCCAGATGAGCCCGGACGAGCGGGACGCCTACCAGGCGGCGTTCGCGCCCGTGCAGGCGGCCGTCGAAGCCCGCATCGACGAAGTGAACGCCGTCGCGCCCCCGGTGGACGTGTCCGACTTCGTGGACCACGTCGACTACCTGGTCCGGAAGATGGGCATCGACCACGTCGGCATCAGCTCGGACTTCGACGGCGGCGGCGGCGTCACCGGGTGGAACGACGCCTCCGAGACCTTCAACGTGACGCTCGAGCTCGTGCGCCGCGGCTACACCGAGGAGGAGATCGCCAAGCTCTGGAGCGGGAACCTCCTGCGCGTGCTGGACGAGGCGCAGCGGGTGGCCGCCGGGATCCAGGCGGGAGGGTAGCGGACGGCGGAGGGGGGCGTCCGCGGACCCTCAGCGGAGAGGTGGCGGACCCTCAGCGGGAGGGAAGGAACGGCCCCAGCTCCAGCAGGGTGACGTCGTCCCGCGCGCGCAGGCGCTCCAGGAACCAGTACTTGTGACCGCCCCCGAACGTCACCAGGATGCGCCGACCGGGATTCTCGCGGATGACCCGGTCGATGAGGCGGTAGTGGGCCACGTTGATGTTGGTCCAGCCGCCCGGGCCGATGACGTCGTTCTGGTACCGGTCGTAGAGCGCCAGCCGCGCCTTCTGGCGGGTGTCGTACGCCGCCGAGTGGATGTAGCGAGGGTCGTCCTCGGCGAGCTGCGGCTCGGGGAGCGCCGCCAGCGCCGCCGCTACTGCACCGTCGTACTCCGCCTGCAGCGGAGCCGTTGCGGGTGAGGTCGCGAAGTCCCGGATGATGCCGGTGCGCCGGTCCGACATCTCCTGCGACCAGCCCGCGCAGGGCGCCACGCGGTAGCCGAGCTCCTCCATGCGCGGCAGGATCGCCCCCTCGTCCACGTACTCGGGAAAGCGCAGCACGCGGGGGTCCTCGATCACGCCCCGCTCCCGCAGGTCCACCTCGATGTGCGCCCACCGGTCGGGCGCGATCTCCGCACAGACGACGTCCGGCCGGAAGGCCTCGATGGTGGCCATCACCTGGGCGATCCCCCAGCGCTCACTGATGCGGTGCGCCCCGTGGATCATCCCCATCACCGCCACCTCGGTGGGGCGGGCGACCGGCGCCGGGGCACCCGGCTCTGCGGGGGCGCCCCCGCGGTACCGCTCCGCCGGGCGGTCCCGCGGATTGTCCCGGAACGCCGCGGGGATCTCCCGGACGGTGAGCCGGTCCTCCCCCTCCGATGCCACCCAGAGCGTCTCGCCCGAGGGGTGGACCGCCATGACGATCGGCTGCTCGGGAAGCGGGAGGCGCGCGATCACGCGGCGGCCCTCCAGGTCGATCACCGAGACGTCGTGGCTCGCGGTGTTGTTGACGAAGCCCAGGCGGCCATTCGGGGCCACCACCAGCGAGAAGGGCGAGCTTCCGATCCCGTCCCGGATCTCCCCCGTGATCCGGTGGGAGGCCGTGTTGATCAGGACCACCCGGTCCTCACCACGCACCACCACCGCGTACTCCTCGTCGCCGGGCAGGACCGACCCCCCGCTGGGGTTGGCGCCCACGCGCACCTGCTCCACAACGCGGCCGTTGTAGAGGTCCACCACCGTGACGGTCCCGTCGTCGTACCCCGGCACGAACGCCTTACGGAAGTCGGAGGTGGCGGCGCCGGGGAAGGGTCGCCGGCCCACCGGATAGGCGGCGCGGAAGGTGAAGCCCGCGGCGTCGAACACGTACACCGAGTCGGCCGACTCCACGGAGAGCAGATACCGCCCGCCCGCATAGGGGCCCGCGAGCAGGGATGCGCCGGCGCCCGTGAGCCGATCCCCTCCCAGAGGGGAGCCCGAACGGGCGAGGCGCACCACGCCCCCCGCCCCGAAGCGCGCCACCGCCAGGTCGAGTCCGTCAGGGGTGGGAACCACGCCCAGCGGCACCCCCGGGACGGGGATGGACCCCACCACCCGGAGCCCCGGCACGTCCACCACCGTCACGGCGTCGCTCCCGGCGGCGGCGATCCAGGCGGTCCGGCCGTCCTCGGAGAAGGCGATCTGGTGCGGGTTGAGGCCCACGTCCAGCGAGGCGCGGACCGGGAAGGCGTCGGCCTCGGGTGGGGCTTGCACGGCGGCGACAAGGGCGCCCGGGGCGGCGGCGGCCAGCAGCAGCGCGGCGGCGGGCAGCAGCGCGGCGGCGAAGGCGGGCCGCGGAGCGGCGGCGGGCAGCATGATCCGCGACCGACCACGGTGGGGGTGCGCGCCGCCGGCCGCGGCGCCGTCAGAAGGGGAGGCCATCGTCCCCGTCTCCGTCCGCGACGTCCGCGGGCGCCTCGTCGGGCCAGGGCTCGTCTCCGGCCGGGGGCGGGCCGTCCTGCCCCTCGGGGCGCTCCACCCGCCACGCCTTGATGTCGGTGTACCAGCGGCCGTTGTACTCCCGGCTCTGGATGTCGATGTGCGCCGTGAGGGTCTCACCGTCCTGCACGGCGAACTGGTCGATGTTGTCGCCCCAGATCATCAGGCAGACCTGCTTGGGGTAGTTGCCCCCGGTCTCCAGGATGAACTCCTGCTTGCGCCAGGGCCCCTTGCGGCTCTCGCCGGTCTGCTCGGGGAGGATCTGCTTTACGGTGCCGGTGATCTTCAGGTCCATGGGTGAAGCGGTCCTTGTGGGATGTGGGCGGTGCGCGGTCCCGTCACGCGCGTCACCGCGAAGGGGTGCTCGACGTCAGCCCGGCGGTGAAGTTCTCGATCCACATCAGGGTGGCGGCGCCGGAATTCAGGTACGAGACCATCAGGAAGCGGTCCCCGTCCGGGTGGGCGGCGTAGACGGCGTGCACCGGGTCGGAGAGGAAGTCCGCCGAGGGGAAGAGCACCTCCCGGGACAGGACTCCTCCCGACCCCGCGGGGTTCCATCCGACCGCGGTCAGGTCGCCGCGGAAGTCCCGGAAGTAGAGGGTGCGGCCGTCGGCGGACCAGACCGGCTCCCGCCCCCCGCGGGTGGAGACCAGCCACTTGCCGCCGGATACGTCGGGAAAGGTGCGGACGTACACCTCGTCCCGGCCGGATTCGTTGGATCCGTAGGCCAGGAAACGTCCGTCGGGGGAGATGGCCGGCGAATGCTCGTTGAACCCCTCCGCGATCAGTGGGCGGCCCACCGTGTCCACGCCGATCTGGAACGCGTAGATGTCCCGCGTCCCGACCCCCCCACCCACCCGGTACACGATCCACTCCCCATCCACCGAGACATCGGCCTCCTGGAGCACCCTCCCGGTCCCCAACTGGTCCACCGAGAGGAGGGTGCGCGCACCGCCCGTACCGTCCCACCGCCTGGCCAGGAGCTCGGATTCGGGCTGCCCCGGGCGGTTCGCGATGTAGGCCACCGAATCGCCCTGGGGGAGCCAGAACGGTCGAATCACATTCCCCTCCTGGAAGGTGATCCGTTGCGGCGGGGAGAGGAGCCCGTCCACCCGGGACACCCAGACGTCGGACCGCCCCACGCCTGCGACCGTGGCGGCCACTCGCGTACCGTCCGGGGACAGGGCCACGGCGTTGAAGGTCCCCGTCCACTCGGGGTGGATTGGCGTCGCACCCCCTTCGCGGTCCACCCATGCCGGCGTCCCCTGGCTGCCGTTCCCACGCAGGAAGACCAGCGTCCCCGAAGCGGAGACGGCAAAGTCGCGCCCCCCGGTCTGCACCGCCCGGACGTCGCCGGCCACGGTGAGGAAGGGACCGGTGATCACGCCCGCGGCCGGGTCGAAGGGCGCCACCGAGAGGTTGCCGTCGTTGGTGGCGACCAGGAGGTGGCCCGGCGAGACGAAGCGCGCATTCACCCCCACGGTGAGCGGGCGAACCTCGAAGGTCTCGAGGTCGAGCACGGCGATGCTGTCGGTGTCCGGCGTGTTTCCCCACAGGGTGAACAGCAGGTTCCGGGAACCCGGGATCCGATCCGGCCACGCGTGGTCCCCCTCCCCCTGGTCGCGGTCCCCGCGGTCGCCGAGCGTCTCCACCATTCCCCCTTCGGCGGGAACACGCGACAGCCCGGCACGAAAGTTCTGGAAGTAGACGTAGCCGTCCTCGCCCCACTCCAGCCCCACCGCCAGCGCCGAGTCCGCCAGCGACCGGGGTGTGCCCCCGGCGGTGGGGACCACCTCCAGGACTGGACCCGACTGAAGGATGTAGGCCACCTCGGAGCCGTCGGGCGACACCGCGAAGACCAGAGGGTCCGTGGTGCCCCGGATGGGGTTCGCATCCAGTTCCCCTCTCCGCTTCACCCACAGCAGGCTGCCGGCGTTCGGACCGGGCCCCTGGTAGACCAGGGTGGAACCGTCCGCGGAGAGACCCAGGGTCACCCCTTCGCTCACCGGCATCACCCGCTGGCTGTCCGGCAGGATGACCTGCAGCGCCAGTGGCGACGCTGCGACTCCGGCCGGATCCCCGCCCGGCCGGGCCGCCAGCACCCCAACCAGAACCACGGAGAGCCCCGCCAGCGCCCCGCTCGCCACCTTCCAGCCACGCCCCGCTCCGTGAAGGGCTGCGTGCGGTCCGTCCGCAGTCCCGCCCTCCCCTCCGAAGCGGTATCCCTCGTCCTGGAGCGCGACGGCGAACGCCCCCGCGGTGGGGAAGCGGTCGGCCGGAAGACGCTGGGTGGCGCACGCCACGGCCGCGGCCACGTTGCGGGGAACCACCTTCCGGCTTTCCGTGACCCGCGGGGCCTCGCCCGTGAGGATCTTCGCGAGCACGCTCTGCGCGGTGGAGCCGGTGAAGGGCGGGTCACCGACGAGCATCTCGTACGTCACGCACCCGACCGAATAGACGTCGCTGCGCGCGTCCGGGTCCCGATCTCCGGCAGCCTGCTCCGGGCTCATGTAGTAGGGCGTTCCCAGGCTGAGACCGGTCTCGGTCAGCCGCCCTCCGCCGGCCTCCTGCACGGCCAGCGCGATCCCGAAGTCCGCCACCAGCGGCTCGCCGTCGTGCAGGAGGATGTTGGCGGGCTTGATGTCGCGGTGGATCACCCCCTGCCGGTGCGCATAGTCCAGCGCGCTGGCCACCCCGCGCGCCACGCGCACCGCCTCCTCCACCGGCAGCTGCTTCTCCCGGGTCAGCCGGTCGCGGAGCGTCTCCCCCGAGATGAAGGGCATCACATAATAGAGGAAGCCGTCCGCCTCCCCCGAGTCGAAGAGGGGGAGGATGTGCGGGTGCTGCAGGTTGGCTGTCGTCCGGATCTCCGCCAGGAAACGCTCGGCTCCCACCATGGCCGCCAGCTCCGGGCGGAGCACCTTCACGGCCACCTTGCGGTCGTGCTTCAGGTCGTCGGCCAGGTACACCGTCGCCATCCCGCCGGCGCCCAGCTCACGCTCGATGCGGTAGCGGTCCGCGAGGGCCGCGGCGAGGCGGGCAGGGGGGTCTCTGGGCTCCGGCATGGGCGCGAAGATGGGGGATACCGGCCTGCGACGCCATGGACCCGTCGTCATTGCGCCGGGCCCGAACACGGGTGAAGACTGGCCCGACGGTTCACGCCCCTCCCTCCCCGAGACCACCCATGTCCCGTCCGCGCGTCCCCTCGCTCCTCTCGCTTATCGCCCTGGGCCTGACCGGATGCGGCGAACAAGGCCCACCCAACCCGGAGGGCCCACACTCGACAGCGACCGCCAGCCCCTACCTGTACGTGTGGGCGGGGGATGCGGACGCCGCCGAGGGTGATTCCGACTTTCTGCTCGTGGTGGACGTGGATCCGGAAAGCGACAGCTACGGAGCCGTACTGAGCACCGCGCCGGTCGGGTCGGCGGGGAACGACCCTCATCATGCCGAGCCGGTCGCGCCCCGGGACGGGCTGCTCTTCGCCAATGGCTTCATGAGTAACCGCACCTTCCTTTTCGACCTCTCCGAACCGACGGCGCCGGCCTTTGTTCGGGAGCTCGATCCGATCGCGGGCTACAGCTACATACACAGCTTTCTGCGCACCGAGGACGGAGTCGTCCTCGCCACCCTTCAGAACGGCGACGGCAGCCGCCCGGACGACGTGGGAGGCCTGGCGAAGTTCGACGCCCGGGGAAACCTGGTGAGCGTCACTTCGGCCGTGGATTCCGATGCCAACCTGCCCATGGTCCGTCCCTACGCCCTCGAGATCTTCGAGGACATCGATCGCGTGGTCACCTCGAGCTTCGCCATGAGTATGGAGCGCTCGGCCAATGTGGTTCAGATCTGGCGGCTCTCCGATCTGGCCCTGCTGAAGACGCTCCCGCTCCCCGCGGTCCCAGCCGCCGAGGGTCCCGAGTGCTATTCGGAGCAGGCGTTCGAGGAGAATGGGTGCAGGCCGGTCCAGGTCCCAGGACATGACAGGCCCTTCGAAGTGCGCAGACTCACGGACGACTCGGCCATCCTGAACACCATCCCCTGCGCCTTCTATCGCGTCTCGGACCTGGCCGGCGATCCCCGGGTCGACCTCCTGGTGAACTGGCCGGAGGAGTTCGGGTGCATGGTCCCGACCCGCGTCGGGCATCTGTACATGATTCCGAACATGATGGCCGACCAGATCATCACCCTGGACCTTTCGGATCCGGAACATCCCGTCGAGCGGGCGCGGCTGACCATGGAGCCGCACCGGATGCCGCACTGGCTCCAGGCGGACCCGGGCGCCGATCGGGTGGTCCTCACCGGAGTCGGACACGACGGCGGCATGGTCCGCATCTACCATGTGGACACCGCGTCCGGCGAACTGACCCTGGACCAGAGGTTCGAGGCCGCGTTCTCCATGAACCCTGGGCGCTGGCCGCACGGTCCCTCGGGTCCGGCCGAACCCCATGCCGCGCTCTTCGGCAGGGGGGACCGCTGAGACCTCGCGTGTTTCCACGCCGCCGCCCGGCGCCGTGCGGGAGGCGCCGTGGCACCGCTGCGGCCCTGCTGGCGCTGTTCGCCGGATCGCTCGCGGCCCAGGACCCCATCCCGCCCACCGCGGCGGCGTCCCCCGCCGCCGGTCGTCTGGACGGCCAGGTGGCGTTCGTCACCGGCTCCACCAGCGGGCTGGGCCGGGTGCTGGCGCATCAACTCGCCGGCCTGGGCGCTCACGTCATCGTCCACGGACGCGATGTGGCGGCCGGGGAGGCGGTGGTGGACTCCATCCGACGGGCCGGGGGCACGGCCCGCTTCTACCGGGCCGACCTGGGCTCCCGGGAGGAGGTCCGCCGGCTGGCCGCCGACATCGTGCGGGACCAGGACCGGCTGGACCTCTTCATCAGCAACGCGGGCGTAGGCCCGGCCCCGGACCAGCGCCTCCTCTCGCGGGACGGGCTCGAGCTCCGCTTCCACGTGAACTACCTGGCGGGGTTCCAGCTCACCCACCTCCTCCTCCCGCTGATGCGGGCGAGCGCTCCCGCTCAGATCGTCATGGTCGCCTCCCGGACCCAGGCCCCCATCGACTTCGAGGACCTCATGATGGAGCGGGGGTTCTCCGGCGGCCGGGCCTACGCCCGCAGCAAGCTCGCCCAGATCCTGTTCACCTTCGACCTGGCCCCGGAACTGGAGGGAACCGGCGTGCGCATCAACGCCGTCCATCCGGCTCCGGTGATGGACACGAAGATGATGCGGATCCTGGGCCGGGAACCCGAGGCGACGGCCGAGGACGGCGCCCGGTCGGTCATGAACGTGGTCCTGTCTCCCGACGGGTGGAATGGCCGGTATTTTCACCAACTCCGGCCCGGCACCGCGCACCCCCAGGCCTACGATCCGGCGGCCCGTGCGCGGCTGCGGGCGCTCAGCCGTGACCTTGCCGGAAGCGCCGACGCGCGGCGGTGAAGCCACCCGCCCGCGCGGAAGGGGTCGGGCAGACCCTCACGCCGGGGGCGTGGTCGGAGCCTCCGCGTCTCCGGGCAGGTCGAGCGCGTCCAGCGCTTCGGCGATCTCGCGGTGGACGTAGCACTGGAGACCCACCGGCACGAGGCCCGCATCCCGGAAGACCCGTCGGTACCACGTCGGATCGCGCAGCTGAAAGTCCTCCCGGTCGCCCTCCACCGGATCCGCCGAGGTGAACACCTCCAGCAGGGCCACGCCGCCCACCAGGTCCGCCAGGGTGTCGATACCCCGGAGCACCGTCTCCTTGTCCAGGTAGTGGAGGACGTCCGAGCACACCACCAGGTCGAAGGGCTCCTCGAAGGCGAAGGCGTCGAGCGTCTCGAACGACCCCGTCAGCAGATTGCGCTCCGCCCCGAAGCGTTCCACCGCGTAGGCGCTCGAGTCGATCCCCAGGTAGGCCGCCCCCGGGCGGAGGCGGCGGAGCACCGGCTGCCAGCGCCCCTCGCCGCACCCGACGTCCAGCACCGATTCCACGGGGCGGTCCATCACCGACTCGGCCACGGCCACCGCCAGCAGGACGCCGCGCTCCAGCGACTCCGGGGTCAGGCGGGCGTCCGGCCCCCGGTACCAGCGGTCGAAGTACGCGCGGTCGTAGCGCTTCACCATGGAGGGCGACCGCCCCGGACCCCGGCCGCCGGCCGCCCGCTCACCCTTCCTCGGTGCGAACCGTGCGTCCGATGACCACCGTGATGTTGTCGGTTCCTCCGGCCGCGAGCGCATCCGCCAGGAGCAGCTCGCACGCCGTACGCGCGCTGCTGAGGTTCGCCAGCCGATCCCGGATCTGCTCGTCGGAGACGTGCTTGGTGAGCCCGTCGCTGCAGAGGAGCACCACCGCCCCCCAGTCGCGCGTGACGCGGGTGACCACCGGCACCGCCTCGGGGCCGCCCATCGCGCTCGAGAGGATGTGGGCCCAGCGGGTACCCTCGGCCTGGGTGCGGGTGAGCGCCCCCTGGCGCACCAGTTCCTCCGCATAGGTCTGGTCGCGGGTGATCTGCCTCAGCTCGTCGTTCATGTAGAGGTAGCAGCGCGAGTCACCCACCTGCAGCAGGTAGGCATGCGGCCACTGCCCCAGGAAGAGGGTGAGCGTGGTGGCGAAGTGCCGCCCCCCGCCCCCGCCCGCCCGCTCCAGCAGACTCTCGTGGCAGTCCAGCGCGGCTTCGTGCAGCAGGCGGGAGA
>JAVVFC010000359.1:0-678 GCA_032250975.1 Longimicrobiales bacterium | reverse complement strand
GGCTGTTCGCGCCGCCGCCGCTCGGTCTTGATAACAGTTATCAAAACAGTTACATTGCCCGCATGCGGAAAGGATGGCTGACATGGTAAGCGCAGACCTTGGCCCCAAGCTGGAGAGCTTCGTCACGAAGCTGGTCGAGACCGGTCGATACAACTCGAAAAGCGAGGTCCTTCGGGAGGGCATTCGCCTGATCCAGGAGCGCGAGGCGCGACTGGCGGTGCTCGATCAGGCCTTGACGCGCGGCATCGCCGATGACGATGCAGGACGGTCCAAGCCGCTGGCAGATGTCGTCGCGCGCCTCGAGCGCAAATATCAAGATGCGGGGCTGTCCACGGAATGAAGGTCTTGATCACCGCCGAGGCGGAGGCGGACCTTGAAGCCATCGGCGACTACATTGCCCGAGACAACCCGGTACGGGCGCTGAGCTTCGTGCGCGACCTCACCCGGCTTTGCCTCGACATTGCCGACATGCCGCATGCCTGGCCCGTGGTACCCCGATATGAGCAACACGGTATTCGTCGCAGGGTGCATGGCCGATATCTGATCTTCTACCGCATCGGCGCTGACCGGATCACCATCCTGCACATCCTGAATGGTGCAATGGACGTTGAGGCAATCCTGTTCCCTGACGGCTGACGCCCCAGTCTGTGTCGTCAATTCGTGGCGCGCCACATCCGA
>JAVVFC010000358.1:0-693 GCA_032250975.1 Longimicrobiales bacterium | reverse complement strand
ATCTCGATCCAACGGGAATCCGGCTCGCCTCTGGACTCCGGTACTCTCAAGAAGCCACAGGTTATTCTCGCTCCTGGTTCATTCGGGAGAGCGAAGGGGCATTCAGAGGTACGAAACTGCGTTGCAGCCGGCTCGGGGCCCAATAGAAAACAGGGCAGAACGAATAGAAGCAGATCCTTAAGGAGGCGCGTCATGTCACCATTTGTATGCGGAGTGTCAAACTCGGGATTCTAATCCGTCCACGTACTTGCACGTCTGAGCGGCATAATACGGCTCCTCGCTGTTTCAAATGGGTTGATCGATCGGAAGCTTTCCGTGCATGTGGACCCCGCCGCCGCTGCCTGAACCGAACCGCCGCCGCGCGAACCGGGAGTCCCGGGGCACGACAGGAGAACGCCCCGAAACGTTAGTGGGTACGGCCTCCGGCCCAATCCCAGTGTATAGACTCCGGCCCGCTCCCGACGAATCCGTCTCCGGATGCTCTGGACCTCCGGTCCAACCATCGAATATCAGCAGGATTCATCGTCGAAGACGCCCCGGGCTCCCGGCCCGCGCACCCAACCTTGACAGCGCCCTTCCATATCAACGTTTCTAGGATGCCGACGCGGCTCGCAGCGCGAGCCGTGTTCCCCGGAGCGAACGAAGTGAGCGCAGGCGGCACCCGTGTGTTATGCGAGGTGACACATCTGGCCC
>JAVVFC010000357.1:0-694 GCA_032250975.1 Longimicrobiales bacterium | reverse complement strand
GGATCACGGTGCGCGCCCTGACTTCTGCAGGGGCCACAGTGCAGGTGGTGCCGGCCATGGGCAGCCACGGGGGCGGCACAGCGGCGGCCCAGGCCGAGATGCTGGCCGACCTGGGGATCACCGCCGAGCGGTTGGGGGTCCCCGTGGTCAGCGCCGACGCGGTAGTCCGTGCCGGCACCGCCGCAGACGGCACCCGCTCACGGCACAGGGTCACCGGCGCCGCCACCACCCGGTTGCGGGTGAACACCCCCGCCGCCGCCGCGGGGCGATCGCACAGGATGCAGCCCATGTCGAGGCGTCCCGGGGCCTTCACCGCCGCCTCCACCGCGCCGAACCGGAACCCCAGGGGGGGCGGTGTCGCCGGGATCACGCGGCACCCGCCTGGGCGCTGGCGGCGCCGCAGCACTTCTTGTACTTCTTGCCGCTGCCGCAGGGGCAGGGGTCGTTGCGACCCACCCGCGGGCCCTGGCGGCGCACCGGTTCCTTGTCGACCCCCTTGCGCTGCCCGTGGCTGAGCACCATGCGGGTCTGCTGGCTGGGCTGCTCCAGCTCCCGAGCCTCTTCCTCCTTGACCAGTTGGATGAGGAACAGCTTGTTGAGCACATCCTCCTCGACCCGGTCGCGCATGGCGATGAACATCTGGAAGCCTTCCTTCTTGTAGACCACCAGGGGGTTCTCCTGGGCGTAGCCGCGC
>JAVVFC010000356.1:0-703 GCA_032250975.1 Longimicrobiales bacterium | reverse complement strand
ACGAAACGCTCGTACTCAAGGGCCCGGCAGCGATCCTCGGCGCCCAGCACCTTGGCCTCCATCTCCTTGAGCTCCGGGGTGACGTAGCGCTCCGCGTTGGCCAGGGTCTGGCGCCGCTGGTAGCGCTCCGGTACCGCCGCCAGGTGCGCGCGGGTCACCTCCAGGTAGTAGCCGAACACCTTGTTGAAGCCGATCTTCAGGGACCCGATACCGGTGGCCTCGCGCTCGGCCGCCTGCAGCCCGGCGATCCAGCCGCGACCGTCGCGCTGGATCATCCGCAGTTCGTCGATCTCCGGGTCGAAGCCGTCACGGATCACCCCCCCCTCGGTGAGCACCACCGGGGGATCCTCGGCCAGGGCCCGCCGCAGCAGGTCGGCCACCTCGGGAAGGGGCTCCAGGGCCCGGGCCAGTTCCCCCAGCACCGCGGCCTCGGCGCCGTCCAGGGCCGCCGCCAGGTGGGGCAGGACCTCCACCGACTGGCCCAGGGCGCGCAGGTCGCGGCCGTTGGCGGTGGACATCGCCACCTTGCCGACCAACCGCTCCAGGTCGTGCACCACCCGGAGCTGGTCCCGGAGCCGGCGCCGGGTCTCCCCACGCCGCACCAGCTCCCCCACCCCGTCCAGGCGCCCCTCGATGCGCCCTGGATCCCGTAGGGGATAGGCCAGCCAGCGCCGCAGACAGCGCCCACCCATGGCGGTGCGGG
>JAVVFC010000355.1:0-709 GCA_032250975.1 Longimicrobiales bacterium | reverse complement strand
GCCAGAATTTCCTTCACGCACTGTGTGAACAGGCCTACCTCATCACAGGCAGCGGTAATGTGAGCCAGGCCGAGCTCCTCCGCCTTCTCCTTGTGGCCGTCCAACGCGCGGAGCTCGCCTTCCAGGGAGTCTAGGAGGGAGCAGAGCCAGATCGCGCTGATGCGATTCCGTAGCTCTGGCTCATCGTCGAACTCCGGGCTCAACAGGAACAGACCCCAACTGCGGATGCAGTTTAGGTTGTCCAGCATCAGGCAATAGACGCCGTTGATGAGGTCAATATGAGGATGTCGCACCTCACCTCCCCGCTTCCGTTGCTGATGTCCAATAACGTTCCAGGGTGCCGACGCGGCGCGCTCCGTGCGCCGTGTTCCCCGGAGCGAACGAAGTGAGCGCAGGTGGCATCTCGTTGTTATCTGCCGTTGATCGTCTAACCGTTTTCTTCCACTGGTCTTGGAAACCACGGCTCCACTTCGAGAGCCGCCCGCAATGGAGTCTGAACGAACAGAGGTGCACGCCAGATATACTCTGCGGACTTCACCCTTGCTGTGCGGCTCAACCCCTGGAGATGAGCGATTGCACGCTCGACCGAGAACGAGTTGCCCTTCTTACTCTGGAAGTTGCTCGGCAGGCTCGTCCAGACCACCGCCTCCAAGCCTTTGGCTCTTCCCCATCCTCCGATGCGCGCCTCTATGGACTCGCCATTTGCACC
>JAVVFC010000354.1:0-710 GCA_032250975.1 Longimicrobiales bacterium | reverse complement strand
GATCTCCGCTTTCGAGGCCCTGGAGATCAGCCGACATACGGAGCAGTTCATCATCTCGGCTCCCCGGGAGGCCGGGGCCCTCACCCTGTCGCTCGTCGCGGAGATCGACGGCCGGGTGATCGGGCACATCGCCTTCTCTCCCGTCTCCATCTCGGATGGCACGCCGGGCTGGTTCGGTCTCGGGCCCGTCTCGGTCGTGCCCGAGCATCAGCGGCGGGGCGACCGTCTGCCTTACGGTTGTTGAGGGACACCCGGCTCCTGCGCCGCTGGCGGCCGAAGCTGATCTGGACAGAATCGACCCAACGGAATCACGTACTGCCGCTGACGCACAGAGCGCATCGCCCGCGGCGGCGCCCTCCGGAATGACCGGGGTGGGTCTCGAACCCACGACCTACGGATTAAAAGGCCAGACAAGAGCGCCCCCGTCTTCCGCCCAGCCCGGACTTTCCGCACTCGCCGTGTCGCCCATCCGGTCCTCTTCTCCCCGAAACGCCCCCGAAACCGGCACCGAACACGGACCCTCGACCGGACCGCCCTCCGCCGCGCCGCCCTGCCCTCCAGGTCAACCCCCGGAGCGGGTGCGTTTTCAAATCCGCACGCCCGCGACAGCCCGAAATTCAACTCACAAGAATCCGGCGAAATCCGCCTAACCCCCGCTGCTGCAGTACCCTCGCATACTTTTCCACAGCCCGGGAGCCCCGAAAACGGGC
>JAVVFC010000353.1:0-720 GCA_032250975.1 Longimicrobiales bacterium | reverse complement strand
CGTCCGACAGGGCGTTGAACGTCGCCGGGCGGCTGCGGTTCAGCTCCAGCGCCCGCTTCCAGCCCTCGCTCATCCCGTTCGCGTGACCCATGCACTCGCGGAGGCGGTCGATGTCGAACGACCGCCCGCTCACCTGCTCGAGCAGCGGGATGAGCTCGCGGAGCTGCGCGGCGACGTAGCGCCGGTCGTTCTCGAAGTCCGGGTTCCCCGGCCACGTCTGCGCCCCGTCCGCCCGGCTGCCCGGAACGTCGAGCGTGAAGGTCGGGATCCCGTGCATCCGCTCCCAGATCTCCGCCCACTTGATGTAGGTGTTGCAGGCGTTCGTGTAGACGGCGATCGAGGGCTTCGGGATGCGCCCCATCGGGAGCCGGCCGCCCCTGAGCTGCGTCGCCACGTCCGCCTTCACGTAGCCGCAGATGTCCGGCGAGTAGCCGTAATCCTCGGCCTCGTTCAGGTACTCGGCCGCGACGTGCCGCACGGCGGTCTGCAGGGAGTTGATCTCCGGGAACACGATCGGCAGGTCGAAGGTCCGGATGAGCTCGGCGAGGCTCCCCATGACGAACACGTAGGCACCGCCGCGGTCCTCTTCCGCGGCCCGCGTGAGGCCCGCGTACCAGTCGCGGAACAGGCGCGCGCCCTCGCGGTTCGCCCGGCCGACGATGTCCGGCGTGGTGGTCGTCACGGCAGCCCTCTCCTCGTGTCGCTCAGTCGAACAGCAGG
>JAVVFC010000352.1:0-724 GCA_032250975.1 Longimicrobiales bacterium | reverse complement strand
ACCGCCGAGAGGATGGCCGCGAGGTGGATGACCGTGTCCGCCCGGTGGCGGGCCACCGCGGCGTCCAGCGACTCCCCGTTCGTGACGTCGACGTGCGCGAAGGGCCCCTCCGAGTCGGCCCGCGAGGGCGAGCGGATGTCGGTGGCCAGCACCGCGTCCTCTCCGTAGGCCTCCCGCAGGGCGGACACCATCTCGGTCCCGATCTGGCCCGCGGCTCCCGTCACGACGATGCGCTTCATGGCTCTCCGCTCGCTGGTCGTCCGGTCGTCCCGTCGTGTGCCGGCCGGGCTCTCACCGGCCCGCGAGTCAGGCAAGTTCCCGGCCAGCGCGCGCCCCAGCGGCTCGCCTCCGGGACCCCGGGGCGATACGTCGGACCGTCCCGGAATCGCCCCTCCCGGTTCATGTTACGAGACGATCGGGCTCGAGGCCACGGCACCGCGCCGCGGACGGCGCGGGCGGGCACGGGCCGGTGTGTCCGCGACGGGACCTTTCGTCCCGTTCCCGTGCGTCGACGGGTCTCCGATGCGGAAGCCCCGCCGGAGCGGGGCTTCCATCCGAGGCATCGGAAGGAGCGGTTCGCCCGGCACGGCGGCCGGACGGGAAGGTCGCGTGAACTCGCCACGCGCCGCGCCGTCGCCGGCGCGGAAGGTCAAGATCGGCCGTTCGGGGTGACCCGGACAATCGGCCGGAGGTACCGCCGTGCACGGTACGGTCGTACCATCGG
>JAVVFC010000351.1:0-853 GCA_032250975.1 Longimicrobiales bacterium | reverse complement strand
ACACGACGCCGCCCTGGCTGGAGGTCCTGACCCGGATCCTGCCGCAGACGGGAGGCCTCCGCCTCCTTCTCGAGCAGGCGAACGTTCGCTGGAGCTTCAGCTCGTTCCTGGCGATCTGCGCGGGACTCGGTCTCGCCCTGGGGGCTTCCGCCTGGGTGCTGGGCGGAAGCGTGGTGTACTTCCTGATCTTCGGCTTCGTCGGGATGATCCTGCCCGTGATGCAGCTGCGACGGCTGCGCACGAAGCGCCTCCGCGCCTTCGAGGAGCACTTCCCGGAAGCCATCGACCTGCTCGGCCGCTCGATCCGGGCCGGACACGCCTTCGCCACGGGACTCAAGGTCATCGCCGAGGAATCGCAGGAGCCGGTGGCCGGCGAATTCCGGCAGGTGTTCGAGGAGCAGAAGTTCGGGCTGCCGCTGAACGAGTCCCTGCTGGGTCTCGCGGACCGCATCGACCTCGTGGACGTGCGGATCTTCGTCACGGCGCTCCTCGTGCAGCGGGACGTGGGCGGCAACCTGGCCGAGATCCTCGACAAGATCTCCTACACGGTCCGCGAGCGATTCATGATCCAGCGGCAGATCCGCGTGTACACGGCACAGGGGCGCATGACGGGCTACCTGCTGGCGGCGCTCCCGATTCTGATGGGTATCGCCATCTTCCTGATGAACCGCGAGTACATGGTGATCCTGTTCGAGGAACCGGTGGGCCGAGTCATGCTCTTTGCCGCGATCTTCCTGCAGTTCCTGGGCTTCCTGGTGATCCGCCGCATCGTCGACATCGAGATCTGACGCCATGGTGATCCTGATCGCCGTTCTCGCCTCGCTGGCCGTGATGCTCACCGTCATCGCCGTGT
>JAVVFC010000350.1:0-899 GCA_032250975.1 Longimicrobiales bacterium | reverse complement strand
GCACCGCGGCCTGGATCTCGTCGAGCCGGGAGTTGCGACCGGGGACCTCGGCGCGCAGGCGGGTGCGCTGGCCGTGCTCGCGCAGCAGCCGGGCCGTCCCGGCCACCCCGTCGTCGTCGGTGACGAGGAGGCCCGCGTCGCCCGCCGCACCGGGGGTCTTGGTGGGGTAGAAGGAGAAGGCGCCGGCGTCGCCGGCCGCTCCCGCGGCCCGGCCGTCCGCCGCCCGGCCGTCCGCCGCCCGGCCGTCGGCCGCCCGGGCCCCGAACGCCTGTGCCGCGTCTTCCAGGAGGCGGAGGCCCCGGCGGTCCGCGAGAAGACGAAGGGCCCCCGCGCCGGCTATACAGCCGTACAGGTGTACAGGTACAAAGGCCCGCGTGCGGGGTGTCACCGCCGCCTCGGCCGCCACGGGATCGAGCGTCAGGTGCTCCGGCTCCACGTCGGCGAACACGGGCACGGCGCCCGCCGCCACGATCGCCCCGGCCGTGGCCACGAAGCTGAACGGGGTGGTGACGACCTCGTCGCCCGGCTCCACGCCGAGCGCCCGCAGGCCGATCTCCAGGGCGTCGGTGCCGGAGTTCAGGCCCACCGCGTGCCGCACGCCGAGCCGTGCCGCGGCCTCCCGCTCGAACGCCTCCACCTCGGGACCGAGCACGTAGCGCCCGGAGCGCAGGACGCGCAGAACGGCATCGCGCAGCGCCTCCCAGTCCGCCTCGATCCCCGGCCGCAGGTCGAGCGGCGGGACGGGGGCGGCGGGGCCGGGGTCAGACACCGTAGTACGACCGATACCACTCCACGAAGCGGGCCACCCCGGTCTCGATGGGCGTGTCTGGGCGGAAGCCCACATCGCGGCGCAGCGCCTCCACGTCGGCGGCCGTCTCGCGCACGTCGCCCGGCTGCAG
>JAVVFC010000034.1:19583-21756 GCA_032250975.1 Longimicrobiales bacterium | reverse complement strand
GCTGATCACGCCCATCGCCATGGACAAGGAGCTGCGCTTCGCGATTCGCGAGGGCGGCCGCACGGTGGGTGCCGGCGTCGTCACCGAGATCATCGAGTAACCGGCTTCGTACGCGCGAGCCAGGGGAACGAAATGGCCGACAGGATTCGGATCCGGTTGAAGGCGTTTGACCACTGGGTAGTGGATCAGACAGCGTCGGACATCGTCCGTACCGCACAGAAGACGGGCGCGACCGTGAAGGGGCCCATTCCCCTTCCCACGCGCCGCCAGCGGTGGACGGTGCTCCGCTCACCCCATATCGACAAGAAGAGCCGTGAGCAGTTCGAGCTTCGCACTCACAAGCGCCTCATCGACATCGTGGACTCGCGTCCGCAGACGATCGATGCGCTGACCAAGCTCGATCTGCCGGCCGGCGTGGACGTCGAGATCAAGGTCGATTGACGATGGCCGGAATCATTGGAAAGAAGATCGGGATGACCCGCATCTTCGACGAGAACGGGGCGCAGGTGCCCGTGACGGTCGTCGAGGCGGGGCCGTGTCCGGTCACCCAGGTGAAAACGCACGAGACCGACGGCTACACCGCGGTGCAGCTCGGTTTCGGGGCGCAGAAAGCGAAGCGGGCCACGCATGCGGAAGTGGGGCACGCGGCCAACGCCGGCCTCGAGGCCGCTCCGCGGGTCCTGCGGGAGATCGCGGTGACCAATGGGGAGTCCTACGAGCTGGGCCAGACGCTCACCGTGCAGCAGTTCGAGCCGGGTGACCGCGTCAAGGTCACCGGCACGTCCAAGGGGCGTGGATTCCAGGGCGTGGTCAAGCGGCACGGCTTCGCGGGGCGGCCCGGCGGGCACGGGCATCCGATGTCCCGGAATCCGGGATCGCTCGGGCCGGGCACCGATCCCTCCCGGGTCATCAAGGGCAAGAAGCTCCCGGGTCAGATGGGGTCCACGCGGTCGACCATCCGCAACCTGCAAGTCGTGCGCGTGGACGGAGATCGGAATCTGCTCTTCATCAAGGGCGGCGTTCCGGGTTCGCGCGACAGCTACGTCCTGATCACGAAGTGACGGCCATGTACAAGGCAGCCTACTACAAGTCCGACGGCAAGAAGGGCCGGGCGCGGGAGCTTCCCGCCGCGCTCTTCGACGGCGTGGTCAACGAGGGCGTACTCCACCAGGTGGTGAAGGCATACCTCGCCAACCAGCGTCAGGGTACGCATTCCGCCAAGAACCGCGCCGCGGTCGCCGGGGGAAGTCGCAAGCCGTGGCGGCAGAAGGGGACCGGGCGCGCCCGTCAGGGTACCATCCGGGCCGTGCAGTGGACCGGGGGAGGGCGCGCCTTCCCCCCCACGCCCCACTCCTGGCGACAGCGCGTGCCCCGCAAGGTGCGGGCCCTGGCGCGGCGCTCGGCGTTCAACGCCCGCGCCGAGGAGAACCGTGTGGTGCTCTTCGACAGCCCCGCCTTCGATGGCCCGCGGACGGCCCAGTTGCGTGACTACCTGTCGCTGATCGAAATGGGGGGGCGCAAGGCCCTGATCCTCACCGACGGAGTGAACGACGCGCTCTACCTGTCGGGGCGGAACCTCACGCAGGTCCGGGTCCGCCCGCTCGGAGACGAGAGCGTCTACGACATTCTCTGGGCGGATACCGTAGTCATCGAGCGTTCGGCATTGGACGGTCTGGCCGCCGACGCGGCCCCGTCCGACGCCGAGACCCAGGAGGAGGGTGGCGAGGATGCGTGACGCCTACGATGTGATCCGGCGACCGATCGTTACCGAGAAGTCCGCCCTGCAGATGGAGGGGGGCAACGTCTACTCTTTCGTCGTCGCTTCGGACGCCAACAAGATCGAGATCGCGCGGGCGGTCGAGTCCATCTGGGACGTGAAGGTCGAGGCGGTGCGCACCATGCGTTACGCCGGCAAGGCGCGGCGGGCGCTCCTGGGCCGAATGAGCCGCGAACGCAACGTCGGTCGCCGTTCATCCTACAAGAAGGCGCTCGTCACCCTCGTGGAGGGGGACAGCATCGAGATCTACGAGGCGGGGTGAGGAGCTGAACGATGGCGATCAAGAAATTCAAGCCGGTCACACCCGGAACGCGGTTTCGATCTTCGCTCGAGAAGACCGAGATCACGCGGTCCACGCCGGAAAAGTCCCTGCTGGAGCCGCTCAAGAGCAAGGGC
>JAVVFC010000034.1:0-19573 GCA_032250975.1 Longimicrobiales bacterium | reverse complement strand
CGGAACCACCACGGGCACATCACGGTGCGGCGCCGGGGTGGTGGACACAAGCGGAAGTATCGCCGGATCGACTTCCGGCGCGACAAGGTCGGCGTGGCGGGCCGGATCGTGGAGATCGAGTACGACCCCAACCGCACGGCCAACATCGCGCTGGTGCAGTATGAGGATGGCGAGCGGCGCTACATCCTGCACGTGCGGGACATGAAGGTCGGGGATTCGGTGGAGGCGGGGCCCGGGGCGGACATAAAGCCCGGCAACGCCATGCCGCTGGAGCGGATTCCGCTCGGCACCACCCTGCACAACGTGGAGTTGAAGCCGGGCAAGGGCGGGCAGATGGCGCGTTCCGCGGGGGCCAGCGTGCAGCTGGTGGCCAAGGAGGGCGATTACGTTACTCTCCGGCTGCCCTCCACTGAGATGCGGCGGGTGCTGAAGACCTGCATGGCGACGGTGGGGCAGGTGGGGAATGTGGAGCACGAACTGACCTCCGTGGGCAAGGCGGGAGCCAACCGGTGGCGCGGGCGTCGTCCGAAGGTCCGCGGCGTGGCGATGAACCCGGTGGACCATCCCCTGGGGGGCGGCGAGGGTCGCACGTCGGGCGGGCGTCCGCCGGTCTCGCCCTGGGGTACTCCGGATGGCAAGAAGACGAGGCATCGGAAGAAGAAGTCCAACAAGTTCATCGTCCGCGGCCGTAGGCGCGGCAAGGCGACCCGCAGTTAAGGGCGAGAACCAGGGAACAGCGAAATGGCACGCAGCATCAAGAAGGGCCCCTACATCGACGCCAAGCTCCTCGAGAAGGTCGAGGTCATGAATGCCCGCAACGAGAAGAAGGTCGTGAAGACCTGGGCGCGGGCGTGCACGATCTCCCCCGAGTTCGTGGGGCACACGGTGGCGGTGCACAACGGGAACAAGTTCATCCCGGTCTACGTCACCGAGAACATGGTGGGCCACAAGCTGGGTGAATTCGCGCCCACTCGACTCTTCCGGGGGCACGGGGGCAAGCTCGCGGACAAGCGCGCGAAGCGTTGACGGATAGGCGGAGAGAAACGATGGAAGCTCGGGCGGTCGCGAAATACGTGCGGATGAGTCCCCGGAAGGTTCGGCTGGTGGTCGACCAGATCCGGGGCAAGGGCGTCAACGACGCCTACTCCATCCTGCAGTTCTCCAAGAAGGGGGCGGCGGAGCCGGTGGGGAAGACCCTGCGCTCCGCGGTCGCCAATGCTCAATACAAGGCCCAGGACCAGGGCGACGCCCTGGACGTGGACGAACTGGTGGTGCGGGAGGTCTTCGTGGACGAAGGCCCCACGCTGCGGCGCTTCCGCGCCGCGGCTCAGGGTCGGGCCGCGCCGATCCGTAAGCGTACCAGTCACATCACCGTGGTCGTGGACAGGAAGGCGTAGAGGAATGGGACAGAAGACTCACCCCACCGGGTTCCGCCTGGGGATCGTCAAGGACTGGGCCTCCCGCTGGTATGCTGAGCGGGACTTCCCGCGCCTTCTCAAGGAGGACGAGACCATCCGGCAGTACCTGATGCGCCGCCTCTCGCACGCGGCTATCTCGCGGGTGGAGATCGAGCGGAAGCCGAGCAAGATCGTTGTGACGCTGCACACCGGCCGTCCCGGGGTGGTGATCGGCAAGAAGGGCGCCGAAGTGGACAAGCTCCGCGACGAGCTCTCCAGTCTCACCCAGTCGGAGGTCTCGGTGAACGTCGAGGAGATCAAGCGACCTGAGATCGATGCCCGGCTGGTGGCCGAGAGCGTCGCCCACCAGCTCCGGCAGCGCGTCTCCTTCCGGCGCGCCATGAAGCGGGCCGTGCAGGGGGCCATGCGCTCCGGCGCCGAGGGGATCAAGATCCAGTCGGCCGGACGTCTGGGCGGCGCCGAGATCGCCCGTACCGAAGGGTACAACGAGGGGCGGGTCCCGCTGCACACGCTGCGTGCGGACATCGACTACGCCCAGCTCGAGGCCTTCACCACCTACGGAGCAATCGGCGTGAAGTGCTGGATCTTCAAGGGTGAAGTCGTCGACGACCGTCGTGGTCGCACCTACTCCACCGGCGCGTAAGGAGAGATAGGCCATGCTGGCGCCCAAGCGGGTAAAGCACCGCAAGACGCACAAGGGCCGGATGCGCGGAAAGTCGCATCGCGGCAACAAGGTCTCCTTCGGCGAATTCGGCCTGCAGGCCACCGAGGCGTCCTGGATCACCAACCGTCAGATCGAGGCCGCACGTGTCGCCATGACCCGCCACATCAAACGTGGCGGGAAGGTCTGGATCCGCATCTTTCCGGACAAGCCCATCACCCGGAAGCCCGCCGAGACCCGGATGGGTAAGGGGAAGGGGAATCCGGAGCAGTGGGTGGCCGTGGTGAAGCCGGGGCGCGTGATGTTCGAACTCGAGGGTGTGCCGGAGGAGGTCGCGCGGCGCGCCATGGAGTTGGCTTCGGCCAAGCTCCCCATCAAGACGCGCTTCCTGGTGCGTGAGCACCAGATCGAGGTCTGAGGAAGGTGACGATGAAAACGGAAGACATCCGGGACTGGGACAACACCGAGATCGAAGCTCGGCTGCGGGAGTTGAAGGAGGAGCAGTTCAAGCTCCGCTTCGCCTCCGCGACCATGGAGCTCGAGAACCCACAGATGATCAAGAACGTCCGGCGCGACATCGCCCGGCTGAAGACGATCCTGCGCGAGCGTGAGCTCGCCACCACCGAATGACCGAGCGAGTCATGGCGAATACGGAAGAGACGACCGGAGTGGCCGGGGCGACGTCCGAGCGGGCCCGCCGCAAGGTCCGGCAGGGCGTGGTCGTTAGCGACAGGCAGGACCGGACCGTAACGGTTCTGGTCGAGCGTCGCTTCCCGCATCCGCTCTACAGAAAGCAGCAGACCCGGAGCAAGAAGTACCACGCCCACGACGAGAAGAACGAGTACCAGGTCGGGGACGTGGTGCGGATCCAGGAGACCCGCCCCCTCTCCAAGACCAAGCGCTGGCGCGTGGTCGAGCTCATCGAGCGCCCGGCTTAACCAGGAATCGGACGATGATTCAGCAGGAATCCATTCTCCGCATCGCGGACAACACGGGCGCCAAGTCGGCTCTCTGCATCCGTGTGCTCGGGGGCTCGCGGCGCCGATACGCCCGGGTCGGTGACGTGATCGTCGCCACCGTCAAGGACGCCATCCCCAACGCCGCGGTGAAGAAGGGCGACGTGGTGAAGGCGGTCGTGGTGCGCACCAGCAAGGAGATGCGCCGTCGAGACGGGAGCTACATCCGCTTCGACGACAACGCGGCCGTGCTGCTCAACAACCAGGGCGAGCCCCGTGGCACCCGCATCTTCGGCCCCGTCGGGCGCGAGCTGCGGGAGAAGAAGTACATGAAGATCGTCTCGCTGGCTCCCGAGGTTCTCTGACATGAAGCACAAGAAGACCGCTTCCGGAAAGCGGAAGCAGAAGATCGTGAAGGGCGACCGGGTGCGGATCATCCGGGGCAACGACGCTTATCACCGGGACGCGGAGGGTCGCGAGCGGGGCATCAAGGACGCCGCGGTGCTGCGGGTGCTCGACGACGACCGCCTCGTCGTCGAGGGTGTCAACATGGTCAAGCGCCACCAGCGCCCGACCCAGGCGAACCCCGACGGCGGTATCATCAGCTTCGAGGCCCCCATCCACATCTCCAACGTCATGCTCGTCGATCCGGCCTCCGGCGACGCGAGCCGCGTGCGCTGGCAGGTGGAGGAGGATGGGACCAAGGAGCGCATCGCCGTGAAGAGCGGCAACCCCGTCCCCAAGCCGCCGTCGACGCGCTAGGGCGGGCGTACCGTGCGAGAACGTGGGTGTGAGACCGTCCGCCCACGCGACCGTAAACCTGTGAGAGCCTAAGGCTCGCGAGAAAACGAGAAATGAGCTACACGCCGAGATTGCGCACCCACTTCCTCGAGAATGTGCGGCCGGCCCTGACGGAGCAGTTCGGGTACACGAACCCGAATCAGGTCCCGAAGGTGGTCAAGGTCGTGCTCAACGTCGGGGTCGGGGAGGCGTCCAAGAACCAGAAACTCCTGGAGTCCGTGGTGGAGGAGCTGCAGGCCGTCACCGGGCAGAAGGCTATGGTGACCCGAGCCCGCCGGTCCATCTCCAACTTCTCTCTCCGCGAAGGGATGCCGGTGGGGGCTTCGGTCACCCTGCGGCGGGCGCGCATGTACGACTTCCTGGACCGGCTGGTGAGCGCTGCGATTCCCCGGGTGCGGGACTTCCGCGGGCTTCCCACGAGGTCCTTCGACGGGCGTGGGAACTACACCCTGGGCATCAAGGAGCAGATCATCTTCCCCGAGATCAACTACGATCGGGTGAACAAGATCCACGGCATGGACGTCACGGTGGTGACTTCGACGGACCGGGACGACGAGGGGCTCGCGCTGCTGCGGCTCATGGGCTTCCCCTTCCGCGGCGAGGAGCCCGTCATCATCGGAGCGGAGGCGGCATGAACCCCGTCCACTTTACCATCGAGGCATGGAGCCTGGGGGCGTAGATGGCCAAGAAGGCAATGATCGAGCGCGCGAAGCGCAAGCCGAAGTACCCGGTCCGGGCACGGAACCGCTGTCAGCGCTGCGGCCGCCCCCGGGCATACCTCCGGAAGTTCGGCCTGTGCCGCGTCTGCTTCCGTCAGATGTCGCTCCGGGGAGAGATCCCCGGCGTCCGCAAGTCCAGCTGGTAGGAATGAACGCACCATGATGACCGACCCCATCGCCGATATGCTCACCCGGATCCGGAACGCAGGAAGCGCCGGACACCGCTGGGTGGACATGCCGGTATCGAATCTCAAGATGGAGGTGGCGCGCCTGCTCAAGGAGGGCCACTTCATCTTCGACTGGAAGCGCCTGTCCGACGGGCGGCACGGCGTGCTGCGCCTGTACCTGCGCTATCACGAGGACGGACCCGTGATCCGGCATCTGGAGCGGATTTCCCGGCCGGGACGCCGCCACTATGTGGGTGCCGACGAGGTGCCCCGCGTGCGCAACGGCATGGGGATGGCGATCCTCTCCACCTCGCGTGGGCTCATGTCCGACCGCACCGCGCGCGACGCGGGGGTCGGGGGCGAGCTCATGGCTCTGGTCTGGTAAGGGGGCGCGATCATGTCACGTATCGGAAAGATGCCGGTCGCCGTGCCGGGGAGCGTGAACATCTCGCTCGACGGAGCGGCCCTGCGCGTCAAGGGTCCCAATGGCGAGTTGGCGCTGGACGTCCATCCGGAAATGCAGGTGGAGGTCGCGGACGGCGAGATCCGCGTGCAACGCCCCTCCGAGCAGCCGCGGCACCGCGCGCTGCACGGTCTGACGCGCGCACTCATCGCCAACATGGTGGAGGGTGTGACGAACGGGTTCACCCGCACCCTCGAGATCGTGGGCGTCGGGTACCGGGCCGAGATGAAGGGCAGCAGCCTCAACCTCGCCCTCGGGTTCTCACACCCGGTCGAATTCCAGCCCCCCGCCGGGGTGACCATCGAGTGCCCCAACCAGACCACCGTGGTGGTCAAGGGTGCGGACAAGCAGGCAGTGGGCCAGGCGGCGGCGGTCATCCGCGGCTTCCGGCCCCCGGAGCCCTACAAGGGAAAGGGAATCCGGTATCAGGGTGAACAGGTCCGGCGTAAGGCCGGCAAGACCGCGGGAAGCTGATCCATGGCAGCCAAGTCGATTACCAAGCGCAAGCACCGGTCGCCACGCGCCCGCAGGCACCTGCGCATCCGCAAGAAGGTCTCAGGCACGGCCGAGCGCCCCCGGCTGGTCGTGTTCCGCTCGCTGCGGAACATCGAGGGCCAGCTGGTGGATGACGAAGCCGGTCGCACCCTTCTGGGGTTCAGTACGCTGGCCCGGGAGATCCGGGAAGCGGACGTGGAGGGAGACCACCCCCGCCAGGCGCGCGCCCGTGCTGCGGGGATGGCACTGGGGCAACGTGCTTCGGAGCAGGGAATCAGGAGCGTCGTCTTCGATCGGGGCGGCTACAAATACCACGGACGGGTGAAGGCCTTCGCTGAAGGCGCCCGCGAGGGAGGTCTGGAGTTCTGATGGCGGATGAGAAGCGCGCCGGCGGATCCGGCACGGGACGTGGCAGGGGGGGGGGCCGCAAGGACAAGCGCGGCGACCGGGCGCCCCGTCGCGAGAGCGAGTACACCGAGAACGTGGTCCACATCAACCGCGTCGCCAAGGTGGTGAAGGGGGGGCGCCGCTTCTCCTTCTCGGCGCTGGTGACGGTCGGGGATCAGAAGGGCAAGGTGGGGATCGGTTTCGCCAAGGCGAACGAGGTCGCCGAGGCCATCCGCAAGGCGCTCGAGCGCGGCAAGCGGCACATGGTCACGATCCCGGTCCAGAACGGAACGCTCCCGCACGACATCGTGGGCCAGTGGGGTGCGGGTCGAGTCCTGCTCCGGCAGGCCGCACCCGGTACCGGCGTGATCGCCGGGGGCGCGGTGCGCGCGGTCATGGATGCCGCGGGAATCACCGACGTGCTCACCAAGAGCCTCGGCTCGAACAACCCCATCAACGTGGTGCGGGCCACCATGGACGGCCTCACCAGTCTGGTCACCCCGGAGCGGGTGGCGCGGGAGCGGGGTATCTCCGTCGAGGAGCTGGGAGTCTGACCATGAGCAAGAAGCTGGAAATCACCCAGGTACGAAGCGGGATCGGTCGCCCCGAGCCCCATCGGCGCACCCTTCGCGCCCTGGGCATCAAGCGGCACCAGCAGAGTGTCGTTCACGACGACTCCCCCGCCATCCGGGGGATGATCCGCAAGATTTCTCATCTGATCTCGGTACGCGAGATCGAGGAATAAGAGGACGATATGGCTGAGCTGCACGATCTGAGCCCGGTCGGGGGTTCGCGCCGGGACCGGAAGCGCGTCGGCCGGGGCCCGGGATCCGGCACCGGAAAGACCTCCGGTCGCGGCGAGAAGGGGCAGAAGGCGCGCTCGGGCGGGTCCGTACGTCCCGGCTTCGAGGGGGGACAGATGCCGCTGCATCGTCGCATCCCCAAGCGTGGATTCCACAACCGCAACCGGGTCGAGTACCAGGTGGTCAACGTGGGGCACCTGGCGGGGATCGAGGGTCCGGTGACGCCGGAGGCGCTGCGCGCGGCCGGCCTCATCCGCTCCCTGCGCCTGCCGGTCAAGGTGCTGGGCGACGGTGACGTGTCGTCGCCGTTCGCGGTCACGGCTCACGCCTTCAGCCAGACCGCCCGCACCAAGATCGAGGCCGCCGGCGGCACGGTGACCGTGCTGGGCCGGGATCAAGACGACGACCAGGCGTAGGCGGCATGGACAACTGGATCGGCAAGCTGTGGCGGTCGCCCGAGGTCCGTGAGAAGCTCACCTTCACGGTCTTCATCCTCCTCATCTATCGGGTCGGTGCGCACATCACCGTTCCGGGCCTGGACGTGGGCGTGCTGCGTCAGCAGTTCGGGCAACTCCAGGGCACCCTGTTCGGGGTGTACGACATGTTCGTGGGTGGGGGCCTCTCGCGGGCTACCATCTTCGCGCTCGGGATCATGCCGTATATCTCGGCCTCCATCATGTTCCAGCTGCTCGCGGCCGTGTTCCCCACGGTCGAGAAGCTGCAGAAGGAGGGGGAGGAGGGCCGCAAGAAGCTGACCCAGTGGACGCGCTACACCACGGTGGCGCTCTCCGTGATGCAGGCGTACGGCTATTCGGCCTTCCTGCAGAGCTTCCAGGGTGCGGTCCGGTCTCCCGGATTCGGCTTCACCTTCACCACGGTCACTGCGCTCACGGTCGGCGCGGTCTTCGTGATGTGGCTCGGCGAGCAGATCACCGACCGGGGAGTGGGGAATGGGATGAGCCTTCTCATCTTCTTCTCCATCATCGAGGGCTTCCCGCGTGAGATCGTGGGGACGTGGGAGCTGTTCCGACTGGGTCAGATCGGCGTGTTTTCGCTCATGATGCTGGTCGCCACCTTCGTCTTCGTGACCGCGGCCGTGGTGGCCATGACCATGGCGGCCCGCAAGATCCCGGTTCAGATCCCGCGCAAGCAGGTGGGGCGTGGACGGATCCAGGAGGGCCAGAAGAGCTTCGTGCCCCTGCGGGTGAACTCCGCCGGCGTGATGCCCATCATCTTCGCGCAGTCGTTCATCATCGTGCCGGGCACGCTGGCGGCATTCTCCTCCATTCCCTGGCTCCAGGGCATGGCCGAGGTGTTCCAGCCAAACAACTGGGTCTACTACACCAGCTATTCGATCCTCATCCTCTTCTTCACCTACTTCTACACCGCCATCATCTTCAACCCGGTGGACCTGGCGGAGAACCTGAAGAAGCAGGGCGCCTTCGTTCCCGGCGTGAAGCCGGGCGCGCGCACGGCCGAATACATCGACCGGATCCTGACCCGCATCACCCTCCCGGGGTCGGTCTACCTGGCCATCGTCGCGCTGCTGCCGTTCTGGATCTTCGACATCTTCGGCATCACGACCTTCATCTTCGGAGGCACCAGCCTCCTGATCGTGGTGGGCGTGGGGCTGGACACGGTACAGCAGCTGCAGCAGATGCTCATGGTCCGTCACTACGACGGATTCATGAAGAAGGGACGCGTGAAGATGCGCGGCCGCCAGCGCTACATGTAGTGGGTGCAGGCCCACGTGTCTTCGCAACCGATGTCTGACCAGGCCGGCATGATCGTGGTCCTGCTGGGCCCTCCCGGAGTGGGGAAGGGCACCCAGGGTGCGCGCCTTTGCGAGTCCCTCGGGCTGCGTCACGTCGCCACCGGGGATCTGCTCCGCGCCGCCCGGCGCGAGGGTACGGCGCTGGGGCGGGAGGCGCAGGAGTACATGGACCGGGGGGCGCTGGTCCCCGACGAGGTCATCGTCCGCATGGTCGAGGAAGTCCTGGCCGGGCTGAAGCCGGGACGCGGTGTGGTCCTGGACGGCTTCCCGCGCACGGTTCCGCAGGCCCGCAGCCTGCAGCGGATGCTGGCCGGGCTCGGCCGTCGGGTGGACCGCGTCCTGCTGCTCGAGGCGCCCGACGAGGTGCTCGTGCAGCGGATCTCCGGACGGCGCAGCTGCCCGGAGTGCGGCGCGTTGTACAACGTCCACTTCTCGCCGCCGGCCACGGAGGGTCGTTGTGACCGCTGCGGTGGTGAGCTGACCCACCGGGCGGACGATACGCCCGGGACGGTGCGGAACCGCCTGGAAGTCTACCGGCAGGAAACCGAGCCACTGGTGGATTTCTACCGGGAGGGTGACGCCGTGCTGCACCGGGTGGAGGGGGACCAGCCGGTGGAGGCGGTCCAGGCCGACCTGGAGCGGGCACTCCGTTGAAGCTGCGCGACCGGCCCATGGTTCACCTCAAGACCCCCGGAGAGATCGACGCCATGGCGGCGGCGGGGGCCATCATCGGGGGGCTGTTCGACGTCCTGCCCGGTGAGGTCGCGCCCGGCGTGAGCACGGCGGCGATCGACCGGTTCTGCGAGGACTACATCCGCTCCACGCCGGGGGCCGTGCCGGCATTCAAGGGGCTCTACGGCTTTCCGTGTGCGGTGTGCGCATCCCTCAACGAGGAGGTGGTGCACGGCATCCCGAGCCGGGAGCGCGTGCTCGAAGAGGGGGACGTGGTTTCGGTGGACGTGGGGGTGCGCCTGGACGGCTGGTACGCCGACTCCGCGCGGACCTTCGCCGTGGGGCGCATCGACCGGAATTCGGAAGAACTGCTCGAGGTCACGCGGGCTGCGCTGGAGGCCGCCATCCGGGCTGCGCGTCCCGGCGGTCACGTGGGGGACCTGGGGGCGGCGGTGATGGCGTGCGTCGGCGAGCGCCCGATGGGCATCATTCGCGACCTCGTGGGTCATGGCATCGGTCGGGAGCTGCACGAGGAGCCGCAGGTCCCCAATCGTGGGCGCGCCGGGTATGGCCCCCTTCTGCGGGAGGGGATGGTGCTGGCCGTCGAGCCCATGATATCTCTGGGTTCCGACCAGATCCGGACCCTCGACGACGGGTGGACGGTGGTGACGGCGGACGGCACCCGCTCGGCGCACTTTGAGCACACGGTGGCCATCACCGGGAACAGCGCGCGGGTGCTGACGGGCAGCACACGGGTGCCGGCCGGGGGCAATTCCTGAGCCCGCGCGAAAGGTTCGGGGTGATGCTTGAGCCCGACGAACTGCTTGGTTATACTTGTAAGCTCTGCCAGAAACTCACCTGGAGTGGGGTCCATGAAGGTTCGTAGCAGCGTAAAGCCCATTTGCGAGCACTGCCGTGTGATCCGCCGCCGAGGGGTGGTGCGGATCATCTGCAGCCGCAATCCCAAGCACAAGCAGCGGCAGGGGTAAGATGGCACGTATCGCCGGTGTCGACCTCCCTCGCGGGAAGCGGATCGAAGTCGCCCTCACCTACATCTACGGGATCGGGGATTCCCGGGCCCGCCAGATCCTGGGCGCTACGGGGGTGAATCCCGATACCCGGACCCAGGACCTGGGCGACGAGGACGTCGCCCGCCTGCGCCGGGAGATCGAGGGAAACTTCAAGGTGGAGGGTGCGCTCCGAACGGAGGTGTCCATGAACATCAAGCGACTCATGGACATCGGGTGCTATCGCGGTCTGCGTCACCGCCGGGGCCTGCCCGTTCGAGGCCAGCGGACGCACACCAACGCCCGTACCCACAAGGGGGTCCGTCGCGCCATCGCCGGGAAGAAGAAGGCGCCCAAGAAGTAGACGGTGCACCGGGGCGCGGCGCCCGCCTGGAGGGACACGGTGCGGGATCAGCGGGCCGAGCCGGCTCCGATGATCGCCGCATCGGCTTTTGTTCGTTAGACCGACCACGAGGAAGGCACAGTGTCAAAGGGGAAGCCGGTTCGCGGAAAGCGGACCAAGAAGGTGGTGGAGGCGGAGGGCGTGGCCCACGTGCGAGCCACGTTCAACAACACGCTCATCACCATCACCGACAGCACGGGCAACACGGTGACGTGGAGTTCCGCGGGGAAGGCGGGCTTCAAAGGCTCCAAGAAGTCGACGCCCTTCGCCGCCACCATGGCGGGCGAGATCGCCGGCCGGGAGGCGTCGGCCATGGGGGTGCGCCGGGTTTCGGTGCGTGTGCAGGGTCCCGGGTCGGGGCGGGAGTCCGCCATTCAGGCCCTGGCCTCCGCCGGACTCCAGATCACGTCCATCCAGGACGTTACCCCTCTTCCCCACAACGGCTGCCGCCCGCCCAAGAAGCGGCGCGTCTGACGAGGATACGGAATGGCTCGGTATACAGGAGCGGTCTGCAAGCTCTGCCGGCGTGAGGGGCAGAAGCTCTTTCTGAAGGGCGTGAAGTGCTACACGGAGAAGTGTCCGGTGGACCGTCGCGCCTACCCGCCCGGACAGCACGGGCCGGCGCAGGCCCGGCGGCGCAAGCAGTCGGACTACGCCACCCAGCTGCGCGAGAAGCAGAAGGTCAAGCGTATGTACGGACTGCACGAGAAGCAGTTCCGGACCCTCTTCGAGCGAGCCGCGCAGGGGCGCGGCGTCACCGGTGAGGCACTGCTGGTGATGCTCGAGAGTCGCCTGGACAACGTCGTGTTCCGCATGGGGTTCGCCGCTTCGCGCAATGCGGCGCGGCAGCTGGTCCGGCATCGTCACGTCGAAGTGAACGGTCGGACCGTGGACGTGCCCAGCTTCCAGCTCAAGGCCGGAGACGAGGTGGCGGTGCGCGCCGGGTCCCGCGAGATCCTCCCCGTAGCGGCGAGCCTCGAATCCCGGACCCGTCCCGCGCTTCTGGACTGGCTCACCCTGGACGAGAAGAACCGGGTCGGTCGTGTGGTGCGCACTCCCACGCGTCAGGACATCCCGCTCGCGGTCCAGGAGCAGCTGATCGTGGAGCTCTACTCGAAGTAGCATGCACCCCTGTGCCCATGGCACGAGGAGGAGATAGTGGAAATCGATCTGACCGGTCTCGTACTCCCCGAGCGCATCGAGACGGTGGACCCCTCTGCGGACGGGACCACCGCGCGGTTCGTCGTCGAGCCGCTCGAGCGGGGCTACGGACACACGCTCGGCAATTCGGTGCGCAGGGTGCTGCTCTCCTCACTGCGCGGCGCCGCGGTCTGGGCGTTCCGGATCGACGGTGTGGTCCATGAGCACCAGACCGTTCCGGGTGTGGTCGAGGACGTGCATCAGGTCATCCAGAATCTGAAGGCGCTGGTCGTCAATCTGGACGAGGACGTCGAGGAGGCGGTGCTGGAGATCAGCGCCTCCGGTCCCGGCGTCGTCACGGCGTCGCTGGCCAACCTGCCCGCAGGCGTGGCGCTGCAGGATCCGGAGCACCACATCCTCACCCTTCAGGACGAGCGCGACCTGAACCTCGAGCTCTTCGTGAACAAGGGACGGGGATTCGTGCTGGCGGAGCAGCACCCCCTTCCAAAGGGGGCACCGGTGGACCTCGTGCGCATCGACGCCATCTACAACCCGGTGCGGCGCGCGAACTTCACGGTGGAGGAGACCCGGGTCGGTCAGCGCACCGACTTCGACCGCCTCACGCTGCAGGTGGAGACGGACGGATCGCTCCGGCCGGAGGCGGCCGTGCGGTACGCCGCCGCGCTGGTACGCCGGCACATGGAGTACCTGCTGTACTTCGGCGAGGACGGCATCCCCCAGGTGGCCCCCGACGGGGCCCGACCGGTGCCGGAGCGCCTTCAGGACCTTTTCGCCCGGCCGATCGAGGATCTGGCCGAGTTGAGCGTGCGTTCGCGCAACTCGCTGCAGAAGGAGAATATCCGTACGCTGGGCGACCTGGTGCAGCGCTCCGAGGAGGAGATGCTGGGGATCGAGAACTTCGGCAAGAAGTCTCTCAAGGAGATCTCCGATTTCCTCGAGGAGCACGATCTGCGCTTCGGCATGCAGCTGAAGGAGGGCGAAGCCGGTCAGCTCTTCTTCATGGAAGACGAGGCCGAGGAGGCCGCGGGCGCCTCCTGAGGGAGCCCGGGAATCCCTGCCTTACCCCCAGTCATACCCAATTGAGCGGGACGAAGCGGAATGCGGCACCGTAAGAAGGGGAGAAAGCTCTCCCGGACGGCGAGTCATCGCCGGGCGACGTTGAGGAACATGGCGTCCTCGCTTTTCCGGCACGGAAAGATCGAGACCACGACCGCGAAGGCCAAGGAACTGCGGCCGTATGCGGAGCGCCTGATCACGCTGGCGCGGCGGGGGGATCTGCACGCCCGCCGGCTCGCGGGTGCCAGGATCCGTGAGCGGGAGGTGCTGGGGATCCTCTTCGACGAGCTGGGCCCCCGCTTCCGTGACCGGCCGGGCGGCTACACGAGGATTCTGAAGGTCGGTACCCGCAAGGGTGACGCGGCGGAGATGTCGCTCATCCAGCTCGTGGAGTAGTTTGCCCGATCATGCCCCACCTTCACCCCTGAAAAAAGGACTTAGGGAGATGGCGTACTACGGATCCCGGCGCGGCGCGGCAAACCTTGGAATCCCCCTGATGGTGCTGACCTTCCTGTTGCTGGGGGGGTTCATGTACTGGCTCTACGCAACCGCCGAGCCGACGCAGCAGACGGTCATCGAGGAGGTCGAGGACGAGGGTGAACCTGACGATCCGTCCGTGACGGTGGTGTCCGCCGAGGAGCTCAAGACCGCTCCGGGTACGTACGCGGGTCAGACGGTCCGCCTCCGGGGTGTGAGCATCTCCTCGACCATGGGGCGCCAGGTCTTCTTCGTGGACCTCCCCGCCAGCGCCGACCTGCCCTCCACGCCGTTCCTGGTGCGGGCGCTGCCCGAGGCCGCGGCAGAGCTGACGCCGGATGCCGAGGTCTCGCTAACCGGAGTCATGGTGCCCATGGCCGACAGCGTCGTGACCGACTGGCTGGGCGCGGGCATCATCAGCGAGAACGATCGACTCCTGGTGGAGTTCGCCACGCACTTCATCGAGGCCACCCGGGTCCGGACGGGAACGTCGGGGACCACCGCCGGCCCCGCCGGCGGCTGAAGCGCTTCGTCAAACACGAGAGAAGAACCGACAATGGCTCGAGTATGCTTCGTCTGCGGCAAGCACCCGGGGTCCGGGAACAACCGCAGCCACGCCAACAACAAGTCGCGACGCCGTTGGCTCCCGAACCTGCAGACGCAGAAGGTTCTGCTGCCCGACGGCGAACGGCGACGGGTTCAGGTCTGCACCTCGTGCATCTCTGCGGGCAAGATCACAAAGGCGCCGGCGGTCAAGGCGCAGGGCTGACGCCGGTCCGGCGCGTGCGGCCCCTCCGGCGGGCCTCCGGGACCCCGGTCCCGGAGGCCCGTTCGAGCGCTGGGGCCGGTCGGCTTGAGGTATCCGCCCCGCGGGCTCGGTCATGAGAGTGATGGACGCGGGGGAGGCGTGGTGTGAGCTTGGCTGGGAGCCGTGCCTGTGGCTGGCCGACGGACTCGCCCCTCTGGTCGCGTGGTACGATGACCGGTGTCGGGCGTGGTGGAACCTCAGCGAGGGGGAAGCGGGTGGAGTCGTCGCGGAGTGACCGGGCGAGCCCGGTAGAGCGGTTCCGGGAGGGACCCGTCACCCTGGGGGTGATCGGCCTCGGGTACGTGGGTCTGCCCCTGGTGGTGGAGGCGGCTCGCGCCGGGGTGCGGGTGGTGGGGATCGACGTCTCGGAGCGTGTCGTGGAGGGCGTGAACCGGGGCGAGAGCCACATCCAGGACGTACCGGGCGAGGTTCTGCGGGGCCTGGTCGCCGAGGGGTGGGTGGAGGCCGCCACCGACCCGGGGCGCCTCTCGGAGGTGGACGCCATCTCCATCTGTGTGCCCACGCCCCTCTCCAAGACCCGTGACCCGGACGTATCCTTCATCGTTTCCGCGTCCGAAGGTGTGGCCGCCAACCTGCAGCCGGGTCAGCTCGTTACCCTGGAGTCCACCACCTATCCAGGGACGACGCGGGAGATCCTGCTCCCGCTGCTGGAGCGGACCGGACTCCGGGCCGGGATCGACTTCCACCTCTGTTTCAGCCCGGAACGCGTCGACCCCGGGAATCCCACGTGGAGCACCCACAACACGCCCAAGGTCATCGGGGGGATCACGCCCCTCTGCACCGAGGTGGGTGCGGCCTTCTACGGCCGCTTCATCGAGACCATGGTGCCGGTCTCTTCGGCGGAGGCGGCGGAACTCACCAAGATCCTGGAGAACACCTTCCGCTCCATCAACATCGGGCTCGCCAACGAGACGGCCCTGATCGCGGACCGGCTGGGCGTGGACGTCTGGGAGGTCATCGACGCGGCCTCCACCAAGCCGTTCGGCTTCATGCGCTTCCTGCCGGGCCCCGGCCTGGGCGGCCACTGCATTCCGGTGGACCCGCACTACCTGTCCTGGAAGATGCGCACCCTCAACTACCGGACCCGCTTCATCGAGCTGGCGTCGGAGGTGAACGCGGACATGCCGCGCTTCATCCTGGCCAAGGCGCGCGAGGCGCTCAACGCGGCCCGCCGCAGCGTGAACGGAGCGCGGGTGCTGGTACTCGGGGTGGCCTACAAGCCCGACATCGACGATCTGCGCGAATCTCCCGCGCTCGACATCATCGAGTTGCTGGAGGCGGACGGCGCCGAGGTGGTCTACCACGATCCCCACGTGCCGCACATTCCGGAGCGTGAACCGGCCGGTCCCCGGAACTCGCAGCCGCTCACCGAGACACTCGTGCGCGAGGCCGACCTGGTCGTGCTGGTCACCGATCATCGCGCCTTCGACCTGGAGCTCGTCTGGCGGGCGGGGGCGCGCATTGTAGACGCCCGGGACGCCTTCCGCCGGGCGGGTCTGCCGGTGGCGGGCAGCTGGATCGTCAAGGGCGCCTGACGGCGGCGGCGCACCCCCATCCCTCGGAAGCGGCAACGCATGAATATCGCAGTCATCGGAACCGGATACGTCGGCCTCGTGGCGGGCGCGTGCCTGGCGGAGACGGGCAACGACGTGATCTGTGTCGACATCGACGAGTCCAAGATCGTCCGCCTCTCCCGCGGCGAGGTCCCCATTTTCGAGCCCGGCCTGGAGCCGCTGGTCGCGCGCAATCTGGAGGCCGGGCGCCTGACCTTCACGACTGACGTCGCCGACGCGGTCCGCTGCTCGTACGTGATCTTCGTTGCCGTCGGTACACCCCCGGACGAGGACGGCTCCGCGGACCTGCAGCATGTGCTGGCGGTGGCACGCGAGATCGGGCGGGCCATGGACGGGGAGCGGATCGTCATCACCAAGAGCACCGTCCCGGTGGGAACGGCGCGGCGGGTGCGCGAGGCCATCGAGGCGGAGACGGTGCATCCGGTGCACGTCTGCTCCAATCCGGAGTTCCTCAAGGAGGGGGCGGCGGTGGACGACTTCATGCACCCCGACCGGGTGGTGGTGGGCGTGGACCATCCGCGCGCGGAGGCGGTGATGCGCGAGCTGTACGCACCCTACATGCGCCGGAGCGACCGGCTGCTGGTGATGGACGTGCCGTCGGCGGAGATCACCAAGTACGCCGCCAACTCGATGCTCGCGACCCGGATCTCGTTCATGAACGCCATCGCGCTGCTGTGCGAGAAGACCGGGGCCGACGTGGACATGGTCCGGCAGGGCGTGGGCACGGACGACCGCATCGGGTCGGCCTTCCTCTTTCCGGGCGCCGGGTACGGGGGTTCCTGCTTTCCCAAGGACGTCAAGGCGCTGGTGCGCACCATGCGGGAACTGGATGCCCCCGCCTCGATCCTGGAGGCGGTCGAAGCGGTGAACGAGGCGCAGAAGCGGCTCCTGCTCGAGCGCATCGTGGCGCGCTTCGGGGACGACCTCACCGGGCGCCGGTTCGCGGTCTGGGGGCTGGCCTTCAAGCCCAGGACCGACGACATGCGCGAGGCGCCCAGTCGGGTGACGATCGCGGGGCTGCTGGAGCGCGGTGCGCAGGTGGTGGCGCACGATCCCGAGGCGATGGCCGAAGCCCGGCGGGTGCTGGACGCACGGGTGGAGTACCGGGAGCGGAACTACGACTGCCTGGAGGGCGCGGACGCGCTGGTGATCCACACCGAGTGGCAGCCCTACCGGTTTCCGGACTTCGCGCGCATGCGCACCCTGCTGCGGGAGCCCGTCATCTTCGACGGGCGCAACATCTACCGGCCGGCACGCATGGCCGAGGCGGGCTTCGAGTACCATTCCATCGGGCGCTCGGTGGTGGGCGCGGACCGGGGGGACTGATGCGCGTCCTCATCACCGGAGTGGCGGGATTCCTGGGCTCACACGTCGCCGAGCGCTTCCTGGACGAGGGGCACACGGTGGTCGGGCTCGACAACTTCTCCACGGGGTCGCGGGACAACGTCGCGCTCCTGCGGGATCGGCCCGGGTTCGCCTTCGTGGAGCATGACATCTCGCGGCCGCTGCACCTGGCCGAGCGGCTGGACGGCGTGCTGCACTTCGCGTCCCCCGCCTCGCCGGTGGACTACCTCGAGATCCCCATCCAGACGCTCAAGGTGGGCAGCCTGGGTACCCACAACTGTCTCGGGATCGCGCTGGCGCACGGAGCCCGTTTCCTGCTGGCGAGCACCTCGGAGGTCTACGGCGATCCCCAGGTGCACCCGCAGTCCGAGTCATACTGGGGGCACGTCAATCCGGTGGGAGTGCGGGGATGCTACGACGAGGCCAAGCGGTTCGCGGAGGCCATGACGATGGCCTACCACCGCTACCACGGCCTCGACACCCGCATTGTGCGCATCTTCAACACCTACGGCTCCCGCATGCGTCCGGGGGACGGACGGGTGGTCTCGAACTTCATCGTGCAGGCGCTGCGGGGTGAGCCTCTGACCCTCTACGGAGACGGCTCCCAGACCCGATCCTTCTGCCACGTCTCCGATCAGGTGGAGGGGATCTACCGTCTCTTCCATTCGGATCATGTGGATCCGGTGAACATCGGAAACCCGGACGAGTTCACGGTGCGACAGCTGGCGGAGAAGGTGCTCGCGCTGACCGCCAGCGAGGCGGGCACGACGGTCCACCCCCTGCCGGAGGATGACCCCAAGGTCCGGCAGCCGGACATCCGCGTGGCCCGCGCCGTGCTGGGGTGGTCCCCCCGGGTCGGTCTTGAGGAGGGGCTGCGTCAGACGGTGCCCTACTTCGAGAAGCTGGTCGCAGCCGGCGGAGCGTCCGCGCGGGTGCTTGCCCGGAACGGGGTACCCCGCCTACCCTGAGCCCCCATGAATCCGTCCAACGAGCAGATCCAGCGCCGCATCGCCCAGGGGGTGAACGCCTGGGACCGGGAAGAATACGAGGAGGCGCTCAAGGTCTTTGACGACGTGCTCCGGTCCCGGGAGGGCTTCCCGGACGTGCACAACCGCAGGGGGCTCTGCCTGGCGCTGCTGGGCCGCCTGGACGAGGCGCTCGCCGCCTTTGAGCGGGCGGTGGAGCTGGCCCCGACGTACGCGGAGGCACACCTCAATCGGGGGATCATCCTCAAGGACCTGGGCCGCGCGGACGCGGCCCAGGAGGCGTTCGACCGCGCCGGTCGCCTGGACCTGCGTGATGGAAGAGCCTTTCCGTCGCACGTGGGCAATCAGATTGCGGTCACCCACGCCAAGCTCGGCGACCTCTACCTGGTGGCGGATCACCCGGAAACCGCCGCCGCCCAGTACCGGGACGCCCTGCGCGTGCGACCGCGCTACCAGGACGTTCGCACGAAGCTGGCCGAGGCGCTGCTGGAGGCCGGGGATCTGGAGGGCGCGCGCGCCGAGCTGGAGCGGGTGCTCGAGGACGACCCCGCCTTCACCAGCGCCCGGCTGCGCCTGGGGGTGGTCTTCAGTCGTATGGGGGATGCCGCCGGTGCAGCGGCCTGCTGGGAGCAGTGCGCGCGGGAGCGGCCGGACGATTTCCGTGCACGCGCCTATCTCGCCTCTCTGGCTCCGGGAGGATCGGGGGGATCGGGACGCCCGGATTCGCCCGGATCCGGAGAGCCCGAGTTGGACCGAGGCGGGCGGGACGCATGATAGACCGGCCGCGGCGGGTGGAGAAGCCCTGGGGCCACGAGATCATCTGGGCCGAGACCGACCGATACGTCGGCAAGATCCTGCACATCCGGGCGGGGGAGGCGCTCTCCCTGCAGTACCATCGGGAGAAGGACGAGACCATCTGCGTGCTCCGGGGCCGCATGCGCTTCCTCGCCGGCCCCAGCGCAGACGAGCTGCGGGAATACGTGATGGAGGCCGACGACCGGTTCCACACCCGACCGGGCACGGTGCACCGGATGATCGCCATCACGGATTGTGACATCCTCGAGGCCTCGACCCCCCATCTGGACGACGTGGTGCGCCTGGAGGACCGCTACGGGCGTTCCCCCGCTGCGGACGGCTGAGCCCCCCCAACCCCGCTTGAACACGGCCTCCGTCCCCCCGCTGGAACCCTCCGTACGGACGGGACGTAGAGCAGTTCCCATGATGCGATTCGAATCCCGCTCCGACCGCCGCGCCGCCCGCCGCATCGGGCGCCGCGCCATACCGGGCCGGGCGCTCCCGGCGCTGCTCGGCTCCCTTTTGCTGGGAGGCTGCCTCGAGCCGCCGGTCGAGGAGGCGACGCTGCGGCGCGGCGACGTGGCCTTTGCGGCCGGCGAAACCGAGGAGGCACTGGCCGAGTACC
>JAVVFC010000349.1:0-938 GCA_032250975.1 Longimicrobiales bacterium | reverse complement strand
GGGTAGAGCACGAGCTGGTGATCCGCGTCGTGGCCCGTCGCCTTGTAGCGCCAGGTGACCGACTCGCCGGAAACTTCGTAGACCGCGTAGCCGTTCGGCGTCCCGTCCCAGCAGATCGGGCCCGTCCACCAGGCGCCGCACACCGCGCCGCACACGTGTTCGTGAACGCCGTGCGCGAAGGCGTGCCCCGTCTCGTGCATGTGGCCGGCCACGACGTGGGCCCGGAACGGTTCCAGCAGGCGGTACAGGGCCTCCCGGTTCGTCACGCTCTCGGCGATGTGCGGCGCGTCGTCGCCCGGGCGGAGCTGCGCCGCGCCGAGCGGCGGGATGTGGATGGCAGCGATCACCGTGCGGCCCGGCTCGACCGTGGCGAGGTCGGCCGCCAGCCACGCGAGCTGCGCGGCGTCGAGGTAGCCCAGGTAGCCCCGTCCGTGCCAGTGCACGTCGTCCAGCACCACGTAGTGCACGGCACCGCGGTCGAAGGAGTACCACCGAGGACCGAAATGGCGGCTGAACGTGCGCGTGGACGTCTCGTCCGTCGTGGCGCCGAGGTCGAGGTCATGGTTTCCGACGACCTGGAAGAACGGCACGCCCATCGCCGCCACCGCCCGCTCGTAGTCGGGAAACAGGGAGAGGTCGTCGTAGACGATGTCCCCGCAGGCCACGCCGAACGCCACGGGACCGGCCAGCCCGGCCACCGTCGCCCGCACGTCGGGCACGGTCTCGGCGTGGAACCGCGCCATGTCCGCGGCGTTCTGGGTCTGGGGATCGGCCAGCACGAGCATGGCGTGGCGCTCCGCCGGGCGCGGGTCCTCCGCGAGGTCGAACGCCACGCTCCGGTCCTCCCCGCCCCCCGGCGCGAGCCGGTGGTAGAACCGGGCCGTGCCGGTCCCGGAGCAGGGGATCTCGTATCCGTCCGGCACCGAAAGGAAGACGAA
>JAVVFC010000348.1:0-1342 GCA_032250975.1 Longimicrobiales bacterium | reverse complement strand
CGCTTCGCGCGCGTCTACACGCCGGCCGTGATCGTGGGGGCGGCGGTCGCCTACCTGGTCACGAACGACGTGCACCTGGCGCTGGCGCTGCTGGTGATCGCGTGCCCGGGCGCCCTGGTCATCGCCATGGCCAACGGGCTCGTGGAGGCGGCGTGCAACCCGCTGGTGGCCGCGCTCTACCCGGACCAGAAGACCGTCAAGCTGAACCAGTTCCACGTCTGGTTCCCGGGGGGTGTGGTGCTGGGCGGGCTGGCCGCGTACGCCCTCGACCGCGCAGGCGTCACCGCGCTCGGGCCCCTGGACGGATGGCAGGTCAAGCTGGCGCTCATCCTCGTCCCCACCGGGATCTACGGCGCGCTCCTCCTGCGGGAGACCTTTCCCGACACCGAGGGGGTGCAGCACGGCGTGAGCGTGGGCGAGACGTTCAAGGCCGCCCTCGCCACCCCGTTCATGTGGATCATGCTCCTGGCCATGGCCATGACGGCCTCGGTGGAGCTGGGCCCCAACCGCTGGGTGCCGGCGGTGCTGGAGGCGGGCGGCATGGCGGGGATCCTGGTGCTGGTCTGGATCAACGGGCTCATGGCGCTCCTGCGTTACCGCGCCGGCCCGGTCGTGGAGCGCCTCTCGCCCACCGGTATTCTGCTGGCCTCGTCGGTGGTCGCCGGTGTGGGGCTCACCTGGCTCTCCTACACGCAGGGAGGCGCCCCCACGGTTGCCGCCGCCACCGTCTTCGCCGTCGGGGTGTGCTACTTCTGGCCCACCATGCTGGGCGTGGTCTCGGAGCGCGTGCCCCGCTCCGGAGCCCTCGGCCTCGGCCTCATGGGGGCCGTGGGGATGGCCACCGTCGGACTGGTGACGTCGCCGGCCATGGGCGGGATCGCGGACCGCTACGCCAGCGAACGCATCCCCGCCGCCGAGGCCGTGGCCTTCCTGGAGGAGGCCGCCGACCGCCTCGCGCCCTCCGGAAATGTGGACGACCAGGCCGCCGCCGCGGCCGCCGCGGAGGTGGTCCAGGCCTACCGGGCCCGGGGCGCCCTTCCCTCGCCCGCCACCGCCAACGCCCTGCGGGCCGTCATCTCGTCCCACGCCGCCCCGGAGACGGTCCAGCGCGCCCAGGCCATCCTCGGCCCCGCCGACAACTACGGCGGCCGCATCTCCTTCCGCTACGTTGCACCCCTGTGCGGCGTCCTCTTCGTCATCTTCGCCGCTCTCTACGCCCGCGACCGCCGCGCCGGGGCTCGACGTCCCCGACGCGCTCTTCCTGCTCGTCGACACGCTGGTCATCTTCGACCACGTCAAGCACGAGCTCATCATCCTGGCCAACGCCCGCCTCGACGGCAGC
>JAVVFC010000347.1:0-1428 GCA_032250975.1 Longimicrobiales bacterium | reverse complement strand
AGTCAAGATCAAGTACGGCACCCAGGTGACGACCGCGCCGCCCCGCTTCGCGCTCTTCGTCAATCTCCCGAAGGGGATCCCCGCCCACTACATTCGCTACATGCAGAACGGCTTCCGCGACGCCTGGGGCTTCGTGGGCACCGACCTGCGCATCCAGATCCGCGCCTCCTCCCACGGCTCGCCCTATTCGTGATTCCCGCCGTCTTCCTCCTGCTGGCCTATCTGCTGGGCGCGACGCCCACCAGCCTCTGGGTGGGGCGGGCCGCGTACGGGGTGGACCTGCGCACGACCGGGAGCGGGAATCTGGGCGCCACCAACACCTTCCGCGTGCTGGGCTGGCGCGCCGCCCTCCCCGTCCTGGTCTTCGACGTCTTCAAGGGGTGGCTGCCCGCCGCCACCTTCGGCGCCTGGTCGGGGGCGGAGTCGGCGGGGTGGATCCTCGCCTTCGGAGGGGCGGCCGTTCTGGGCCACGTCTTCTCGCTCTGGGCGGGCTTTCGCGGGGGGAAAGGCGTGGCCACCAGCGGAGGGGTCTTCCTGGCGCTGGCGCCGTGGGCAGCGCTCGCCGGACTGGGGGTCTTCGTGGTGCTGGTTCTCACCACCCGCTACGTCTCGCTCGGCTCAATGGCGGCCGCCGTTGTGGTACCCGTGGCGGTCGTCCTCACGCCCCACAGGGGCGGCGAGGCGCTGATCTGGTTCGCGGTGGCGCTGGGCCTCTTCGTGCTCTGGTCGCACCGCGCCAACCTGGGCCGGCTGCTGCGGGGCGAGGAGAACCGCGTGGGCGCGGAGAAGGTGCGATGACGCTCCGGGCCGCGGTGCTGGGTGGCGGCGCCTGGGGGACGGCGCTCGCGTCCGTGCTGGCGCGGAACGGGCATTCGGTGGTGCTCTGGGCGCGCGAGCCGGAGGTGGTCGAGGGGGTGAACCGCGAGCACCGGAACCCGGTGTTCCTTCCCGAGGTGACCCTGCCGGCCGGGCTGCGCGCCACCGACGACCTGCCCACCGCGCTCGAGGGCGCGGAGTTGCTGGTCAACGCGGTGCCGGCCCAGTTCGTCCGCAGCGTCTGGGAGCGGGCGCGGGTGACGCGCGGGGACGTGCTGGTGGTGAGCGCCTCCAAGGGGATCGAGAACGGATCGCTGAAGCTGATGAACCAGGTGCTGGAGGAGGTGCTGCCACCGGTCCTCCACCCGCGCATCGCCGTGCTCTCCGGCCCGTCGTTCGCCGCCGAGGTGGCCCGCGGGGTGCCCACCGCCGTGAGCATTGCCTGTGGCGACCCGGGGCTGGCGGAGGAGTTGCAGCGCATCTTCTCCGGACCCACCTTCCGCGCCTACACCCACGACGATCTGGTGGGGGTGGAGCTGGGCGGGGCCCTGAAAAACGTCATCGCCCTGGCCGCGGGGATCTCCGACGGCCTGGGGTTCGGCCATAACAGCC
>JAVVFC010000346.1:0-1524 GCA_032250975.1 Longimicrobiales bacterium | reverse complement strand
CCGCGAGGTGGAGACGGTGGCCCGCTGGTGGATCCGGACCCACCCTCCCGCCCCGGCAGGGTACCGCTTCGACGCGGTCGCCGTGGAGGGGGGGCAGGGTGCGCCGGAGTCGTGGCGGGTGCATCACCTGCCGGACGCCTGGCGACCGGGGCTGCCTTGACGGGGCGCCCCCGGGGCCGGAGCTTCCCCCACCATCCGCCCCGACCGGCCCCCATGGTCCAACCGTCCAAGAGCATCGAGAGCGTCCGCCTGGAGCGGACCCGCGGGGGCGCCTCCGGACGGGCCCGGGACTGGGTCACGGTCGAGGAGCCTCTGGAGATCCGCGTGGCCCCGTCGCCCGCCGGCCCGGAGGCGTCCCCGGGCGCCCCCGCCCGGAGCGTCGCGGTCACCATGCGCACGCCGGGGGAGGACTTCGCGCTCGCGGCCGGCTTCCTGGTCACGGAGGGGGTGCTGAAGGGGCGGGAGGCGCTGCGCGAGATCACCTACTGCCGCTCGGGACGCGGGCCGCAGGAGTACAACATCGTGGAGGTGCGCCTCAGGGAGGGCGTGACGGTGGACCTGGACCGGCTGTCCCGCAACGTCTACACCACCTCCTCCTGCGGCGTGTGCGGCAAGGCCTCACTCGAGGCGCTCGAGATCCGGGGGTGCGCCCCCCTCCCGCTCGGTACGCTCGCCCTGCCCGGGGCCCTGCTGGCCGGGCTGCCCGACCGCCTGCTGGCGGCGCAGGAAGACTTCGCACGTACGGGCGGGATCCACGCCGCGGGGCTGTTCGACGCGGCGGGCGAACTGGTCTCGGTACACGAGGACGTGGGCCGCCACAACGCGGTGGACAAGGCGGTGGGCGCCGCCTTCCTGGCCGGGGAGTTGCCCCTGCTCGAGCGGGCGCTGGTGGTGAGCGGTCGGGTCTCTTTCGAGGTCGTGCAGAAGGCCCTGGCGGCCGGGATCCCGCTGGTGGCCGCGGTGGGCGCGCCATCCTCGCTGGCGGTCTCGCTCGCGCGCCGCTTCCGGATCACTCTGGCGGGCTTCGTGCGGGAGGGCGGCTTCAACCTCTACAGCGCCCCGGAGCGGGTGTCGTGACCCGCGTGCGCGGGGTGATCCTGGCGGGCGGCGCCGGACGCCGCATGGGCGTGGCCAAGGAGGGCGTCGCGGTGCCGGGCGGCACCCTGCTCACCCGTGCGTGGGATGCCCTCGCACCCCTCGATGCCCGTCCCGTTCTGCAGGGCGCTTCCCGTGCTCCTCACGGGTTGGAGCCGCGGCCCGACGGCCGTCCGGGGGAGGGACCCCTTGCCGGCATGGAGACCGCGCTGCGCGCGGCGGCCGGCGAGCGCGGGGGCGCCGAGGGCGTGGCCTTCCTCCCCCTGGACCTGCCCCGGGTGACGGCTCCGGTCGTGCTCGCGCTCGTCGAGCGCTGGCGGGGGTTGCCCGAGCCCGGCGGGTGCGCAGTGGTGGTGGAGACACGCCGGGGAATCCAGCCGCTCGCGGGAGTCTACGGCACGGGGCTGGCGAACGGGCTCTCCACCTGGC
>JAVVFC010000345.1:0-1568 GCA_032250975.1 Longimicrobiales bacterium | reverse complement strand
AGCGCGGAGGCCAGTCTCCCCCCCGAGCCCGCCTCGGGGCGCGCCCCCGCCTCCGAGCCCGAGCACGTCCACGACTCCGGGCGCGCCCCCGCCTACGAACGGCTCGTGCTCGTCACCCCGCGCTTCGTGTCCGGCACGCTGCTGGCGCCGCTGGACCCGTTCCACCTGCGCATCTTCCCGCGCGACCACGCCCCCTCGCTGGCGCTGCTGGACGACGCGGGTGCAGCCGACCTGGCCAGCCACCTGCTGTCGCTGACGCGCGCCCTGGAGGGCGTGGCGCCGGGCGTGGCGTGGAACCTGCTCGTGCATGACCACGGGCCAGCGCCGGACGTCGCGCTCCATTGGCACCTGGAGCTCCGTCCCCGGGTCGGGCGCACCGCGGGCTTCGAACTCATCTCAGGCATGGGGGTCTCCCCCTCCGACCCGGTGGAGGACGCGGCGCTCCTGCGCACGGCTCTTCCTTCCCCGAATCCGACCGAAACCCCTCGCACGCCATGAACTGGGACTATCCGCTCTTCGGCAACACGGTGGCGCAGTGGGCCACCGCCCTCACGCTCGCGGTCGTGGCGACCGTGGCGCTCCGCCTCGCGTTCCGCGTGGCCGTGGGGCGCGTCAAGGCCCTCGCCGACCGCACCGCCACCGACCTGGACGACCTGGCGGTGGCGCTGCTCGAGAAGACGCGCACGCTCTTCATCTTTCTCATCGCGCTCTACGTGGGGGCGCGCCCGCTCGTCCTTCCGCCGGGGGTCGAGTCGGTACTGCGGGCGGTGCTGCTGGCCGGCGTGATGCTTCAGGTGGGCTTCTGGGGGATGGGGCTCATCAGCTACTTCGTGGCGCGCTACAAGCGCCAGCAGCTGGAGGAGGACCCGGGGCTGGCCACCGCGCTGGGGGCCATGGCCTTCGTGGTGCGGGCGGCGCTCTGGTCGGTGCTGGTGCTCACCTTTCTGCGCTCGGGGCTGGGGGTGGACATCACGGCCATGGTGGCCTCGCTCGGAATCGGCGGGATCGCCGTGGCGCTCGCGCTGCAGAACGTCTTCAGCGACCTGCTCGCCTCGCTCTCGATCGTGCTCGACAAGCCCTTCGTGATCGGCGACTTCGTGGTGGTGGGCGACATGGCGGGAACGGTGGAGCACGTGGGCCTCAAGACCACGCGCATCCGCTCCCTCTCGGGCGAGCAGCTGGTCTTCAGCAACTCGGACCTGCTCGGCAGCCGCATCCGCAACTTCAAGCGGATGAACGAGCGGCGCGTGGTCTTCGAAGTGGGCGTGGTCTACGGCACCCCGCCCGACAAGCTGGCCGCCATTCCCGACATGGTGCGCGAGGCGGTGGAAAGCCAGCCCAACACCCGCTTCGACCGCGCCCACTTCAAGGCCTTCGGGGCTTCGTCGCTCGACTTCGAGAACGTCTACTACATGCGGGTGCCCGACTACAACGCCTACATGGACACCCAGCAGGCGGTGAACCTGGCGCTGTTCGGCCGGTTCGAGGAGCTGGGGATCGACTTCGCCTACCCGACGCGGACCGTGTACGTCGAGCGGGAAGGGGACTGAGCCGAGCCGCACCATGCC
>JAVVFC010000344.1:0-1569 GCA_032250975.1 Longimicrobiales bacterium | reverse complement strand
TCAGACGGGGGGCCGCGGGCCCCGCCGGGGCCTCGCCCGAGCACCTGGCCAGCGCCGCTGAGGGCGTCGCCGCGGTGGCGCGCACCCACGCCGTAGTCCTCACCCACGGGAACGGTCCTCAGGTGGGACTGTTGGCGCTCCAGGCCGAGGCGGCCGGGGCCGAGGCTCCCACCCCCCTGGACGTGCTGGGCGCCGAGTCGGAGGGCCTGATCGGGTACCTGCTCGCGCGCGAGGTCCGCAGCCGTCTGCCGGGACGCCCGGTGACGGCGCTGCTGACCCAGGTCGAGGTGGATCCGGACGACCCCGCCTTCACCTCGCCCGACAAGCCCATCGGACCGGTGTACGACGAGGGCGAGGCCCGGTCGCTTGCCCACTCGCGCGGCTGGACGGTGGCGCGCGATGGCGACGGGTGGCGCCGCGTGGTTCCCTCCCCGGCGCCGCGGCGGCTGCTGGAGGAGGACATCCTGCGCCTCCTGGTGGAGCAGGGGGTGCTCCTGATCTGCGCGGGCGGGGGAGGGATCCCGGTTACGCTGGACGCCGCCGGTCGCGTGTCGGGGGTCGAGGCGGTGGTGGACAAGGACGCCACCGCCGTGCTTCTGGCGCGTGCGGTGGGCGCCGCCGGGCTTCTGCTGCTCACGGATGTCCCCGGCGTGATGGAGGCATGGGGAACGCCGGACCCCCGCCTGGTGCGGCGCATGACGCCCGCGGAGGCGCGGGCCTTTCCCGCGCCGGAGGGGTCCATGGCGCCCAAGCTCCGCGCCTGCGCGGACTTCGTAGAGGGGGGCGGGGCCTTCGCCGTGATCGGGCCGCTGGAGCAGGGGCCCGCGCTGCTGGCGGGGACGGCGGGGACCCGCATCGAGGCGGGGTAGGGGGCCGCAGCCTACCGGAGGGGGGCGCCGGCACGGCAGATCCGCATTCCGCCGGCGGCCGCTTCCATGAGTGCCACCACCTCACGAACCGTGCTCTCTCCGCCGTCGGCCTCGTACCAGGCGTACTTGCGCCGGAAGCGCTCCTCCTCGTCCGTGATCTGCCGCGCCTCCCCCAGCCACCACGTCTGCAGGTCGTGGGGCTGCTCCACCAGGCATCCCGCCTCGGCGCCGTCGGGCGCCAGCAGGAGCATGGTGGGGGTGGCGCCGCGTCCGTCCGGGGTGGGGTAGGCCTCCATCACGCCGCGCCCCACCTCCGAATTCACCACCCGGACCTCCAGATTCTCCAGCGCCTCGCCCAGACGCGCCACGTAGGGCAGGGTGTTGGCCGAATCCCCGCACCAGTCCTCCGCCACCACCAGCAGGCGCCACGCGCCCGGGATCCGGCCCGCCTGTGCCAGCAGCGCATCGTCCAGCGTGCCCCCGTCGTAGTTGCCGTGCCACGTCTCGGTTCTGCGCTCCGCTTCGGCCAGGAAGTCCTGGAAGGAGAACGCGCTGCGGTACAGGTCGTCCCACGACCCCGCGCCCCGCGCCGCGGGAGGCACATCCGCCTGCCGGCCCGAGAGCGGACCGGGAAGCATCGACCCGAGCAGGAGGGCAGGGGCGAGGACGGGGAGGAGGGCCGTGGTGAGGGGGCACGAAG
>JAVVFC010000343.1:0-1578 GCA_032250975.1 Longimicrobiales bacterium | reverse complement strand
CCACCAGGTGGTCCTGGCAGGCGTTGAAGGCCTGGAAGGGGTCCTGACCGTCGTCCAGGCGGCTCCGCAGCCGGCGGGCGACCGACGCGAGCAGGCGCTCCTCGCGGTAGCGGAGGGCCGCGGCGTGGAAGTCCGGATCCCGCAGGTGGTCGGGGTCGGTGCGGCGCGTCACCACCGGGTTGAGCTCGCTCACGCGCGTGCCGGCCCGCTCGGCCACATGGCGCACGAAGCCCAGCACGCTCAGGTCTCCCATCTCCTCCCGGTACTGGGTGAGGAGTGACTTGGCGGTGAGCTGCAGGAGGACCACGTTGGCGCCCTCGAAGGTGGCGAAGATGTCGGTGTCCGCCCGCAGCCGCCCGAGTCGGGTGTCGGCGTGGTAGCCGCGCCCCCCCATCGCCTCGCGGGAGGCCTGCAGCGCCCCCGAGCAGTGCCAGGAGGCCAGCGCCTTGAGGGCCGCTGCGCGCGCCTCCACCTCGCGCAGTTCGCGCTCGGCCTCGGGGTCCCCGTCCCGCTGCCTCCGCAGGGCGACGGCGTACCGGGTGCCCAGTTCCCGGACCGCGAAGTGGAAGGCGTAGGTCTCGGCCACCCGGGGCAGGAGCAGGAGCTGCTGTGCCTGATAGTCCAGGATCGGCACCTCCTCCCCGTCCTCCGGCCCGAACTGGCGCCGCTCGGCGGAGTAACGCACGGCGGTGGCCAGCCCCGCCTTGGCGGCGCTCACCGAGGCGGCGGCGATCGAGACCCGCCCCGCCACCAGGGTGCCCAGCATGGTGAAGAAGCGGCGGCCGGAACTCTCGATCGGGCTCCGGTATCGTCCGTCCGGAGTGACGTGGGCGAAGCGGTCCAGCAGGTTTTCGCGCGGGACGCGCACGCGGTCGAACCAGATGCGGCCGTTGTCGACCCCGTTCAGCCCGGCCTTGGGCCCGCTGTCCTCGATGCGGACGCCCGGCAGAGGGGCCCCCGCCTCGTCCCGCAGCGGCACGACCAGGGCGTGGACGCCGTGGTCCTCGCCCGCCACGATCAGGCGGGCGAAAACGGTGGCCATGCGCCCGTGCAGCGCCGCGTTGCCGATCCACTCCTTGCCGGCGCCCTCGTGCGGGGTGTGGACGACGAAGTCGCCGGTCTCGGCGTCGAAGGTCGCGGTGGTCTCGAGCTCGCGTATGTTGGAGCCGTGACCGATCTCGGTCATGGCGTAGCAACCGGGCAGCGCCAGCGAGCCGATCGCCTCCAGGTAGCGGCGGTGATGGCCCTCCGTGCCGAGCTGCAGGACGCTCCCCCCCCAGAGCCCGAACTGGACTCCGAACTTCACCAGGATCGAAGTGTCGCCCAGGGCGAGCGTCTCGAACACGGCGATGGCCCGATCGGGGGCGTCCGCCCCGCCGCAGGCGGTCGGGAAGCCCAGCGCCCCCAAGCCCTCCTGCGCCAGACGCCGGACGGCGGCGAGGGCCTGCTCCCGGTGCGCGCCGCGGGTGATCTCGGCCGGAACCCGGAAGACCTCCTCCCCGAGCAGATCCAGGACGCGCCGGCGGTCGTCGGCGTGGGGCTGGGAGAGGAAGGTCCGGAGTCCGGGAAGGTCGGTGG
>JAVVFC010000342.1:0-1621 GCA_032250975.1 Longimicrobiales bacterium | reverse complement strand
CGCCAGCGCCTCCTCTCCCCGCCCCGCCTCCCCCAGATAGGCCACCCGCTGGCCGCGCACCCAGACGTCCCCGGGGATCCGTCGTCCCACCTCGGCCAGCTCGGTCAGCAGGCGCGCGCGCGCCTCCACCACCTCGGCCGCTTCGGGGCGTGGCCACCAGTCCGTACCCGGCTCCAGGCGCAGGCAGAGGCGTCCAACCAACTCGTCGCACCGTCCGCCGGGCCACCCGAGCGCCTCGGGCGCGTGTCGGCGGCGTACCGACTCGAAGCGGGCCTGCGCCCGCTCGGCCGCGGCCCGCAGGCCCGCCGAGTCCAGCGGCTCATCCTGGGCCGCCGCCGGCCGCCCCGGGGCGAGTGCGGCCAGCAGCGCGAGGAGGAGCGGGAGGGGAACCCGGCCCGCCGGAGGGCGGCAGCGGGACCGGCAGCCCCGCGAGGACGCACCCGCCCGGGTGGACGGACGACCCGAGGCGGATGGGGGCGGGGGGCGGGAGTCGAAGAGCGGCAGCACGACGAAACGGGAGCACACCGGGACCGGCCCGGGGGAATTGGCCCGGGTGGATTCGAACCACCATCGCCGGTTCCAAAGACCGGTGTCTTGCCTTTAGACGACGGGCCAGGAAAGCGGGGCGCGGCTCGCCCCGAAGAGGGATGCTAGCGGATTATCGCGGACGCATCCACCCGACGCGGGGGGGGCATGCGCGTCAGGGTGGCGGCGGCGCGCCATCGGACTCCGGGCAGCCGGGCCCGCAGGCGCGCGAGGGTCTCCCGGCAGGACCTGCCCGCGGGCAGGAGCCCGAAAACGGCGCCCCCGCTCCCCGAGAGGAGCGCGGGCCCGACGCCCTCCGCCCGGAGCGCTGCGAGCGCCTGGGCCACCCCCGGGTGGGCGTCGGGCACCTCCGGCTCGAAGTCGTTCACCGCCCACGCCTCGGCTTCCGCCCAGCTGGCCGGGGTCCGCCCCCGGAGGAGCGGAGGGGGAACCGGATGCCCGGCCGCCCGGGCGGTGGCCAGGGTCCGGTAGGCGGACGGGGTGGAAACGTGAACGTCCGGCAGGCCCAGCACCAGCCGCCGGGGGGGGAGCGGCGGCGCGGGGGTGAGGCGTTCCCCCCTCCCCTCCCCGAGGGCGAGCGCCGACTCCCCGGCGAAGAAGGCCACATCGGCGCCCAGCGCGCCCCCCAGCGCCGTGAGCGCGGGGCCCGACAGGGGCCCGCCCAGGAGCAGGTTGAGCGCCCGCAGGGTGGCGCCGGCATCCGACGAGCCTCCACCCAGCCCGGCCCCGGCCGGAATCCGCTTCTCCAGGAATACCCGCAGGGGGGGAAGCGCCCCCACCGCCTCGCGGAAGCTCGCCACCGCGCGCGTGACCAGGTTGTCCTGCACCGGGCCCACGTCGGCGCCCCGCACCTCCAGCGTGAAGGTCGGCTCCGCGACCACCTCCAGCGTCACCCGGTCGCGCAGCGAGATCGCCTGCAGCAGGGTCTCCACCTCGTGGTAGCCGTCCGCGCGCCGCCCCCGCACCCGCAGCGTCAGGTTGACCTTGGCGGGGGCGGACACCCGCACCGCCCCACCACGCCCCGCCCTGCTCAGCGCTCCCCCCCGGGTGCCGCCCCCATGTCCTCGACCGCCTC
>JAVVFC010000341.1:0-1638 GCA_032250975.1 Longimicrobiales bacterium | reverse complement strand
GGCGGCGCACTGGGGGATCCCGGTGACGGAGGTGGCGGCCGACGGGCGGTGGCCGCTGCGGGACTGGCCGGCGCACGGGCCGGACCGGGACGACCCGTACCTGTTCGTCTACCAGCCGCTGCTGGATGCCTGCCTCGATGCGGCCGCGGCCGATGGTTGCGGCGTGCTGCTGAGCGGGGATGGAGGCGACGAGGTCGCGGGCGACTGGATTCACGACCTGACCGGCCTGCTCCAGTCGGGCCGGCTCGTGGCACTGGCGGCCGAGCTCCGCGTGCTCGGACGGCGCGGCCGCCGGTCGCTCGTGGCGGGCCTCGCCGGACGCGAGCCGGGCGCCCGGGAAAGACGCTCCGACCGCGTCGCGCACGCGGGTCTCGCCGACCGCCGGTGCGCGGCGGCCCGGCGAGGAGCCCGCGCCGGCCTGTCGACGGCCGAGCCGTGGTCGGACCGGCGGGTCGTCGAGTTCACGGTCTCCATTCCCCAGCACGTCCTGCACCGCCTGGCCGAGCCGAAACGGCTCGTCCGGCGGGCCCTGCGGCGCCTGGCGCCCGTCCGGCTCGTGGACCGCATGGGGCCGCAGGAGCCCGCCGCCCTGTTCGATGCGGGCTTCCGAGGTCCCGGCCGGCCCGCCGCGGAACGGCTCCTCGCCGCTCCCGAGCTGGAGCGCCGCGGCTACCTGCCGCCCGGCGAGGCCCTCCGGGCGTTCGAGGCGTACGCGGACGGCGGTCCGATCCGGCGCGACTTCTGGTGGCCGCTGTCGCTGGAATGGTGGCTGCGGGAGCACGCCCCGGACCGGGCCACCGACGCGGAAGCCCTCGCGCCGTGAGGGTTGGCCGCCGAAGGGCGGGATCCCGTGTGCAGGCGACACGGCGCCGCTGCGTCGCCCGTGCCACGCCGTCGTCGTGCCGCCGCCACATTTCCCGCCCCCGCGGGGAAGATATCCCCGGCCGCACGGAAGCGGGCCGACGTGGAAACCGCGGAAGTCCGGCGTGTCCGAGCCCTTTCCACCGACCGCCCGCATTGCGTATGTTTCTTGCTGAATTGGCCCCCACAGGCAGGTGGGCCTCTCTGGCGCCGCCGATCGTCCCCCTCCGGAGGAGGAAGCATGAAGAAGACGTACGAGAAGCCCGGGATCAAGTCCTGGGGCACCGTGGCCGACCTGACGGCCACCGGGAAGACGAAGCCGGGTAACGATGCCAAGGGAGGCAGCGCGGCTTCGCAGGGAATCTGACCTGAACGGGCAGCGCCCGCACGGTGGCCCGGCTGCCGTGAAGCACGAATGCAGGGGGGCCCGGCCATCGCGCCGGGCCCTCTTGCGTTCGGGCATCCGCCGGCCCCGTGCCGGCGGTGCGTGCGCGGCGGTGGCGGCCGACGCGGGAGGCGGGCGGTGAGCGGGGTGTGCGGGGTGGTGCGGGCGGACGGGGGAGAGGTGGAGCGGTCGTGGGTGGAGGCGATGGTGGAGGCGGCGCGGTGGCGGGGCCCGGACGGGACGAGGGTGCACGTGGCGGGCGGAGTGGGCGTGGGGCACCTGGCGCGGCACGTGATGCCGGAGTCGGCGGGGGAGGAGCAGCCGTGGGTGTCGGGCGAGCTGGTGGTGGTGGCGGACGCGCGGATCGACAACCGGTCGGAGCTGTCGGCGGC
>JAVVFC010000340.1:0-1664 GCA_032250975.1 Longimicrobiales bacterium | reverse complement strand
CGGCGCGGGCGGCGGGCGTCTACCGCCAGCTCGCCCCCCTCTTCCGGGAGGCGTACCGCGAGCTGGGGATCTCGGAGCGAAGCTGGGAGGAGACGCTGGCGGCCGCCATCGAGAACCTGCTCGCCGTCGAGGTGCCGCCCACCGCGCCCGCCGTGCGCGAAGCCGTGGGTCGCTACCGCTACGCCGACGGCACCCTGCAGGCGCTCTCCCCCGCCCAGAAGCACATGCTCCGCCTCGGCCCCGACAACGCGCGCGCGGTGCAGGAGAAGCTGCGCGAGATTGCCACGCGCCTCGATCTGGGCGCGTCCGTGACGGCGGCGCGGGAGGGGTCGAGAGACGGGATGCGGGAGGGGTCGAGGGACGGGATGCGGGAGGGTGCGAGAGACGGGATGCGGGAGGGGTCGAGAGACGGGATGCGGGAGGGTTCGAGAGACGGGATGCGGGAGGGTTCGCAGATCTCCGCCGAGGCGTGAGTTCTGCGACCCCGGGGACCAGGGCCGCCCAGGCCTGCCCCCGCCACCCGTCCCCTGACCGTGCTCACCCTCACCCCCTGACCGTGCTCACCCTCACCCCCTGACCGTGCTTCCTCGCCTCCGCCGCCGATTCGGCGTCCTCGCGCTCCTGGCCCTCACCTTCTCCCTGGCGGAGTCGGTGCTGGCCTCCACGTGCGCGCCGCCCGATCCGGCGGCGCTGGCGGGGGGCGGCGACCGTTCCGGGGCACCCGCCCACGCGCACTGCGGCGATCACCACCGCGGCTCGGACGGCCATCTCGCGCCGGTCCAGGCGGACGGCGTGGAGGCGGGCGGCGGGGAGGCCGATCCCTCGCCCCCGCCCTGCCCCTTCAGCACGCTGCCGGGGCTCCAGATCTGTCTCGGGGTGGGCACCCTGCCGGCCCTGGGGACCCTCCTCCCCTCCCCGACCTGGTCGCTTCAGGCGCGGGCCGCCACGACGGCCCCCGACCACGGCCTGCTGCGGGCGCTGCCCTTCTTCCGTCCCCCCAGGGCCTGACCCTTCCGGCGCCGGGGCTCCCCGCGCGCCGACGATCCTTCCAGACACGCAGACACCCGCCCCCACCGGGCCGCATCCGATCCGGACGCGGCGCCGGCCGGGTGGGTGCCCCGGACGATCCACTCAGGGCAGGCCACCATGAATCGCAACCCCCTTCCCCGCACGCCCATCGAAGGCGTCGCGGGGCACCTCCGTCGGACCGGGCGCGCCCGCGTCGGTCTGATCTCCCTCACGGCCGCGCTCGCGGTCGCGTCCGGGCAGGCCTCCGCGCAGGACGCCACGCTGGAGACGCTGCTGGCCGTGGCCCGGGCGGACAACCCCGCCATCGTCGCCGCGGAGCGGGCCGCCGCCGCGGCCGCGGCCCGCGTCCCCCAGGCCGGCGCCCCGCCCGACCCCACGGTCGGGCTCGGCTTCATGAACGTACCGGTGTCGGGACCCGGCTTCGGCAAGGACCCGATGACCATGACCCAGATCCAGATCGGCTCCCGGCTCCCCTGGCCCGGCAAGCTCTCGCTGGCGGAGGCGGCGGCACGCCTGCAGGCCGAGGCGGCCCGGTGGGAGGCCGAGGGTGTGCGCCAGGACGTGGCCGCGCGGGTCAAGACCCTCTACTTCCGCACCTACTTCCTGGATCGCGCGCTCGAGGTCACCGAACGCAA
>JAVVFC010000033.1:0-21829 GCA_032250975.1 Longimicrobiales bacterium | reverse complement strand
CGCCACGCCCACCCCACCCCTGCCCCACGCGCGGGAAGGTGAGGAACACCAGCGCCGCCGAGAGGAGGGGGACGACGGCCAGCACGGCGGCCGAGCGATGGAAGCCACCCCACGGGACCGGTCCCGATGGCGCGTAACGCTGCGCCTGTCGGCGCACCACGCCCAGGGGCACGGCCACCGCGGCCAGCGCCACGTACGCGGTGAGCGCGAGCCCGAACAGCACACCCGGACGATACGCGGTGGCCGCCAGCAGGAGCGCCAGCGAGAGGGCGTACAGGCGACCCTCGCTCAGTGCCTCCGCGGGCCGCAGCGCCTCGGACAGCAGGAGCAGGAGCAGCAGGTGGATCACGGGCGTGACCACGTCCCGCCCCCCAAGCGCCACCGTGTACCCCACCTGGAGCGTGAGCAGCAGGGCCAGCGGCCCGCGCACGCGGGCCACCCAGTGGGCCAGGCGTGGGCCGGGCTCGCGCAGGAAGGCGAGCCCCAGCCCCAGGAACCCCACGCCCGCCGCGACCGGTTGCACGCCCGCACCCGCCGAAAAGGCGGCCAGCGCCACGCCCGCCATGAGGAGGACCAGCCGGCGGTGCGTGCGTGCCGCGTTCATCGTTCCTCCGTCGGCGTGAACTCGACCCGGGCGAGGGCGTCCAGCGCACGCCGCAGATGGGCGGGTCCCCGGCCGGCCTCCACCTGCCAACGCCCCGCGTCCAGCGCGAAGGTCCGGCCCTGGCGCACCGCCCGCGCGCACAGAGAGGCGGCCTCCTCCAGCGCGGATTCGGCGGCATCGCCCGCGGGACGCTCGACGTCGACCGTCACCTCCAGGGGCGGGCCCGCCTCGGGCTCGTACTCGCGCACCACCGGGACCCGGAAGCGGGCCGAGCGGCGCCAGTGGATGTCGCGCGCATCGTCGCCGAAGCGGAACTCACGCAGTCCCCGGTATTCCCCCCGCTGGGGCGCGCCTCCCGCTCCCACCGCGGAAATCGTACCGGCGCTCCCTGCCGCCGGCACGGCCGGGTCCGGGACCCGCCGGTCCGAGCGGGGCCACACCACCACTTCGCCCGGGAGGGGGACGTCGCGCTCCTTGACGAAGAGGCCGAAGGGGAAGGCCGTGGACAGGGTCAGCACCTCGAGCGGGCGCACGCCGCGGCGTTCGAAGCGGGCCGCGGCCGATACCGCTACCGTCTCGCCGGGCTCCAGGCATGCCACGAAGGCGACGCCCGCCAGCCCCGGCTCCCGAACCTCCACCGCCACCGAGGGGCGGCCCCGCTTCTCGTTGGTGACGCGGTAACGCAGGCGGAAATCCCGACCCACGGGAACGCCCGCGGGCAGATCTCGCACCACCCGCAGCGCGCGCAGGTTCCGCTCCGACGTCCAGCCGCTGACGCCGACCGCGCCCAGCATGGCTCCCAGCAGCAGGTAGAGCAGGTTGTTCCCGGTGCTGATCCCCGCGAAGCCGACCGCCAGCGTGCCCGCTGTGAAGAGGGCCCCGGCCCGGGTGAAGCGAAGGCGGCGCCACGCCCGGATCCGCCGCCAGAGGACGGTGGGGGACCACACGGGAGGCGTGCGGGCCCCGGTGCGCCCGCCCCGGCTCAGACCGGCACCTCCACCGTCGCGAGCAGATCCCCGAGCAGGCCCTCGGCCGCGTGGTGCGCCTCGGCCGTCGCGGCGCCCGCCCCGGCGGGCAGGATCCGGTGAGCCAGGCACGGAAGCACCGCATCGCGCACGTCGTCCGGGATCAGGTAGTCACGCCCGTGGGTCAGGGCCAGCGCGCGCGCGGCCCGGAAGAGCCCGATCGCCCCGCGGGGACTCACGCCCACCCGGATTCCGGGCGCCTCGCGGGTGCGGCGCACGATCTCCATCAGGTAGTCCACCACCGACTCCTCGGCGCGGACCGCCTCGACGCGCGCCTGCAGGTCGAGCACGTCGTCGGGGGAGAGGATCGGCTTGAGCCCCGCGAGCGGGGCGTCGGCGCCCGAGGATTCCATGAGGATGCGCCGCTCCGCGTCCGCGTCCGGGTAGCCGATGGTGAGCCTCATCAGGAAGCGGTCCAGCTGGCTCTCGGGCAGGGGATACGTGCCGTGGTGCTCGAGCGGATTCTGGGTGGCCATCACCAGGAATGGACGCGGCAGCTCGAGCGTGCGGTCTTCGATGGTGACGGCGCCCTCCTGCATGGCCTGCAGCAGTCCGCTCTGCGTGCGGGGTGGGGCGCGGTTGATCTCGTCCGCCAGGATCACGTGGCAGAAGATGGGGCCCGTGCGCAGCTCCAGCGCGCCGGTGGCGGGGTCGTACACCGAGCCGCCCAGCACGTCGGAGGGGAGCAGGTCGCTGGTGAACTGGATGCGCCGGAAGGAAAGCCCCAGGGTCCGGGCGAGCGCGTGCGAGAGGGTGGTCTTTCCCACGCCCGGGACGTCCTCGAAGAGGATGTGGCCGCGCGCGAGCAGGGCCGCCAACGCCAGGCGCACCACCTCCGCCTTGCCGTGGAAAACGGTCTCAACGGCGGCGACGAGGCGCTCGAGGCTCCGGGCGGGCGCTTCCGCCGCGGGTCGGGGAACTGTTGCCGGTCGGGACATGGGGCGTGGGTTCGGGGGCCCCGGGGCCCCGTTCGCGTGGAGCGGGGACGCAAGGAGGGCACTACCCGGGGGTGGCTGCGAAGGGTCCCGGGACGTGGCCTCCCGAGGCGGTCGCGGAGGGTTCGTGCGAGCGGGCCCTCCGGGAGGCTGGAGATCCGGCCGAAAGCCGCTTCCGCGCGCGGTGCCGCGCTCGTTGACACCCCCCTCACGGGCCGTCTAGGTTGTTGGGCTTCCGCAGTAGGCCGATCGACCTTCCCCCCCGAACCGCTCCCAGGGGCGCATGATGAAGACCAAGTGGATGATGGCCGCCGCCGGTGCCGGGGTGGTCGCGAGCCTGGCTTTCGTGCAGGCGCAGCAGGGCCAGGACGAGGCCGGTGCGGCCCCGGCCGCCGCTGCCGTCCCCGCCGCCACGGCCCAGCCCATCCAGTTCCCGCACGACATCCACGCGGGGACGTACCAGATGGATTGCCAGTACTGCCACTTCTCGGCGGAGCGCTCGGTGGACGCGGGCATCCCTCCGGTTTCCACCTGCATGGGGTGCCACAACATGATCCCCGGGGCCAACCAGCCCCAGGAGGTCGACAAGCTTCGGGAGTACTGGAACAACCGTGAGAGCATTCCGTGGGTGCGCATCCACAAGGTGGCCGACCACGTCCACTTCCCCCACATGCGGCACATCAACGCCGGAATGCAGTGCCAGGAGTGCCACGGTCAGATCCAGGAGATCGGCGTGCTGGAGCAGCCCGAGCCCGAATGGGGGAAGGGAAAGATGGGATGGTGCGTCTCGTGCCACGTGGTGCGCGAGGTGAGCCGTGACTGCACCGTCTGTCATTACTGAGCCGGGAAGACCATGAGCGACGGCATCAAGAGGCGGGACTTCCTCAAGGTCCTGGGCGTCACCGGAGCGGGTGCGGGGCTCACCGGGTGCTCCACCGGCGAGGTGGAGAAGCTCCTCCCCTACGTGGTCCCGCCGGAGGATATCACGCCCGGTGTGGCCACCTGGTACACCACGGTGTGCCGCGAGTGTGCCGCCGAGTGCGGGATGTGGGTCCGCTCGCGCGAGGGGCGCGTGGTCAAGGTGGAGGGGAATCCCTCCCATGCCGTCTCGGGCGGATCGCTCTGCGCGCGCGGGCACTCGGCCATCCAGGGTCTGTACAGCCCGGATCGGTTCTCCACGCCCCGGGTGCGCGATAACGGCACCCTGCGTGACGCGACCTGGGAGGAGGCGGAGGCGCTCCTGCGCGAACGCATCGCGGGATCCGCCGGCAACGTGCTGCTCCTGACCGGGCGTCTGGGCCCCACCGAGCGCGACCTCTTCACCCGCTTCCTGGCTACCGTCGGCGGGCGACATGTGGAGCACGACGGGCTCTCCGAGGCCCCCCTGCGCGAGGCCACCCGCATCGCCTTCGGCCGCGACGTGGTGCCGCACTACGACTTCGCCGCCGCCCGTACGATCGTCTCCTTCGGCGCGGATTTCCTGGAGACGTGGGTCTCTCCGGTGGAGTACGGCCGCGGATTCGCCCGTGCGTCGGGAGCCGACGACCAGGGCGGCAAGGGGAAGTTCGTCTTCGTGGGGGCGCGGCTGAGCCTCACCGGCCAGAACGCCGACGAGTGGCTTCCCATCCCGGTGGGGGCGGAGGCACAGGTGGCGCTGGCCATGGCGTCGCACGTCGCCGTCCGCGGGGGAGACGCGGGTCCCTACGCCTCGCTCCTCTCCCAGTACACGCCCGATACGGTGGCCGGAACCACCGGGATCGACGCAGGCCGCATCCGCGAGCTCGCGGACGCGTTCACTGCCGCCCCGTCCGTGGCCGTGGGTCCGGGCATGGCGGGCCACCATCTGGGTGCGACCGCGGCGAATGTGGCGGTTCATATTCTGAACGCGGTGGCGGGCAACGTGGGCCGCACCCTGCACCTGGACTCTACCGTCGCAAGCGCCGCAGCGCGCCCCTTCTCGGAGGTGCAGGCTGCGGTGCGCGAGATGGCGGGTGGCAACGTCGGGGTGGCCATCGTGCGGGGCACCAACCCCGCCCACACGCTACCGGCCTCTTCGGGATTCGCCGAGGCCTTCTCCGCCGTCCCCTTCAAGGTGGCCTTCGCCTGCGAGCCGGATGAGACCACCGCGCTGGCCGACCTGATCCTGCCGGAGCGGCACTTTCTGGAGTCCTGGGGCGACTCCAGCCCCCGTCCCGGGCACTACGCGGTGCAGCAGCCCGCCATGCGTCCCGTCCCGCACTTCGACACCCGGCAGGCGGGTGATGTCCTGCTCGCGGTGGCCGAGGCCATGGGGAGTCCGCTCGGATCGGCCTCCACCTACGATCATGTGCGGGCCCGCTGGACCGACCTGCACGCGCGCTCCGGATCCGCGCTCGACTTCGAGGCGTGGTGGAAGACCGCGCTCAAGGCGGGGCACGCGGTGGTGGGGGCGCCTCCGGTCGAGGAGGCGGTGCCGCTCCGGTCCCCGGACGTGGCCCTGGCCTTCGATTCACCGGCCCTGGACGGGGACGGGGACCTGGCCCTGCTGGTCTACCCGTCGTCGCGCCTGGCCGACGGGCGCCACGCCAACCGCCCCTGGATGCAGGAGCTGCCAGACCCGGTCTCCAAGCTTGCGTGGCATGCCTGGGTCGAGATGAATCCCCGCACCGCCGAGGCGCGCGGACTGCGCCGCGGTGACGTCGTCACGGTGACCTCGCCGCACGGCCAGGTGACGCTGCCCCTCTTCACCTACCCCGGGATCCGCGAGGACGCGGTGGCCATCGCCATGGGTGGCGGACGTACGGAGAGCGGGCGCTACGCGAACGGCTTCGGCGTGAATCCGCTCGCCCTGCTCCCCGCGGTGGCGGAGCAGCCCTCGGGGGCGCTGGCGCTGGTGTCGACGCGGGTGACCGTGGCGCCGACCGGCGAGCGGTACCGCATGGCCACCATCGAGGGCGCGGATACGCAGCACGACCGCAACATCGCGCCCGCGGTGGCGCAGGCGGCTCTGGGCCACGCCGGGACCGATGCGGGTGACGCGAGCGACGAAGGGGGTCACCACGGTCTGCAGGAGATGAACCTCATGGGAGGCTTCGTCCCGGTGGAGACCGGGGGAGCGGCGGAGGACTTCCCGCTGCCGGGGTCCCAGTACGGGGATTACGGCCGTGAGGGGACGCCCCGCTGGGCCATGGCCATCGACCTGGACAAGTGCACCGGCTGCTCGGCCTGCGTGGTGGCGTGCCAGTCGGAGAACAACGTCGCCTTCGTGGGGGAGCAGCAGGTCGCCATGGGCCGCGATCTGGCCTGGATCCGCATCGAGCGCTACTACGAGCAGGTGGACGCCACCCACGCCGGACCGGTGGACGTGCGCCACCTGCCCATGCTCTGCCAGCACTGCGGCAACGCGCCCTGTGAGCCGGTCTGTCCGGTCTTCGCGGCCTACCACACGCCGGACGGGCTCAACGGTCAGGTCTACAACCGCTGTGTGGGGACGCGCTACTGCGCAAACAACTGCCCCTACAAGGTGCGCGTCTACAACTGGTACACGTACGCCGACGTGCCCGAGCCGCTGCACTGGTCCTACAACCCCGACGTGACCGTCCGCAACACGGGGGTCATGGAGAAGTGCTCCTTCTGCGTGCAGCGCATCCGCGAGGTGCAGAATCGGGCCGCGCTCGAGGGGGGGCGTGCCGTCCAGGACGGCGAGGTGGTCCCGGCGTGCCAGCAGAGCTGCCCCGCCGAGGCCATCGTGTTCGGCAACATCAAGGATCCCGAGTCCCGCGTGGCGCACCTGGCGCACCACGAGCGGACGTACCGGGTGCTGGACGAGCTGATCAACACGCAGCCCGCTGTCCATTACCTCAAGAAGGTGACCTTCCACGAGGTGGCCTCGGCCGACCACTGACGGCCCGACTCCGCGGAGAGACACGAGCGACCATGGCGACGTTGACGGAATCCCAGAAGAGGGGGGCCCTCACCCATCCGGACGTCTCGCACTACAGCGAGGTGAACCGGGACGTGCTGAAGGTGCTCTCCACCCCCGGGAAGGGGTGGTGGGTGCTCTTCGGCATTGCCGTGCTGGGGGTGGGGCTCTTCTTTGGATCCTGGTTCTGGCAGATCTACCGCGGAATCGGGGTCAGCGGGCTCACCAGCCCGGTGGGGTGGGGCGCCTACATCACCACCTTCGTGTTCTGGGTGGGTATCGCCCACTCGGGCACGCTCATCTCGGCCATTCTCTTTCTCTTCCGAGCCCCCTGGAGGCAGTCGGTCTACCGGGCGGCCGAGGCCATGACGGTCTTCGCGGTCATGACCGCGGGGCTCTTCCCCCTCATCCACGTGGGCCGGGTCTGGCACGCCTACTGGCTCATCCCCTACCCCAACCAGCGCTTCCTCTGGCCGAACTTCCGTTCGCCGCTGGTCTGGGACGTCTTCGCGGTGACCACCTACTTTACGGTCTCGGCGGTCTTCTTCTACCTGGGCACCATCCCCGACGTGGCCGCCGCGCGCGACCAGGCCACCGGCCTGCGGCGCAAGCTGTACGCCTTCCTGGCCATGGGCTGGCAGGGCACCGACCGCGAATGGCACCACTTCGGCAAGGCCTACATCTTCCTGGCCGCGCTGGCCACGCCGCTGGTGCTTTCCGTGCACTCGGTGGTGTCGTGGGACTTCGCGGTGGGGATCGTGCCCGGCTGGCACGCCACCATCTTCGCCCCCTACTTCGTGGCCGGCGCCATCTTCTCCGGGGTGGCGATGGTCATCACACTGGCGGTGCCGCTCCGCAAGATCTTCGGGTTGGAGGCGTACCTCACCACCAAGCACTTCGACGCGCTGGCCAAGCTGGTGCTGCTGACCTCGTTGATCGTGTTCTACGCCTACCTGACCGAGTTCTTCATGGCGTGGTACAGCGGGGAGCCGCCCGAGCGGCAGATGTTCTGGAACCGGCTCTTCGGCCCCTACTGGTGGGCCACCTGGATCATGCTGATCTGCAATGGGATGGTGCCGGTTCTGCTCTGGTTCCGGCGGGTGCGGCACTCCATCCCCGCGCTCTTCACCATCTCCATCTTCATCAACATCGGGATGTGGTTCGAGCGCTACGTGATCATCGTGACGTCGCTTTCCCACGAGTACGAGCCCTTCGCCTGGGGCGTGTACCGGCCCTCGGTGGTGGAGATGGGAATCCTGGTGGGGAGCTTCTGCTGGTTCGGGTTCTGGTTCCTGCTCTTCACGCGCCTGTTGCCGCCGGTGGCCATCGCCGAGCTGAAGGAGGTCCTCCCGGCTCCGCTGCGGAGGAGCACCAGGGAGGTGGAGGCCTGACATGAACGCCAAGAACGGAATTCTGGCCTCGTTCGACCACCTGGACGACACCGTGGAGGCCATCGAGGAGCTGCGCCGGGCGGGGTTCAGGCGGGACGTCATGCGTGCGTACGCGCCCTTCCCCGAACACCACATCGAGCACGCCATGGGCTACGGGTCGAGTCCGGTGCGCGTCTGGACGCTGGTGGGTGCGCTCACGGGCACGGCAACCGGCTTCGCCTTCACCGCGTGGACCTCCATGGACTGGCCGCTCATCACCGGTGGCAAGCCGGTGCTCTCGATCCCCGCCTACGTGATCATCGCCTTCGAGCTGACGGTGCTCTTCGGCGCGCTGTCCACCGTGCTGGGCCTCTTCATCAACAGCAAGCTCCCGGGGTTCAAGCCTCCGGTGGTCTATGATCCCGAGTTCAGTTCCGGCCGCTTCGGCGTCTATGTCGAGGCCGAAGGGGCGCGCCTCGAGGAGGCGCGATCCATCCTGCAGAGGCACGAGCCCGTGGAGTTCCGGGAGGGTGCCGTCCATGCGTAACCGGCAATGGGTCCGGGGTGCGCGCCGGGCGTCCCGCGTCCTTCCCGTCGCGGTGGCCGTCCTCCTCTCGGGGGCCTGCACCCCCATGGACGACGCGATGGCCGCCATCTTCGGGCGCTCCATGCGGGATCAGCCGACCTTCGACCCGTACGAGAGCCCGCTGCTCCCGCCCGAGGGCGCGGTTTCGTTCTCCTCCGGGAACTTCCCGGCCGGGCCGGGCACGGTGAACATCGGCCAGCCCGAGGGGGGGGACTATCTGATCCCCGACTTCACGCAGGCCAGCACCCTCAACCCGGCCGACCCCGTCTGGAGCGCCTTCGCGAACCCGGTCGAGCCCACCGCCGCTTCGCTGGAGCGGGGCAAAGTGGTCTTCGACCGTTACTGCGCGGTGTGCCACGGGGTGGACGGAGTGGGAGCCAACGCGCTCATCCTCGAGAAGTGGCAGGCGCTGGTGGTGTATGATCTGGCGGGTCCGGTCGTGCAGGGCTATCCGGACACCTACATCTACGGGATGATGCGTGTCGGCCGGGGCCTCATGCCCCAGTACGGGCACCAGATCACCCACTTCGACCGCTGGCACGTGGTCAACTACGTCCGGCAGCTCCAGGCGGATTTCAACTCCCGCGGTGCGGGCCAGGCGGGGGAGGGCTGAGGAGATGGCGCAGATCCACGTCCCCGACTCGATCCCGGTGCGCTTCGCGCCCCGGGCTCCTCGCCCGATGATCGGCGGGCTGATCCTGGTGGGCGGGCTGGCCTTCGTGGGCCGCCTGGTCACCGACCCGCAGGCTGCCTGGATCAGCTACGTCTCGAACTGGCTCTTCTTTACCAGTATCGCCGCGGGCGCCGTGATGTTCGCGGCCGCCACCACCATCGTGAAGGCGCGCTGGAACTGGTCGCTGCGCCGCCTGAGCGTGGCCGGTGCCGCCTTCCTGCCGGTGGCCTTCGTGCTGCTGGTGCCGATGCTCTTCCTGCGTGAAGGGTACTTCCCCTGGATCGAGGCGATGGCGACCGACCCCATCGTCCAGAAGAAGGCGGCCTACCTGAACGTGCCGTTCTTCATGACCCGCAACATCGTCGGCCCGCTGGTCCTCTTCGCCATGGCGGTCTACTTCGCCTACCTGGCGGTGCGTCCCGACATGGGACGCCTGGACCCCGCCACGCTGGACGCCGGCCAGCGCACCTGGCGCGAGCGGCTCATGGCGGGCTGGGCGGGACAGGAGGCCGAGGAGTCCCGCAGCCGGGAGGCGATGGCACGGCTGGCGCCTGCCCTGGCCCTGGTGTACGCGGCGGTCATGAGCTTCGTGATCTACGACTTCGCCATGTCGCTGGAGCCGCACTGGTTCAGCACCCTCTTCGGAGGCTGGTACTTCATGGCCGCCTTCTGGGGGGGAATCGCCTTCACGGCGTTCGCGGGCATGTGGCTGCGCGGGACCGACCCCGAGCTCGCCCGTGCCATCGGCATTCAGCAGCGCCACGACATCGGCAAGCTCACCTTCGCCTTCACGGTCTTCTGGGCCTACCTCTTCTTCGCCCAGTACATCGTGATCTGGTATGGCAAGCTCCCCTGGGAGCAGATCTACATGGTGAAGCGGGCGGGCGAGGGCTGGGGCGCCTATTCGGTGGGCATCGTGCTGCTCTGCTTCGTGATCCCCTTCGCGGCGCTGCTCGGTCGCAAGGCCAAGATCGCGCCCACCTGGCTGCGCGCCGTCACTCTGCTGGTGCTCTTCGGACTCTGGGGTGAGCGGTACTGGCTGGTGGCGCCGACGCTGGTGGACCACTACGACGGCATGGCCACCATCTACCACTTCGCCATCGGGCTGGGCTTTCTGGGGCTCTTCCTGGCGTCGGTCCGGTGGTTCCTGGCCACCTTCCCGGTGATCCAGCTCTGGCAGCCCGCACCGCAGGCCGAGATGCTCGAGGCGGAGGTCGCGGTCGCGGAGTAGCGTGGCCGCCGCGTGCTGGTCTCGCGGATCGGTTCGGTCGTGGTGGATCCCGGCTGCGGACCCCTCAGCCGCCGAGCGTGCTCAGTGCAAGGTCGTGCAGAAGGCCGTTGCTGGACACCCCGGAACCGCCGTGGATGGTGGCCTCGCCGGCCAGCGACGTGAAGCGGCCGCCCGCCTCCTCGAGGATGGTGAGGAGCGGGCCCGCGTCCCAGGGAGAGAGCACGGGGTCCACGTGAATCTCAGCCCGCCCGGTGGCGACCAGAATGTGTCCGTAGCAGTCGCCCCAGCTGCGCGAGAAGGCGCACCCCTGCTGTAGCCGGCGCCACCCCGCACCCTCGGGACGGGAGAGTATGCGCTCCACGTCCGTGGTGGTGACCAGGGCGTCCTCGAGCCGGTCCACAGCGGAGACGGTGCACGGATTGCCGTTCCACTCGCAGCCGAAGCCCCGACCCGCGGAAACGGTCTCGCCCAGCGCGGGAAAGTGGGCGACCCCCACCACGGGCGCGCCCCCCACCTCCACACCGATGAGAACGCCGTACAGGGGAACGCCCCGCATGAAGGAGCGCGTCCCGTCGATGGGGTCCACGATCCACCGGACGCGCGCGCCCGGGTTGGTGGCGGGGAACTCCTCGCCCAGCACCCCGTGGCCCGGGAAGCGGCGCGCTACCTCGTCCCGCACCAGCGTCTCCGCCTCGCGATCGGCGCGGGTCACCGGAGAGCCGTCATCCTTGGCCTCCGCCGCCACCAGCGCGCCGAAGTAGCGGAGCGTCACCTCGCCCGCGGCGAGCGCCACATCGCGGGCCGCCGCCAGTATCCCGAGGATCTCCTCCCGGTCGGCGGTCCCGGCCGCCCGGCCCGCGCCGCTCACTCGCGCGTCGATCCGGAACCCTTGCGGGTGTAGAGGTTGGCGTCGGCCGCGCGGATCAGGTCGTCGCCTCGCTTCATGGTGGGATCGAAGGCGGCGATCCCCCAGGCGGTGCTGATCCCGCTCCTGCCCAGCAGCGGATCCGAGGCCATGCGCCGGCGGATCCGGGACACGTACTGCTCGCCCCCCTCCAGGTCGGTGTCCGAGAGGATGGAGACGAACTCGTCGCCCCCGTAGCGCGCCACCAGGTTCATGGCTCGGTTCTCCTCCGAAAGGATGTGGGCGAAGGCGCGCAGGGCCTCGTCTCCGGCGAGATGCCCCAGGGAGTCGTTGTAGCCCTTGAAGTTCTCCAGGTCGAAGATGACGGCGAGCAGGTCGCGTCCCCGGCGGGCTGCAGCCATCTCGTGGTCCAGGTGGACGCTCAGGTGACGTCGGTTCGGCAGCGAGGTGAGCGGGTCGGTCAGGGAGAGCGATTGCAGCGACTGGTGCAGGCGGGCATTCTCGAGCGCCACCGACGCCTGGCTGGCGAGGCGCTGCAGGATCTCGCCGTCCTCCTCGGAGAACGCGTCCGTGCGTGCGCTGCCGGCCGCCAGGATGCCCACCACGGAGCTCGAGACCGCCAGGGGGCAGGCCAGGCCGGAGCCGTAGGGGAGGTGCTCGCGCAGGTGCGGCGGCACCACGCCTTCGGCCGACAGGTCGCGCACCCGCGTGTAGGTGCGGTCGCGCACGAGCGTGTCGTAGAACCGGCCCGTCAGGTCCCACTCGAGGCCCTCCGGGAGCGTGATTGCTCCGCCCGAGGCGTGCACACGGGCGACCGGGGCGGGGTCGAGCATCCAGACCGTGGCTCCGTCCCCCGGCAGGAGCGTCACCACCGCGTCGATCACCCGGGCGAGTACATCCTGGGTGTCGAGCGAAGCCGCCATCGCCCGGCCGATCTCCTCGATCCGTCGGGCCTCGGCCGTCCGCCGTTCAAGCGCCTCCACATGGAAGGCGTTCTCCACCGCGACCGCGGCCATGTCGGCGACGCCCTGAACCAGTTCCACGTCCGCCTCGCTGTAGGCTCCCGGGCGGTAGCTCTGGGTGGAAATGGCGCCCACCACCCGGCCCTTCCAGCGCAGGGGCGCGGCGATGGCCGAGCGCATGACCTCCTCCTGTTCACCCAGGAGCATGAGGGAACGCTGTGCGAGGCGGTCCTGGATCAGAAGAGCCTCGCCCGTGCGGATCACCGCACTCTCCGAACCCTGGTACGTCACCTCCACCCGCTCCTCGCGACCCCGGTCGGCGAAGAAGACGATGGTGGCCAGGTCGCGCGCCGGATCGTAGAGGGAGATGTAGAAGCCGTCGGCTTCCAGCACCCGCCGCGTCTCCCGGTAGATGGCCCGGTAGAGGTCCTCGAGCCCCAGCGTACCCGTGAGGGTGCGTCCCACCTCGAGCAGGACCCGATAGCGGTCCGCCAGGCTGGATGCGTGGGGGTGGGTGGCCTGTACTGGGGCCATGAGCGGAGCGGGGTTGAAGGAGGATTCGCCAGTATAGGGGGCGCGGGACACGGGTACAACAGCGTGTGGCCCCGGCGCGCGCGTCCGGGGTGTGCGTCCGGTACCAGTGCCCGATCAGGGCTCCTGGTCTCCATCCTCCGGTCGGCGGAACAGCCGGTCGATGTAGTGCCCGATCTCGAACCCGATGGCGGCCACCAGGCGGGATTCACGGATGTCCAGGTCTGCGCGGGCGAAGATGGTGCGCAGGGTGGTGAGAACCGCCTGCGACTTGCGCGCCTTGAAGAACTCGATCCGCTCCAGCCCCTGCTCCAGGGCGCCGTACATGTGCTCGAGGTGGGCGCGGGTGGCGGGGCCGTTGGCGCGCCGCCCGCGGCGGGGGAGGGGGCGGCTGCCCTCGTCGCTGGCCAGGAAAAGCTCGTAGAGCAGCACCAGGGCAGCCTGGGCCAGGTTGAGCGAGGTGTAGCGGGGATCGGTGGGAATGACCGCGATGCTGTGGCAGAGGTCGAGCGCGTCGTTGTCCAGGCCCCGGTCCTCGCGCCCGAAGAGAAGCGCGACGTCACCGTGCGGCGCGGCCTCCAGCAGGCCGGCGGCGGCGTCACGCGGACGCACGTAGTTGCGCACCGCGGTGCGGGCGCGGGCAGACGTCCCCACGACGCGCACGCAGTCCGCGAGGGCCTCGGAGAGGGTCCCGCATACCTGTGTGCGCGCCACGATGTCGTCGGTGCGGTGGGCGATGCCCTCGATGCGGTAGGGGTCGAATTCACGCGGGCTCACCAGGCGCAGGCGAGAGACGCCCATGTTCTTCATCGCCCGGATGACGGCCGCGATGTTCACTACGTCCTGCGGGTGGTCGAGCACCACCACCACGCGGTCCAGGACCCCGCCGCTCACAGCGCGCCCCCTGCGGAAGCGGGCCGAGGTCCGTCGGCGGTGGGCCCGCCTGGCATCCCCGAGGGAAGCCCCGCGGCCAGGATGGTTGCCAGAGCGGCAACGCTCGCACCCAGCAGGTAGGGCACGGCGAGCCCCACGTCGAAGGCGGCGCCCGCGAGCGCGGGGCCGGCGATGCGGGCGAGGGAACCCACGCTCTGCCCCACGCCCAGGACGCCACCTTGGAGCGCGGGAGGAGCGACCCGGCTGACGATGCCGAGGATGGCGGGGAGCGCCGCTCCGTACCCGAGCGCCAGCAGAGCGATGGCAGCCAGGAGGACGGGGATGGAGGGGGCCAACGCCATGAGGATGAGGCCGGCCACGAAGGGGATGCCGGCAAAACGCACCAGCCAGGCCTCGCCCGTGCGGGGGGCCGCGAGGCGCACCAGTGCCCCCTGCACGATCGCCGAGATCAGCCCCAGGAAGGCGAAGAGATACCCGACCTGGCGGCTGTCGAGCGCGAAGCGCGCCTGGCCGAAGAGCGAAAGGGTAGGCTGGATGACGGCGAACGCCACCGTGAAGAGGAAGTAGAGCGCAAGCACATGACGCAGCGCCGGGGTGCGGAGGGCGCGCGTCAGCCCGGTGCCGGTGAAGCGGAAGGGTGCCGGCCGGGCGCGCGCGCGCCCCTCGGCAGGCAGACTTTCACGCAGCAGGATCAGGGCGAGGACGGCGTTCAGGAAGCAGAGCCCGGCGGCCACGTACCCGGGCATCTGGAAGGAGACGCCCGCCAGGATCCCGCCGGCGGCCGGACCCACGATGAAGCCCAGACCGAAGGCGGCGCCGATCAGGCCCATGTTGCCGGCGCGCCGTTCCGGCGGAGTGACGTCGGCGATGTAGGCCTCGGCCACGGGCACGGTGGATCCCCCGATTCCCGCCAGGATGCGGGAGGCGAAGAGCCACGCCAGCGACGTGGACCAGGCGAAGACCAGGTAGGCGACCCCCGATCCCACCAGCCCGACGATGAGGATGGGTCGGCGCCCGTAGCGGTCGCTCAGGCGGCCCCAGAACGGAGCCATGAAGAACTGGGCCACGCTGTAGGACATGACCAGCAGCCCGACCGCCGTCCCCGAGGCGCCGAATCCGTCGGCGTAAAGCGGGAGGAGCGGCAGGACGATCCCGAACCCCACCAGATCGATGAAGACGGTGAGGAAGAGGACGGAGAGGCGGGCCGGACGGGATTGCGGGGGGGCCGGGGGAGCCTCAACGACGGGAATCGTCACGCTCCTCGCCGTCGTCGTCGGGCGCCTTGATCTCTCCCTTGAAGTTCCGGATGCCCTCGCCCAGCCCGCGGGCGATGCGGGGGATCCTGCGGGCGCCGAAGACCAGGACGAGCAGGCCGAGGATGAGGAGGATCTCTCCGATGCCGAGTCCGAACACGGTGGGGCTCCCGTAGGGTCAGCGAAGCAGCACTTTGGCGATGGTCTGCTTCTGCATGTTGGAGGTGCCTTCGTAGATGGTGCCGATCTTGGCGTCGCGGTAGTACTTCTCGACCGGATACTCCCGCGTGAAGCCGTACCCGCCGTGCAGATCGATGCATGTGGAGGCGACGCGCTGCGCGGCTTCGGAGGCGAAGAGCTTGGCCTGGGCGGCAGCCATCAGGAACGTCTCGCCGGAGTCCTTGAGGCGCGCGGCGTTGTAGACCAGCAGCCGGGCGGCTTCGATCTCGGTGGCCATCTCGGCGATCTGGAACTGCACGCCCTGAAAGCTGCCGACGGTGCGTCCGAACTGCTCGCGCTCCTGCACGTACTTCACGGTGTGGTCCAGCGCGCCCTGGGCCAGTCCGACCATCTGGGCCCCGATCCCGATGCGGCCCTCGTTGAGCGTCTCGATGGCGACCTTGTACCCCATGCCGACCTCGCCCAGAACGTCGGCGGACGACACGCGCACGTTCTCGAAGATGAGCTCGGTGGTGGAGGAGGCGCGGATGCCCAGCTTGTCCTCCTTCTTGCCCACCGAGAACCCCTCGGCGTCGCCGTCCACCACGAAGGCGGTGATCCCCCGGTAGCCGGCGTCGGGGTCCACAGTGGCGAAGACGATGTAGAGCCCCGCCTCCTTGCCATTGGTGATCCACATCTTCTGCCCAGCCAGCACCCAGTCGTCGCCGTCGGGGCGGGCCCGGCAGGATAGGGCGAAGGCGTCCGAGCCGCTGCCCGCCTCGGAAAGGCAGTAGGCGCCCACGGTGTCGGCGGCCAGCCGCGAGAGGTAGCGCTGCTGCTGCTCCTCGTTCCCCCACCGGTTGATGGCGTTGATGACCAGCGTGTTCTGGACGTCCACCAGCACGCCCACGGCGGGATCCACCCGCGAGAGCTCCTCCACCACCAGTACCGAGGTGAAGAAGGTGGACCCGGCGCCGCCCAGCGCCTCGGGGATCTCGATCCCCATGAGCCCCATCTCGAAGAGCATGGGCAGGAGATCGAGGTCCATCTGCTGCGCCAGGTCCATGGCCGAGGCCCGCGGCGCCAGCTCCGCCTCCGCGAATTCGCGCACCGCGTCGCGGAAGAGGGTCTCGTCCTCGGAGAGAGTGGAAAGGGCGGGCCGCGTGCCGCCGATCACACTGGACATCGATCTACCTTCCTGGTGCGGGTTGGGAGGCGCGGGAGACGGCCCAGGTGCGCAGCACGGGCGCTACCCCCAACGCGTTCCGCCGGTCGGTCATCTGCGCGGGCGTCAGCACGCCGACGTCGGTGACGATCCGGTGGACGAGGTCATACGGGAGGATCTCAAAATAACGATTCCAGACACGAACGCCGCGCGCCCCCCGCCAGACCTCCTCGGCGGCGCGGTCGTCCCGCACGTCCTGGGGGAACCCGGGGGGAAGCCACTTGGATCGGTCGGCGGCCACGAGAACGGGAACCCCGGCGTCCGCGGCGGCCCGCGCCACCGCCAGCGAGCCGATCTTGTTCACGACCCCGGCGTCGCCCACCGAATCCGCGCCCAGCAGCACCACATCCGCCTCCTTCACCAGCGACTCGGCGGCGGCGTCCACGGCCAGCACCACCGGGATGCCGGCGTGCGCCAGGGTGCGGGCCAGGCCGTGACCCTCGTTCATGGGGCGGCCCTCCAGGCACGTTACGGAGATCCCCCGCTCGCGCGCCTCGAGCAGGCCGCTCCGGACCGAACTCGACGAGGAATGGGTGAGGACGGTCCCGCTCCCGGGGATCTCGTGCGCCAGTCTGTGGGCCAGGCGTTCGGCGCGTTCCTCGAGGAGGGTCCGGAACCCCTCCGCCGCGGAAGCCACCGCCCGGCGTGCCTCGTCGGGTGGGTCGGGGTCCCGGATAGCGTCCAGGGCGAGCGTGAGCAGTTCGACCAGCGGAGCCATGGCAGGCTGGGCGTCCAGCATGCGATGGGCCAGCTGCTCCATGCCGGCGCGCAGCTCGCCGGTGTCCGAAGCCGGAAGGTGCACCGCTCCCCGCCGCACGGCCGCAGACGCGGCGCGGGCCACCACGGCGGCTCCGCTCACCACGTCGGCCCGCAGGGGCGCAACCAGGGCGTCGAGGTTCACGGAGGGCCTCCTGCGTGCGGGTTCCCGGGGGCGGGCCGGAGTGGCTCGCGGACGCGAGGAAGGTAGGTGCCCGTGCGCGCCGGGAAAACCCGATTTCGGCCCTATGATCGTCCCCGGTCTTTTCCTAAATTCCGCGGGCCCGCGCGTGCTCCCCCGGGGGTGCGCACCCATTCCCGGAATCGAGGCAGAAGCCATGTCCCAGATCCCCACCGATCTCCGGTACTCGGCCGAGCACGAGTACATGCGCGCCACCGACGATCCCGACGTCTACGTGATCGGCATCACCGACTACGCCCAGGGAGAGCTCGGGGACGTGGTGTTCGTTGAGCTCCCCGCCGTGGGCGACTCCTTCGAGAAGATGGCCACCTTCGGGACGATCGAGGCGGTCAAGGCCGTGAGCGACCTGTACTCCCCCGCCTCCGGCGAGGTGGTCGAGGTCAACGAGGCGCTCGAGGACGACCCCGCCCTGGTGAACACGGACCCCTACGGCGAGGGGTGGATGCTCAAGCTCCGGGTCTCCGACGCCTCCGAGCTCGGCGACCTCATGGACGCCACGGCCTACGCCGCCCACGTGGGGGACTGAACCCCCGCGGGGCCCGCGGGCTCCGTCGGCGGGGCCCTCCGCTCCGCACCCCATCCACGTCCCGAGTGCAGACCATGACGCAGATCTTCTCCCCCGAGCGGGATTTTGTGAACCGTCACCTGGGACCCTCCGAGGACGAGATCCGGGAGATGCTGGCGTCGCTGGACGTCGCGTCGCTCCAGGAGCTGGTCCGGCAGACGGTGCCCTCCTCCATCCTGCGTGAGGAGCCCCTGGACCTCCCCGAGGCGGTGGCGGAGCACGAGCTGCTGCGCCGCCTGCGGAGCATCGCCTCCCGCAACCGGGTGCTGCGCTCCTTCATCGGAATGGGGTACCACGGGACGCTGGTGCCGGGGGTGATCCAGCGGAACATCCTGGAGAATCCGGGATGGTACACGCAGTACACGCCCTACCAGGCGGAGATCGCGCAGGGGCGCCTGGAGGCGCTGCTGAACTTCCAGACCGTGTGCATCGACCTCACCGGTCTGCACGTGGGGAGCGCTTCGCTGCTGGACGAGGGGACGGCGGCCGCCGAGGCCATGGCGATGCTGGCGGGCGCCGTGAAAGGGGACCGCCACCGATTCCTGGTCTCCGACGCCTGTCACCCCCAGACCATCGCCGTGCTGCGGACGCGGGCGGCTCCGGTGGGGATCGAGGTCGTGGTGGGGGACTGGCGGAGCTTCGATGCCGACGAGCATACCATCGGGGCGCTGGTCTCGTACCCCGACACGCACGGGGCGGTCGAGGATTTCGCCGGCCTGGCTGATCGTCTGCACGAACAGGGCGCCTACCTGGTGGCGGTCTCGGACCTGCTGGCCCTCACGCTGCTCACGCCCCCGGGGGAGTGGGGGGCGGACGTGGTGGTGGGCAACTCGCAGCGCTTCGGGGTGCCGATGGGGTACGGCGGTCCGCACGCCGCCTTCATGACCGCACGCGAGGAGTTTACGCGCCGCATGCCGGGGCGCATCATCGGAGTGAGCGTCGATGCCCGGGGCAACCGGGCGCTGCGCATGGCCCTCCAGACCCGGGAGCAGCACATCCGTCGGGAGAAGGCTACGTCGAACATCTGCACCGCGCAGGTCCTGCTCGCCATCATGGCGGGCATGTACGGCGTCTACCACGGTCCCGCGGGACTCCGGCGGATCGCGCGGCGCGTGCACGGGGCCGCGGCCGCCCTCGCCCGGGGCGTGGAGGGGTTTGGACACGAGGTGGTGCACGCCCACTTCTTCGACACCCTGCGGGTGCGCCCGGCGGGGCGGTCGGCGGCGGAGGTGCTGGGGGCGGCCCTGGAGGTCGGCATCAACCTGCGCGACTTCGGTGACGGCACCGTGGGTGTGGCGCTGGACGAGACGGTGAGCGACACGGACCTGGAGGACCTGCTGCGCGTCTTCGGGGGGGGCGCCGCTGCCGGCCTCCGCCTAGCCGACCTGGCCGGCGCGGGGGCGGAGGGCGACCCCTCCTCGGCCCGGATCCCCGCGCCGCTTCAGCGCACCACCGCCTTCATGGAGCATCCGGTCTTCAACTCGTACCACTCCGAGACTGAGATGCTTCGCTACATCCACCGGCTCGAAACCCGGGACCTGTCGCTCAACACCAGCATGATCCCGCTGGGGTCGTGCACCATGAAGCTCAACGCCACCACCCAGATGGTGGGTGTCACCTGGCCGGAGTTCGGAGGGCTGCACCCCTTCGCGCCCCGCGACCAGGCCGCGGGCTATCAGGAGGTCTTCGCCGATCTGGAGGCGTGGCTGAACGAGATCACCGGCTTCACAGCCTGCTCGCTCCAGCCCAACTCCGGGGCGCAGGGCGAGTACACCGGGCTGCAGGTGATCCGGGCCTACCATCTGGATCGGGGGGACGGCGACCGGACCGTCTGCCTGATCCCCTCCTCTGCGCACGGCACCAACCCGGCCAGCGCGGTCATGTCGGGGATGGACGTCAAGATCGTGAAGGTGCGGGAGGACGGCTCCATCAACCTGGACGATCTGCGCGCCCAGGTGGCCGCGCACGCCGACCGGCTGGCGGCCGTCATGATCACGTATCCCTCGACCGCGGGCGTGTTCGAGGGGGGCATCCGCGAGATCTGCGACGTCGTGCACGAGCACGGTGGGCTGGTGTACCTGGACGGCGCCAATCTGAATGCCCAGGTGGGGCTCGCCCGTCCGGGGGACTACGGGGCGGACGTGTGCCATATCAATCTGCACAAGACGTTCGCCATCCCGCACGGGGGCGGGGGGCCGGGGATGGGTCCCATCTGCTGCAACGAGAAACTGGCGCCCTTCCTGCCCGGGCACCCGGTGGTGCCGGTCGGAGGTGCCAGGGCCATCGGGCCGGTTTCCGCCGCGCCCTGGGGAAGCGCCAGCATCCTGGTGATCTCCTGGGCGTACATCGCCCTGCTGGGGCGCGCGGGTGTGCGCCGCGCCTCCGAGGTGGCGATCCTGAACGCCAACTACATGGCCCGCCGTCTGCAGGACGACTTCCACGTGCTGTTCCGGGGGCACGACGGCCGGGTGGCGCACGAGTTCATCCTGGACATGCGGCCCTTCCGCAAGAGCGCAGGCATCACCGAGGAGGACGTCGCCAAGCGTCTGCAGGACTACGGCTTCCACGGGCCGACCATGTCGTGGCCGGTGGTCGGTACCATCATGGTCGAGCCCACCGAGTCCGAGTCCAAGGCGGAGTTGGACCGATTCTGTGAGGCCCTCCTCGCCATCCGGGCCGAAATCCGGGAGGTGGAGCTGGGAGTCGCCGACCGCGAGGACAATCCGCTTCGCAACGCCCCGCACACGGCGGCGCGGGTGACGGCGGATGAGTGGGAGCACTCCTACACGCGGGCGCAGGCCGCCTACCCGGCTCCCTGGACCCGGGACTCCAAGTTCTGGCCCTCAGTCGGGCGGGTGGACAACGCCTATGGCGACCGGAACCTGGTGTGCGCCTGTCCCCCGGTGGAGGAGTACGCCACGGAGACCGTCTGAGGCCCGGCGTTACCCACCGGGCCGCCAACGACCATCCCTCCCGCACGCCAACCCAAGGAGGACCCCATGGCCACCCTGACCTTCCACGGCCACGCGACCTGCTCGGTGGTAACCGACGACGGGACGCGCCTGGTGATCGACCCCTTCTTCGGAGACAACCCCTCGTGCGCGCACACCGTGGACGAGGTGGAGGCGGACTGGATCCTGGCCACGCACGGCCATGCCGACCACATCGCGGACGCGGTCCCGCTCGCCCGGCGCACCGGGGCCACCGTGATCTCCACGGTGGAGGTGGTCTCCTGGCTGGGGACGCAGGGTCTGGAGAAGCTGCACGGGATGAACATCGGCGGCGCCCACGACTTCCCCTTCGGGCGCGTCAAGCTTGTGCACGCCATCCACGGCGGCATGGTGCAGGGGGAAGGGGGAGCGCCCTTCACGACCCCCTGTGCCGGCCTTGTGCTGGAACTGGACGGCCGCCGCCTCTACCATGCCGGCGACACCGCGCTCACCATGGACATGCAGCTTCTCCGGGGACGCGTGGACGTGGCGCTCCTCCCCATCGGGGACAACTTCACCATGGGACCCGAGGACGCGGTGCGGGCGGTGGAGTTCATCGAGCCCGAGGTGGTCGTGCCCATCCACTACGGCACCTGGCCGGTGATCGAGCAGGATCCCGAGGCGTTCGCGCGCCGGGTCGGTGATCGGGCTCGGGTGGCGGTGCTGAAGCCCGGGGAGTCTCTGGCCCTTTGATGGAAGGGGACGCGGGCGCGCGGGCGACTGCTTCAGCACCGCGCTGGCGGGTCCGCATCGATCCGCCCCTCCCCGGGCCGGAGAACATGGCCTGGGACCACACGCTGGCCATCGGGCTCGCACCCGGCGAGGCGGTGCTGCGGCTCTACGCATGGGACCGGCCCACCCTCTCCCTGGGCCGGAACGAGCCCGCGCGCGGCGTCTACGCGCCCGAACGGCTGGAGGCGTCCGGGGTCGCGGTGGTTCGTCGGCCCACCGGCGGGCGGGCAGTTCTGCACCACCGCGAAGTGACGTACGCCGTGTGTCTGCCACTGCGGGCCCTGGGCGGACCGCGGTCCGCCTACCGTCTGTTGAACCAGGCGCTGGCGGCGGGGCTGGGGAGGCTGGGGGCGGGCGTGGCGTTGGCAGG
>JAVVFC010000339.1:0-1669 GCA_032250975.1 Longimicrobiales bacterium | reverse complement strand
GTGGCGGGCTGATCGAGGTTCCCGCCCGGCGGGCCGCGGGTGCCCGTGTCGCGGCCGCGGGTGCTCGTCGTCGGCTCGCGCCTTACTTTTCCGCCATGGCCCCCGATCCACCCCGGAGCCCCGACTCCGCCGGCCCCCTGGACCTGCCGGCCATCTGGCGGATGGCGTGGCAGACCCAGCGCGCGATCTACACCACGCGCCACCACGGGGTGGAGCACTGGGTGCGGGTGGAGCGGAACGGACTCTGGCTGGCGACGCGGCTGGGAGAGGAGGGCGTGGCGGGTTCCGTGGACACGCTGGTGGTGCGCCTCTTCGCGGCGCTCCACGACTGCCAGCGCCGTGACGACGGCTATGACCTGGAGCACGGCCCGCGGGCCGCCGACTTCATCGGCGGGCTGCGGCTCCCCCTCGCCCCCGAGCGGATCGAATGTCTGGTGACCGCCGTGCGCACCCACACCGCCGGACCCACCGAGAGCGACGACGTCACCGTACAGGTCTGCCACGACGCCGACCGGCTCGACCTCGGGCGCGTTCGCATCCGCCCGAGCCCCCGATTCCTGAACACCGGACCGGCTCAGGATCTCGCGCGCCGCGACGCCGTCCACGAGCTGGACCGCATCCCGCAGCCCGTCACCCTCCCGGACCGGCTCCGGCGGACGCCCCGTTGGGACGCGCGATGACGTCGGGGACGGGGCCCACGGCGCTCGCCTCCCGTGGGCCCCGTCCCCATCTTCCCGCCCCGGACCCTTCGCGCCCCCCTCGCAGCCGCCCATGCACCACTCCGTGACTCCTGCCGACCGCAAGCTCCTGCGTCGCGTCTTCGCCAGCCCCAAACGCCCCGGGCAGATGCTCACCTACCACGAGCTGCAGGGCTTCCTCTTCGCGTTGACGTGTACGCCTGAGCTGGTACCGCCGTCGGAGTGGCTGGAGGAGGTCCTCGGGCCCGACCCCGTGGCGACGGCGGGGGGCACCGCGCGGGTGGAGCGCACCATCCAGGCCGTGATCCGGCTCTACAACGACGTCAACCACGGCGTCATCCACGACCAGGCCGCGCTGCCCATGGACGTGCCCATGCGCGACGACCCCATGGCCAACTTCGACGCCGACGCCCCCATCCGCGCCTGGTCGGCGGGCTTTCACCGCGGCTACGTCTGGCTGCACGCCTCCTGGGTGGAGCAGGCGCCCGACGCCGCCTGGGACGACATCTCGGAAGCCCTGCTGCCCCTGGTCTTCTTCAGCGACGAGGAGTTGGCCGCCGCCATCCTGGAGGATGCCCTGGCCGAAGGGACCATGGACTTCGCCACCGTCGAGGCGTTGGCCGCGAGCATCGTCACCGTGATTCCCGACGCCGTCCGGGCCCTCGCCCGCATCGGCCGTCTGCTCTACACCAACGCCCTGATGGTCGACGAACTGATCGAGGGCATGGACGAGGACGACCTGGAGGCCCTCGAGGACTGGGACCCGGAGCTGGATGCGGATCTGGACGCGGACATGCCGGACGCGGAGTCGCGCCGCGCGGCGGCGGTCAACATCGCCCTGCTGCGCGAGGGGCGCGCCCGCGTCGTGGTCACCGGGCAGCAGCCCGGCTTCCTGGGCGGTCCCCTCTACACGCTCTACAAGGCCGCGGCCGCGGTGGCCTACGCCGCGGCCCGCACCGCCGCCGGGCGGC
>JAVVFC010000338.1:0-1684 GCA_032250975.1 Longimicrobiales bacterium | reverse complement strand
ACCCGGTTCGGCCACCGCCGCCCGAAGACCGCCAGCAGGGCACGCGTGGGCAGGCCGGGCCCCCGGGCGCGCGCCACCTCCGCCCGACCCCGCTCCAGGAGGTGCCCGTACCGCACGCCCGAGGGGCAGACCGGCTCGCACGCCCGGCACCCCAGGCATCGGTCCAGGTGCAGCCCGACCGAAGGGTCCCCCGCCTCCAGGCGTCCTTCGACCACCGCCCGCATCAGGTGGATGCGCCCCCGGGGGGAGTCCGCCTCGTCCCCCAGCAGCCGGTAGGTCGGGCAGGCCGGCAGGCAGAAGCCGCAGTGCACGCAGGCCAGCAGATCCGCTTCCAGGGCCGCCAGCCCGCGCCCGCCGTGCAGGGCCCCAGGGCCGCCCCCGCCCGCTGCTCCCTGCGCGCCTCCCTTCACTCCCGCGCCCCCCCGCGCAGCACGGCGATCGCCTCCGGCAGTCCCCGCAGCCACCCCCTCCCGCGCAGCACCACCAGCGCCTCCAGCCAGCGGGCGGAGCGCGCCGAATAGGGGAACCAGTAGAACTCCCGCCGCGCCCCCCACCGGTGCAGGAAGACCGTACGGGGGCGGCTCATCTCGCGCAGCCCCTCGGCCCCCCGCCGGACTCCGAAGCCCGAATCCCCCACGCCCCCCATGGGCAGACCCGGCAGCGCGTAGTGCGCCAGCGTGTCGTTCACCGAGACCCCACCCGCCCGCAGCCGCCGCGCGATCCGCTCCCCTCGAGCCAGGTCGCGGGTCCACACGCTCGCGTACAGCCCGTACGGCGACGCGTTCGCCCGCGCCACCGCTTCCGCCTCGTCCCGCACCGCCACCACCGGCAGCACCGGCCCGAAGGTCTCCTCGTCCAGCAGCCGCATCCCCTCGCGCCCCCCGGTCACCACCGCCGGCCGGATCACGCGCGGATCCTCCTCCGCCGGCACCTCGCCCACGGCCAGCACCGCCCCGGCCGCCACCGCGTCCCGGAGGTGCTCCCGGACGATTCTCCGTTGGGCGGGCGTGACGATCCGCCCCACGTCCGCCCCCTCGCCCTCCCCGCTCCGGAGCGCGGCCGCCGCCGCGGTCACCCGCTCCAGAAAGGCGTCGTGGACCGCCTCCACCACGTAGACCCTCTCGGTGGAGAGGCACGTCTGGCCCGCGTTGAAGAACGCCCCGAACACGATCCCGCGTGCCGCCCGCTCCAGGTCCGCGTCCTCCAGCACGATCGCCGGATCGTTCCCACCCAGCTCCAGCAGCACCGGCGTCAGCGTCTCCGCGGCGAGCGCCATCACGCGCCGCCCGGTCGCCGTGCTCCCGGTGAAGACCACCTTGTCGACTCCGGACCCGACCAGCGCCGCACCCGCGCTCCCGTCGCCCTCCACCACCTGCACGAGCGACTCGGGGAGCCCCGCCTCCGCGGCCAGCTCCGGGATCAGCCGCGCCGACGCCGGCGTGAACTCGGACGGCTTCACGACCGCGGCGTTTCCGGCCGCCAGCGCCGCCGTCACCGCATCCTGGGGCGTCAGGAAGGGGTAGTTCCACGGCGTGATGACGCCCACCACACCGAAGGGCTCCCGCACCACGTACGCGCCCTTTCCCGCCAGGTACCCGGTCGAGACCGCCTCGGTGCGGAGCACCCGGGGCGCGACCCGGGCGTAGTGCCGCAGCAACTCCACCGACGCCAGCACCTCCGCCAG
>JAVVFC010000337.1:0-1689 GCA_032250975.1 Longimicrobiales bacterium | reverse complement strand
GAGCGGGCGGGAAAGCGCCCAGGGGACGCTGGCCGCCGTCTGCCGGGCGGAGATCGGGCGGCGCTACGAGGCGGGCACGCGGGCGGCGCGCGAGGCGGAGGCGCGGCTCGAGCAGGAGCTCCGGCTGGTGGAACGCCACGACCTGGCGGGCTTCTTCCTGGTCTACCGCGACATCATGAACCTGGCGCGCGAGGTGGCGCGCGAGATCCGGGGCGACGCCCCCCGGGCGCACTCCTCCCTCCCCCCCGGGCGGGGCCGGGGCTCCTCGGTCTCCTCCATCATCTGCTACCTGATCGGTCTCTCCCACATCGACCCGGTCGCGGCGGACCTCTTTCTGGGGCGCTTCCTGAACGAGGCGCTCGGAAGCGTGCCGGACATCGACCTGGACTTCCCCCGCGAGATCCGCGAGGAGCTCATCCTGCGCATCTACGAGGTCTACGGCCACGAGCACGCGGGGCTGGTGTGCACCTTCCCCACCTTCCGGCTGCGCTCCGCGGTGCGGGAGATCGGCCGGGTCCTGGACCTGCCCGGGGGCGAGCTGGAGAAGCTGGCCCGGCTGGCCGAGAGCCGCTCCGCCCGCGGACTCCGCGAGGAGATGGAGCGGATCCCCGACTTCCGCGACCGGGCCGGGGCCCCCCTCTGGCAGGCGCTGGGAGCGCTGGCGGAAGAGATCGCCGGCCTCCCCCGGCACGTCTCCCAGCACGTGGGGGGGATGATCATCTCGTCGCGCCCCCTGGTGGAGCTGGTCCCCCTGGAGCCCGCGGCCATGGCGGGGCGGGTGCTCTGCCAGTGGGACAAGGACTCCTGCGACGACGCCGGCTTCATCAAGATCGACTTCCTGGCCCTGGGGATGCTCTCGCTGGTGGAAGACGCGGTGGACCTGATCGCGGAGCGGCGGGGCGCACCCCCCGACCTGGCCCGCATCGACTACCGTGACGAGGCCGTCTTCGACCGCCTCTGCGCCGGTGACACGGTGGGGCTCTTCCAGGTGGAGAGCCGCGCCCAGATCCAGATGATCCGCCGGGTGCGGCCCCGCAACCTGGAGGATCTGGCGGTGCAGGTGGCGCTGGTGCGGCCGGGGCCCATCGTGGGCGGCGCCGTCAACCCGTACGTGCGCCGCCGGGAACTGCTGCGCGCGGAGAGGCGCTACCGGGTGGCGTACGACCACCCCCTGCTGGAGGGCCCCCTGGCCGAGACGCTGGGCGTCATCGTCTACCAGGACCAGGTGCTCACCGTCTGCCGGGCGCTGGCGGGCTTCACCGACGGCCAGGCCGAGAGCCTGCGCCGGGCCATGAGCCGCAAGCGCTCCCACGAGGCCATGGAGGCGCACTGGGAGGCCTTCCGGGAGGGGGCCACGGCGCGGGGGGTGGACGAGGCCACCGCCCGCAAGGTCTTCGACCAGGTGTCCGCCTTCAGCGAGTTCGGCTTTCCCAAGTCCCACGCCGCCGCCTTCGGGCTGCTGGCCTACCAGTCGGCCTGGCTGCGCCACTACCACCCGGTGGAATACTACGTGGCCCTCTTCAACAACCAGCCCATGGGCTTCTACTCCCTGGACGCGCTCGGACGGGACGCCCGCCGCAACGGCATCCACCTGCTCCTGCCGGACGTGAACCGGAGCGGCGTGCGCTGCACGGCCGAGGGGGAGCACCTGCGCGTGGGGCTGGGCTTCGTGCGGGGGGTCGGGGAGGA
>JAVVFC010000336.1:0-1700 GCA_032250975.1 Longimicrobiales bacterium | reverse complement strand
CGGTGGGGCTGGGGATCATGATCACCTCCTTCCGGGGGACGGTGGTGCGCTGGCTGGACCACACCCTGCAGGCGGACGTGTACGTCTCGCCCCCCACCCCCATGGCGTCGCGGGCCGAGGGGACGCTCCCCGACGCGGTGGTCGCGCGGCTGACTTCGGCGCCCGGGGTGGCGGGGGTGAGCACCTACCGGGGGGTGACGCTCCCCACCCGGGACGGGGATGTGCGGCTGGTGGCGCTCACCCTGGACCCGCGGGGCGAGGCGGCCTTCGCCTTCCGGCGGGGCGGTGGGCCCGACGCCTTCACGCGCTTCCGCGCCGGCGAGGCGGTGCTGGTGTCCGAGCCCTTCGCCTACCGTCGGGGCCTCGCGCCCGGGGACTCGGTGGAGATCGCGGGGGAGACGGGGACCGGCCGGCTGCCCATCGCCGGGATCTTCACCGACTACGGGTCGGACCAGGGAGTGGTGATGGTGGGCCGGTTGGCCTACGACCGGCTGTTCGCCGACCGGCGCGTGACCTCGCTGGGACTCTTCCTGGAGGCGGGGGCCGACGCCGACGCCGTGCTGGCGGAGCTCGAGGCCCGGGTGGGCCCGGGCGAGGCGGTGGTGATCCGCTCCAACCGGGGTCTGCGGGCGGCGTCGCTGGAGGTCTTCGACCGCACCTTCGCCATCACGGCGGTGCTGCGCGCGCTGGCCTTCGCGGTGGCCTTCATCGGGGTGCTGAGCGCCCTGATGGCGCTGCAGCTGGAGCGGGGACGGGAGCTGGGCGTGCTGCGGGCCAACGGCCTCACTCCGGGGCAGGTCTGGACGCTGGTCACCACCCAGACCGGGGTGCTGGGCCTGGTGGCGGGGGTGCTGGCGGTGCCGGCCGGGCTGGTGCTGGCGGCGGTGATGATCTACGTGGTGAACCGGCGCTCCTTCGGGTGGACGCTGCAGATGGAGGTGGGGCCGGAAGTGGTGGTGCAGGCGGTGGGTCTCGCGCTGGCAGGCGCGCTCCTGGCCGGACTCTACCCGGCGTGGCGCATGAGCCGGACGTCGCCCTCGGTGGCGCTCAGGGAGGAGTGATGACGAGCCTGCGCCGGAGGCGCTGGGGACGGAGCGCAGTGGGGATTCTGGGGGCGGCCGGCGTGGTCGCGGCAGGATGGGCCGCCTTCTCACTCCTGCGCGCGGGCGGATCCGCCGGGGGACGCGAGGAGGTGCGGGCCACGCTCGACCTGGCGGAGGCCATGGGGGGCGCCGACACCGCCGGGTACGCCCGGGCCACGGCGCCCCGCCCCTTCGTCTTCCCCGACGACCATGGCCCCCACCCGGCGTTCCGCACCGAATGGTGGTATGTGACCGCCAACCTGGACGGGCCGGGCGGGCGACGCTTCGGGGTGCACTTCACGCTCTTCCGCAACGCCCTGGGACCGGAGCCGGGGGCGGGGAGTTCGGCCGGCTTCGACCCCGACGCGGCGGACGCCGCCGCTACGGCGACGGGCGCCGGGTCCGCCTGGTCCACGCGCCAGGTCTACATGGGCCATTTCGCGGTCACCGACGTGGCGGGGGACGCCTTTCACGAGGCGGAGCGCTTCACCCGGGCGGCGGCGGGGCTGGCGGGAGGGACCGCCGATCCGCTCCGGATCTGGATGGACGACTGGTCGCTCACGGGCGGGGGCGAGCCGGATCCCGACGCCCCCGAGGCGGGGGCGGTCTTCCCGCTCC
>JAVVFC010000335.1:0-1713 GCA_032250975.1 Longimicrobiales bacterium | reverse complement strand
GAACATCATGGCAGGGGTACGGTCGGAGTTGAACATCGAGTGACGGGAGCGAGGCGACTGGGATGAGCGAGGCGACTGGGATGAGCGAGGTGAGCAAGGTGAGCGTGGCGACCGGGGTGAGCGACGCGAGCGAGGACCGGACCGGCGGCCGGAGCGCGGGCCTGCTGGCCCGTGCGCAGCGGGTGATTCCGGGCGGGGTCAACAGTCCGGTGCGCGCCTTCAAGGGGGTGGGGGGAACGCCCCGCTTCATCCGGGGCGCGCGCGGGGCCTTCCTGGAGGACGTGGACGGACGGAGCCTGCTCGACCTCATCGGCTCGTGGGGGGTGATGGTGCTCGGCCACGACCACCCGGCCGTGCGCGGGGCGCTGGCGGAGGCGCTGGCGCGCGGTACGTCGTACGGCGCCCCCACCGAGGGAGAGATCGAGCTGGCCGAGACCCTGGTACGGCTGGTGCCCGGGGTGGAGATGGTGCGCATGGTGAACTCGGGCACGGAAGCCACCATGAGCGCCATCCGCCTGGCGCGGGCCGTGACCGGCCGCACCCGGGTGGTGAAGTTCCGGGGTGGGTACCACGGCCACGGGGACGCGTTTCTGGTCGAGGCGGGATCGGGCGCCGCCACGCTGGGCGTGCCGTCCTCCCCCGGGGTGCCGGCGGGCACGGCGGCCGACTCGCTGGTGGCCGAGTACAACGACCTGGCGTCCGTGCGGGCGCTCTTCGACGCCCACCCGGGTGAGATCGCCTGCGTGATCGTCGAGCCGGTGTGCGGCAACATGGGGTGCGTGCCCCCGGTGGAGGGCTTCCTCGCCGGCCTCGCCGACCAGTGCCGGGACGGGGGCGCGCTCCTGATCTTCGACGAGGTCATGACCGGGTTCCGGGTTGCGCGCGGCGGGGCGCAGGAGCGCTACGGGGTGACGCCCGACCTGACCACGCTGGGGAAGGTGATCGGCGGCGGGCTGCCGGTCGGCGCCTACGGCGGGCGCGCGGCGCTGATGCGGCAGATCGCCCCCGAGGGGCCGGTCTACCAGGCCGGAACCCTGTCCGGCAACCCGCTGGCGGTGGCCGCGGGACTCGCGACCCTGCGGGTCCTGGAGGAGGAGGGGGACGTTGTGTACCGGCACCTGGAGGCGCTGGGCCGGACGCTGGAGGAGGGTTTCGCCTCCCTCGCCGGACGCCTGGGCCTGCCCCTGCGCTGGCAGCACGTGGGGGGGATGGGATCGCTCTTCTTCACCGAATCGCCCGTAACGGACTGGGCCACGGTCACGGGCTCCTCGCGCGCGCGCTTCAACGCGCTCTTCCACGGGCTGCTCGCGGAGGGGATCCATCTGCCGCCCAGCCCGTTCGAGGCGTGGTTCTGGTCGTGGGCGCACACCAGCGGGGACGTGGAGCGGGTGCTCGGCGTCGCGGAGGCCGTCATGACGCGCGGGGACTTTCCCGATGCCTGAGGGGGGGACCCTGTTCGAGCGCGCCTGCCGCGGCGAGCGGGGTGGGCACGTGCCGGTCTGGATCATGCGCCAGGCGGGGCGCTATCTGCCCGAATACCGTCGGTTACGCGAACAGGTGGACTTCCTGACCGCCACCCGGACGCCCGAGTTGGCGGCCCGCATCACGCTGCAGCCCATGGAGCGCTTCCCGCTCGATGCCGCCATCCTCTTCAGCGACATCATGACGCCGCTCGAGGGGATGGGCGTGCCGGTGGACTTCGATCCGGGTCCC
>JAVVFC010000334.1:0-1724 GCA_032250975.1 Longimicrobiales bacterium | reverse complement strand
GACCTTGCGAAGAATCCCAAGAGGACCGATGCGGCTACCGGTGCGGCGGCCGGCGGTGACCGGATCGCCCACGCCCCCGCGCCTCGATTCCTGCACGTCTACCGGCACGTTGACCGCGACGATCTCGGAGGTCAGGCAGCGTGCGAATTTGGCGCCCAACCCTCCCCCTTCGCCCGTGGAATGCCACGCCCCGAAGAGGAGGGCACTGGGCGAGTTCTCCAGCAGCGCTGTCGCGTCGTTCGGGCGGGCCGTGGCGAGCCGCTTCCCCACCTCGCTCTGCATGAAGGGGACGGTGTCGAGCATGCTGTCGCGCAGGATCGCATCGTAGACCCGGTGCGGCGCATCGAGAGAGGTGATCTCCGTCAGACCCGTCAGGTCGTGTTCGGAGAAATCCACGATCACGTGCGGGATGGGCTCGCCGTCGCGCACGGCATCCCGGATGCACTCCTCGAGTCGGTTGGCCTGCGACTGCACGCTGTCGATGAGGACGCACCAGACCTCCTCACCCTCCACGCGCCGCCGCTCGTAGACGTGGCGTGGCGGGGCATTGGTCTGGTCGGCCGGGAATGTGGGCGGGAAGATCTTGTCCCCCCGCCCCCCAACCGGCTGGAGGGGCTGCCGCCTGCGGAGTGCGGCGTCCTCCGCAACCATTCGGCTCAGGTCCTGAAGCTGCATCTGTTCCTCCTCTCGGGCTGAGTAGGGGTTACGTGCGCGACCGGACCAAGGTGACAGGAGGGTGTGACAGTCCGCTTAGGATACGACGCCGTGGCGCGGTCGAAGGGCATATCCACGAGTTCCCGCCAATCATGATCCGCCGCACCAGATTTCGCCACTCCCCGCGTCGATTCACCGGCCGACGGGCCGGGCGCGCACCACGTCCCGGTCCCGCACCGCAGCACCCCCCCGCCTTCACCCCTCCTCCACCCGCTCCCCGCCGGGCAACGGCTCGCGGCACGCGGGGTCGTCGTGGGCGGGGCGGTTGACGCGGGTCGTGACCTCTTCGGCGAGGAAGCCGGCGGTGGCGGGCACGCTCCCCTGCGGCTCGTCCCGCAGCACCGCCTCGGCTTCGGGGGCGGGGGTCGCGGGGTCCAGCCACGCCGGCCAGCGCTCCGCCGGCAGGATGGCGGGGGCGCGCGGGTGGATGCCGCGCAGCCAGGGGGGCGCGTCCACGGTGAGCACGGTGAAGGTGAAGAGCGGCTCCCCGCCCTCTGGCTGCCAGCGCTCCCAGAGGCCGGCCATGGCGAAGGGGCGCTCCCCGGGGGCGTGGATGTGGAAGGGGGTGCGGGGGCCGCCGCCGCCCGCGGGTGCGCGCCACTCGTAGAAGCCGTCCGCCGGGACCAGGCAGCGCCGGTGGCGGAAGGCGTCCCGGAAGGCGGGCCTGGCGGCCGCCGTCTCGGCGCGGGCGTTGATCAGGCGGCTCCCCAGCGCGGGGTCGTCCGCCCAGCGCGGCACCAGCCCCCAGCGCAGCGGCCCCAGGCGCCGCACCCCGTCCCGGTCGGCCAGCACCACGGGCGCGAGCTGGGTGGGCGCGACGTTGAAGCGCGGGGCCCAGTCCCCGATCGCCAGGTGCCCGACGTCGAAGACCTCGACCAGCTCCCCGAGCGGGGTGGCCAGCGTGTAGCGCCCGCACACCTCACGCCCTCCGGAGGGTGCTGCGCCCGCTCACGCGTCGTGCGCCCGGCGCTGCACCACCAGGGTGCGTCCCACCTCCACTTCGCGCCGGA
>JAVVFC010000333.1:0-1737 GCA_032250975.1 Longimicrobiales bacterium | reverse complement strand
GCCTGGCCGCGGCTCCCCTCGCCGGACAGGACCCCGCCCCCGAGCCTCAGGGGGTCCGGCCGCACGACTTCCCGGGCCCGAAATACGCCGAGATCCTGATTCCGGCCGGGACGCACTCCGGGCTTTCGCTCGTGCAGGCCCACGACAACCGGGTGCCGGCGGGGCGGGTCGAGAATGGCGTCCGGGTCGTGAACCTCGAAGTGCAGCGCGCGGACTGGCGGATCGAGGGACCGGAGGGTCCCGGACTGCGTGTGGCCGCCGTCGGGGAGGTCGGAGGCGTGCCCAGCATTCCGGCCCCGCTCATCCGCGCCACGGCGGGCACGCGCCTGCGCGTGAGCGTCCACAACCGGCTCGAGGCCTCCCTCCACGTCTTCGGACTCCATGCCCGCCCGGGAGAGGCGGGGAGCCACGTCACCGTGCCCGGCGGGGGCACCGCCACCGTGGAGTTCGAGGCGGGGGCGGCCGGCACCTATCTCTACCACATGGTGGAGGGGGACCTGCCCCCCGACCCACCGGACTTCTTCGCGCCCGAGCGGGGCCAACTCGCCGGCGCGCTCGTGGTGGACGCCGCGGACGGATCGGGGGCGGAGGACCGGCTCCTCGTCATCAACGCCGTGATCGAGTCCGTCCCGACCGACGTGCATCCCGGCGGCTTCCTGGAGGCCTTCACGATCAACGGGCGCTCCTGGCCGTACACGGAGCTCCTGAAGATGGAGGTGGGCCGCGGGGAGCGGTGGCGCGTCGTCAACGGCACGCGGCTCGCCCACCCCATGCACCTGCACGGCTTCTACTTCGATGTGAAGAGCCGGGGGACGACGTACGCGGACACGCTCTACGCTCCCGCCGCCGAGCGCAGCGTGGTGACCGAGACGCTGGACAGCCGCTCCACGATGCTGATGGAGTGGACGCCCACCCGTCCGGGACGCTGGATCTTCCACTGCCACGTCACCTTCCACGTCACCGCTGAGATGCGCCTCCCCGGCGCCGCCGAGTCGAACCCCGCCCACGCCCACAGCCACATGGCGGGCCTCGTCATGGGGATCGACGTGGCGCCCGGGCCGAGCGACCTGATCGCGCGTGCCGAGCCGACCGCCATCGACCTGCACGCAAAGGTCTACGGCAGCGAGGTGGGCAACGAGCTGGGGTTCGATCTCTCGGAAGGGCCGCCCCGGCCGGGCGAGGTTGACGTGCCGGGTCCGCTCCTCGTCTTCAATCAGTACGAGCCGGTCGACGTGACCGTCCACAACGCGCTGGGCCAGCCGACCTCGGTGCACTGGCACGGGCTCGAGCTCGACGCCTGGGCCGACGGGGTCCCCGACTGGAGCGCCTCGGACGGGCGGATGTCTCCGTCGATTCCGCCGGGGGAGTCGTTCACCTACCGCCTCTCGATGATGCGTCCCGGGACGTTCATGTACCACACCCACCTCAACGACCTGCGCCAGTTGACCGCCGGGCTGTACGGGCCGCTCATCGTGCTCCCCCCGGGTGAGACGTTCGACCCCGGGCACGACCACCCGCGCATCTTCGGGTGGCGGACCGTGTCACCGGAGGATGACGGGGACATCGAGATGAACGGCCTGGGGGGAGCACAGCCCGACGGGGAGACGACCGTGGGGGAAACGCACCGCTTCCGCATCATGAACATCATGCCGGACGAGCGGGTGGGGGCGTGGGTCTTCCGCGACGGCCAGGCGACCCCGGTACGGCTCCTGGCCAAGGACGGCGCGGACCTTCCGG
>JAVVFC010000332.1:0-1738 GCA_032250975.1 Longimicrobiales bacterium | reverse complement strand
CTGGCGAGCCTGCTCCTCTCGCTGGCGCTCCCCCTCGGGCGGCGGGCGGTGGACCGCTGGACGGTGCGGGCGGTGCGCGACCAGGCCCTGGCGGCCCTGCACCGCACGCGCATGGAGGCGCGCCTGCTGGGGGGCGCGGTGCTCGAGGTGGACGGGGGGCGCGGCGTCCTCACCGCGCGCGCCGCGGACTCCGTGCTCTGGACGCGCCACGACGCCGGTGAGGCGGGCGTGACCATCCAGCTCCCCGGAGGCGGGGAGCGCACCAGCGTGACCTTCGACGGGCTCGGGCTCGGCGTCGTGGCGAGCCGTACTCTGGTCTTCCGGCGGGGTGGGGAGGAAGCCCGGCTGGTGATCTCCTCCCGTGGGCGGGGGGCGCGCCGATGAATCCCCGAAACGGGGCGGGCTTCTCACTGGTGGAGGTGGTGGTGGCGCTGTTGCTGCTGGCGGTGGCCACGGCGGCCTCGTCGGCGCTCCTGCTGCAGGCGGCGCAGGCGGCGCGCGAGGCGGACCACCGCGAGCGGATGCTCTGGGCGGCCACCGGGGTGGCGGACTCGCTCGCGGGACCGATGGGCGGCCCCGGCACGGGCGCCCGCCGTTTTCAGGACGGCAGCCGGTTGGAGTGGGAGGCCACCGCCGTGGGCGGCCAGGTACGGGTGCTGCTCGCCGGGGAGGACTCCGCCTGGGTGGTGCTGCCGCTGGCGCGATCGGCCGGAGCCCAGGGCGCGGCTGGCGCCGGTGGCGGAGGCGGTCCGTGAAGCGCGCGTCGGCCGTCCGGGGGGCGACCCTGGTCGAGGTGCTGGTCGCGCTCCTGCTCACGCTCTTCCTGCTGGGGCTGATGGGTGGACTGGCGGTGCGTCAGCGCGCGGCCGGGGAAACGCTCATGCGCCGCATGGAGGGGGTGGAGGCGCGGAGGGTGACGCGCGACCTGGTCGGGCGCACCGCGGAGGACGGCGGAGGCGCCCGGATGGCGGGCGGTGAACTGGAGGCCCGTGTCTTCGTGGGGTGGGCGGTCCCGTGCGCGCCCGACGGCTGGCGCTACCGGGGGCGGCGGGATCCGGATCCCGAGCGCGACTCCCTCTGGGTCCTGGGGCTGGATGGGGGGGTCTCCGTGCACGCCCTGACCGGGGCTCCCGGAGGGGGGTGCGACGGGCTCGCGGGGGACGAGCGCGCGCTGCGCTTCGAGGTGGAGCCCCCGTGGGCGGCCCCCGCCCTGGTACGGGTCTTCGAGGCGGGGCGCTTCCGGCTGAGCGACGCGCTCCGCTATGGGCGCCGGGGCACGCCGGCCCAACCCCTCACCGGGGCGGTGCTCGACCCGGCCGGGACCGATCTCACAGCCGAGGGGAGCGCGCTCGCCGTCCGCATGCGGGTGGCGGGCGACTCGCTCCCGGCCGCGCGGCGCTGGTGGCTCCGGTGAGGGCCGAGCCCGCCCGGCGCGGGGTGGCGCTGGGGGCGGTGGTGCTGGTCACGCTGGCCCTGGTCGTCATGGCCCACGCCGCCCTCCTGCTGGCGCGCACCGAGTCGTGGATCGTGCGGGCGGAGGGGCGCCGGGTGGAGTCCGGGTATCGGGCGGGGGCGGCTCTCCAGGGCGCCACCGAGGCCCTGGACTCGCTCCCCGCGACCGGGTGGATCCCGGGCCCGGAGGGCGCGGTGGAGGCGCGGCGGCTCTCCCCGGAGACGGCGCTGCTGCGCGCCCCGTTGCCCGGACTTCCCTCCCGGGAGGGAAGGGCCCGCCTCCTAT
>JAVVFC010000331.1:0-1768 GCA_032250975.1 Longimicrobiales bacterium | reverse complement strand
GGGGCCTTCAGGCGGCCACCGGCCGGTGGACTCCGCGCGTCAGGCTCGGGGGTTCCGCCCCGGGCGCGCGCGCCGCCCGAAGATGTTCGTACGGCCTTGGCGGCTCAGGTGCGGACGCGGTCCTTGAGGCCCTTGCCGGCCTTGAAGGTGGGGACCGTCATCGCCGGGATGTTGATGGACTCGCCCGTCCGCGGGTTGCGGCCCTCGCGCGCCTTGCGGCGACGGGTGTCGAAGGTGCCGAAGCCGGTGATCGTCACGCTGCGGCCCGCGTCGAGCTCGATGGCGATGATCCCGTTCCCGGGGTCGGTGGAGAAGATGCACTCGATGACCTCGCGCGCCTTCGCCTTCGTGATGTCAGCCTTCTTCGCGAGCTTCTCCGCAAAATCGTCCTTGTTCATTCGTCCTCCTCTGGGTGATGGATGGGGCACTCGGCCGGCGGGAACTCATGCATGATGGTCGTGGGGATCCGCTGCGCCGGGGCGGGGGTCACACGCTTCTCTCCGATCCGCCCTGCACGTTGATATGGGGGCGCGGCGGGGCTCCGGTCAAGCATTGGAGCCTGACAAGCCTAAAGCCGGAAGGCGCGCGCGACGGTGAGATCCTTGGGCCGAAGGAAGCGCAGGAGGGTCCCCGACCCGGGACCCACGCCGCTCCAATCCCCGACCGGAAGGTCGATCTCCGCCAGGGCGCCGGTCGGGAACTTGTCCCGAAGCCGGTCCTGCAGGGTGCTGGGTCCCCCTCCGCTGACGCGGAGCGCGAAGGTCTGCATGCCCGGGTTGTGCCCCACCACGGCGACACGCTCGACACCGGTCGGAAGCCCGCGCAGCAGGGCGAAGATCTCTCCGGGTGCGGCCATGTAGAGGTCTGGCACCACCTCCGGTTCCGGCCCCAGGGGAGCCAGCACCCGCCGGGCGGTCTCGCGCGCCCGCAGCGCGGACGAGGTCAGGATGGCGTCCAGGTGGATCCCTTCCCGCGCCAGGGTCTCCGCCATGGCCTTCGCCGCGCGTCCACCGCGTGGCGCCAGGGGCCGGTCGTGGTCGTCGAGCTCCGGGTGGTCCCAGGAGGACTTGGCGTGACGGAGGAGGTAGAGCCTCATGGGCGGAGCGGCTGCGGGTGGTGGGGTGCGACCGGAACGGAGTACGGGGAGCCCGTGGAACGTGAAACTCCCCACGGACCTTGCCGCGGAATCCCGACGGGCTCCACGGCGAGCCCGTTCCTATGATAGCAGTGCGACCCTCCCCGCACCGATCGGGTTCCCTACGTCCCACACCCGGGGGGAGTCATGCTCTCTGCCCATATCCGCCGCGGGCGGGTCCTCGGACGCCGCGGACTGGTCCTCGGCCTCGTCCTCTTCTTCGCAGCCCCACCGGCCGGCGTGGACGGCATTCCCGCCTTCGCCCGCAAGTACAAGGTGAGCTGCGCCCTGTGTCACAGCCCATTCCCGCGTCTGAACGCCTTCGGGGAGACTTTCGCGGGCAACGGCTTCCGGCTGGCGCCGGGTGAAGTCGCGCCGGACACGGTCGCCGCCGGGGACGGACTGCTGCGCCTGCAGCAGGCGATTCCGCTCGCCATGCGGATCGACGCCTACATGGGCGCCTGGGCCGGGGACGACGGCAACGTGGTGGCCTCGGACCTTCAGAGTCCCTGGGGTCTGAAGCTCTTCTCGGGTGGACAGGTCACGGACGACATCAGCTACTATCTCTACTTCTTCATGACCGAGCGGGGTGAGGTGGCGGGGCTGGAGGACGCATTCGTGCAGTTCACCGAC
>JAVVFC010000330.1:0-1792 GCA_032250975.1 Longimicrobiales bacterium | reverse complement strand
CTCTCCGAGGAGGAGGAGCTGGAGGTGGTGCGCACCACCACGGGGATCGAGACGGCGGAGTTCCGGCACGCCGTCACGGGCGCCGACCTGATGGCGTTCCAGGAGCTGGTGCGGCGGATCCCGGCGCCGGAGCCGGTGCTGCGCTACGCGGTGTCGCTGGTGCGCGCCTCGCGGCCGGGCGAGGGTTGCGCGGACTTCGTGAAGAAGTGGGTGGCCTACGGGGCGAGCGTGCGCGCGGCGCAGTACCTCATCCTGGGCGCCAAGGCGCGCGCGCTCACGCTGGGGCGTTACACGCCGTCCTTCGACGACGTGCGCGCGCTCGCCCACCCGGTGCTGCGCCACCGCGTGCTCACGAATTTCCACGCGGAGTCGGAGGGGCGCTCCTCGTCGGAGCTGATCGACCTGCTGCTGGAGCACGTCCCCCCGCCGCGCTCGGGGATGTAGGGGAGGACGGCGAACCCTCATGACTCACGCCCGCGCCCGTTCCGACGCTCCCGGGGCCCAGTTCCTGGACCCGGCGGTGCTGGCCAGGATCGACAACCTCGAGCTCCTGGCCCGCACCGTGGTGCAGGGGTTCCTGAACGGGCTGCACCGGGCGCCCTACCTGGGGCTGTCCATGGACTTCGCCGAGCACCGCGCCTACGTGCCCGGCGACGACGTGCGCCACCTGGACTGGCGCCTGTATGCGCGCACCGACCGCCATTACGTGAAGCAGTACGAGGCCGAGACCAACGCCGACGTGGTGGCGCTCGTCGACGTGTCCGCGTCCATGGGCTACGGCTCCGGGGCGGTGAGCAAGCTGGACTACGCCCGCTTCCTGGCGGCGTGCCTGCTGCACTTCTCGCGCGGGCAGCGGGACCGGGTCGGGGTGGTGACCTTCGACGACGGCATCGTCGACTACGTGCCGCCCTCGGCCCGCAACCTGGAGCTGGCGCTGCACACGCTGGCCCGCGCGCAGGCCGCGGACCCGGGGGCGCTCCGGCCGTCGCTGCTGGCCTCGGCCGAGCGGGTCTCGCGGCGCGGGGTGGTGATCCTGGTCTCGGACTTCTACGAGCCGGTGGACGACGTGATGGATGCCGTGCGACTGCTGCGCGGACGCGGCCACGACGTGATCGCCTTCCACGTGCTCGACCCGGCCGAACGCGAACTGCCCGGGAGCGAGTCCACGACGTTCCGCGACATGGAGTCGGGGGAGGTGGTGCCGGTGATTCCGGCGCGCCTGCGGGAGGGGTACCGTGAGCAGGTGGAGGCGCACGGGCGGGCGCTGGAGGCACGCCTGACCGCGGACGGCGTGGACTACGTCCCGCTGGACACGGCCGCGCCGCTCGACATGGCGCTCTTCCGCTATCTGACCATCCGGGAACGCCGGGCGAGGAGGCGCTGATGCCGCTCTCCCTGCTGATCCCGGCCGCCCTGCTCGGGCTGGCGGCGCTGGTGGTGCCGGTGGTGGTGCACCTGCGCCGGCGCCCGCGCAGCCGGGAAGTGCCCTTCCCCTCGCTCATGTTCCTGGCGCGCGTGCCGGTCAAGGCCGACCAGAAGCGGCGGCTGCACTACCGGGCGCTGCTGGCGCTGCGGGCGCTGGCGCTGACGCTGCTGGTGCTGGCCTTCGCGCGCCCCTACTTCACGGGCGACACGGCGCTGGCGGCGGCGGGCGACGGGCCCACGGAGCGCGTCGTGCTGCTGGACCGCTCCTGGTCCATGGAGGCGCCCGGGCGCTGGGCCGAAGCGGTGTCCGCGGTGCGGGCGGCAGTGGCCGATCCCGGACCGCTCGACCGGGCTTCGCTGGTGCTGT
>JAVVFC010000032.1:0-21911 GCA_032250975.1 Longimicrobiales bacterium | reverse complement strand
CCAGGGGCGCTTCGTCAAGGATGCCGACCCGGACCTGATCGAGGACCTGCGCGAGCGAGGCAAGCTGCTCAAGGCCGAGGCATACCTGCATGCCTACCCGCACTGCTGGCGCTGCTCGTCGCCCCTGATCTACCTGGCGCGGGATTCGTGGTTCGCGGCGACCTCGTCGCTCAAGGACGAGATGCTCGCCAACAACGACCGCGTGGCGTGGCACCCGCCCGAGGTGGGCGAGAAGCGCTTCGCCGAATGGCTGCGCGGAAACGTGGACTGGGCGCTCTCGCGCGAGCGCTACTGGGGCACCCCGCTGCCGGTGTGGGTGTGCGACCGGGACGCGTCGCACGTGCGCTGGATCGGCAGCTTCGCCGAGCTGGCCGAGCACGCCGGCCCGCTCCCGGGCGACTTCGACCCCCACCGCCCCTACATCGACGTCCACTCGTGGGCGTGCGACTGCGGCGGGACCATGCGCCGCGATCCGGCGGTCATCGACGTCTGGTTCGACTCGGGCGCCATGCCCTATGCCCAGTGGCACTACCCGTTCGAGCACCGGGCGGAGTTCGAGGCGCACTTTCCGGCCGACTTCATCTGCGAGGGTCTGGACCAGACGCGGGGGTGGTTCTACTCGCTGATGGCCATCGGAACCATGCTCGGGCGTGGCCCGGTCTACCGGAACGTGATCGTCAACGATCTGGTGCTGGACGCCGAGGGGCAGAAGATGTCCAAGTCGCGGGGGAACGCCGTGGACCCCTGGGACGCCATCGCCGAGCACGGCGCCGACGGCCTGCGCTGGTACTTCGTGCACCACTCCAACCCGTGGGTGCCCAAGCGCTTCGACCCTGAGGGTGTGCGCGAATCGGCCCGCCGACACTTCGACACACTCGCCAACACCTACCGCTTCTTCGCTCTGTACGCCAATGCAGAGGGTTGGGCGCCGGGGGACGAGGATCCCGAGCCCGGCGACCGCCCGGTGCTGGACCGCTGGCTGGTCTCCCGGCTGGCCACCCTCTCGGCGCAGGTGACGGCCGAGTTGGAGGCGTACCAGGTGACGCGTGCCTACCGGGCGCTGGGCGACTTCGTGGACGAGCTCTCGAACTGGTACGTGCGCCGGAGCCGGGCGCGCTTCTGGGGGAGCGGGGATGCGCCCGACGCCCGGGCTGCCTTCCGGACGCTCCACGAGGCGCTGCGCACGGTGGCGGTCCTCTCGGCCCCGGTCACCCCCTTCGTCTCGGACTGGCTGCACACGGCCCTGACCGGGCGCAGCGTGCACCTGGAGCGGTTCCCGGGGGCCGGGGCGGAGGCCGCCGGTCCGCGGGATCCGGCGCTGGAGGAGGAAATGGAGGCGGCCCGGCGCCTGGTCTCGCTCGGGCGGGCGGCCCGTGAGGAGGTGGGGATCCGGGTGCGGCAGCCGCTGCGCACGCTGCGGGCGGTGGTGCCGGGAGGAGGGCTCCGCGAGGACGTGCTGGCGCTGGTGCGGGACGAGCTCAACGTGAAGGAGGTGGCCTTCCTCACCTCCGCCGAGGGGCTGGTCACGCTCACGGCCCGCCCCAACTATCGCGCGCTGGGGCCCCGCTTCGGCAAGGCCACCAACGACGCCGCGCAGGCCCTGCGAGCGCTGCCCCAGGAGGCGCTGCGCCGCTTTCAGCGGGGCGAGGAGGTCACGTTCCCGCTGGACGGGGCCGTCCACCCGGTGCGGGACGGGGAGCTGGAGGTGCTGGAGGAGGCCCAGGGGGCGCTGGTGGTGAAGAGCGAGCAGGGGCACACCGCGGCGCTCGACCCGGAGCTGGACGACGATCTGCGCCGTGAGGGAGTGGCGCGCGAGCTGGTGAACCGCATCCAGCGCCTGCGCCGGGACTCGGGGCTGGAGATCACCGACCGCATCGCGCTGGGAGTGTACGGCCCCGACGCGGTGCAGGACGCGGCGCGCGCCTGGGCGTCGTTCCTCACCGGCGAGACGCTGGCCGTCTCGCTGGACGTGGCCGCCGAGGCGGGGGAGGGGTGGAATGCCCGCCGGGACGTGGATCTGGACGGGGTGCCCGCGGTGGTGGCGCTCGCCCGGGTGGAGCCCTGACGACGGACGGGCCGGCGTCGTCGGCGGGCGCGAGCGGGGAGGTGCGCCGGGTCGAGGTGGGCGCCGGGGAGGCCGGTGCCCGCGCCGACGCCTTCCTGGCCGAGCGGCTCGCGCTCTCGCGTACCCGCGTACAGCGCCTGCTGGCCGAGGCGCGGGTGACGCTGCACCCCCCCGGGCGCCCGCCCCGCGCCCCGCGCAAGTCGGAGTCGGTCGAGGTGGGTTGGGTCTTCGAAGTGCGCGTGCCGGCGCCCGCGCTCACGGCGTTGGTCGCCGAGGATCTGCCGGTGGACATCGTCTATCAGGACGAGGATCTGGCGGTGGTGGACAAGCCCGCCGGCATGGTCGTCCACCCGGCGCCCGGCCACCGCACGGGGACGCTGGTCAACGCGCTCCTCTTTCACCTCCAGGACCTGTCGGGCGTGGGCGGGCGGCTGCGTCCCGGCATCGTGCACCGGCTGGACCGGGACACCTCCGGACTGCTGGTGGTGGCCAAGACGGACCGGGCCCACCTGGGGCTGGCGGACGCCCTGCGGCACCGGCGGGTCCGGCGCCTCTACCGAGCGGCGGTGTGGGGCCACCTGCGTGAGAGCCCCGTGACCGTGGACGCACCCCTGGCGCGCGATCCGCGCGACCGCAAACGGATGGCCGTGGTGGAGGGCGGGCGCCGGGCCGTGACCCGGGCCCGGGTGCGCGAGGACTGGCCGGCGGCCCAGCTGCTGGACGTGGCGCTCGAGACCGGGCGCACGCACCAGATCCGGGTGCACATGGCCCACCTGGGGCACCCGGTGGTGGGGGATCCGGTCTACGGCGCGGGAGGGGCGCGCGGGGTCTCGGGCCGGCACCGGACCTGGGCCGAGGCGCTCGAGCGGCGGACCCCACGCCAGTTCCTGCACGCCGCCGAGCTCGTCTTCACCCACCCCGCGTCGGGCGAGCGCATGCGCTTCCGGGCGCCCCTGCCGTCCGATCTGGCCGCCGTGGTGCGGTGGGCGCGCGAGGTGGAGGCGTGAAACGGCGGTCCGGAAAGGGGTTCTTTTTTGCCTGAGCGGCCACGATACTAAAGATCTATTCGGTATTTTTCCCCCTTCTGCGCCGCATGTCGGACATCGATCCCAGATTCACCTTCGACAACTTCGTGGTGGGGCCCGCCAACCGGCTGGCCTCCGCCGCGGCCCGCCGGGCGGCCGACTCCCCGGGGAAGAGCTACAACCCGCTCTTCGTCTATGCGCCCTCCGGTCTGGGCAAGTCGCACATCCTGGGCGCGATCGCGCACCGGGTGGAGCGGGCTGCGCCCGGATGCCGCGTGCGCTATCAGACGCTGGAGCGATACCTGGAGGACCTGGCCGCGGCGATCCAGGCCGGCGCCCGCGACCGCCTCAAGGACGAGTACCGCGATCTGGACATCCTCCTGCTGGACGACGTGCAGTTTCTGGCGGGCCAGCCGGAGGCCCAGGAGATGATCCTGGCCACGCTGGACGGCCTCACCGGGTCCGGATCACAGATCGTCCTGGCCAGCGACCGTCCCCCGGCCGAGATCAACGGGCTCGATGCGCGCCTGGTCTCACGCTTCTCGGGCGGGCTGATCGTGGACATCGCGCCACCCGAGTACGAGACCCGGGTGGCCATCATCCGGCGTAAGGTGGACGAGCAGGAGCAGTCCCTGGAGCCGGGGGTGGCGGAGGCGCTGGCGCGCATCCGCTTCCGCAACGTTCGCGAGCTCTCCGGCGCCCTGAACCGGATCCTGGCGGTGCAGGATCTGGAGGGGCGCCGCCTGCTTCCCGGAGACGTGCAGCCGCTGGTGGGGCGGGGCCGGGATCGGGAGGAGGACGGGGCCGAGGTGGACGAGGCGCTGGGCACCTTCCTGAGCGAGGTGGCGGGTTCGGTCGCGGACAAGACCAGGGCGCAGGAGGAGCCCTGGCGCCAGACCATCCGCTCGGTGGCGGAGGCGGCCGAGCGCGAGGGCTTCGTCACGAGGCGGCTGCGCGGCCTCATCCAGGCCGAGAGCGCGCCTCCGGACTGGGGCGAGCAGGTGGAGGCCTTCAAGCGCAGCCTGGCGCGGCTGCGCGAGATCGAGGCGGAGCTGCACGGGCTACGCAACCCCTGGCCGGAGGCGGCCGCCACGCTGGTGAAGGATCCGGATCGGCTGGAGGAGGCCGAGGCGTTCCTGCAGTCGGTGGTGGAGCGGACCCGGCCCTTTCCCGCGCTCGGCCCCGGGCCGGTGCTGGCCGAGCTGGAGGGGGCTTACCCCGTGCTGGTCCTGAAGGCCGCCGAGCAGCTCGCCACCGCCGAGCGTCCTCAGTACAATCCCCTCTTCGTCTGGAGCCCGCGGGCCGAGGTGGCCCGCGGCCTGCTGGCCGCCACCGGGCGGACCTTCGCACGCGTCTTCCCCGACGCACGGGTCGCGGCAGCGTCGCTGGAGTCCTTCTCGCAGGACTTCATCCGCGCGCTCTCCGAGGGCGTGGCGGGAGCGTGGCGGGAGCGTTGGTGGACGGTGGACCTGCTGCTGCTGGACGGCGCCCAGGCGCTGGGTGAGACGGAGCGCGCGCAGGACGAGTTCTTCCACCTCTTCGAGGCGCTCAAGCGGCGCGGGGCCCGCGTCCTGCTCACGTCGGACCGCCCGCCTCACCAGTTGAAGGGGATCGACGAGCGCCTTCGTTCGCGCTTCGAGGGCGGGCTGGTGCTGGAGGTGGAGGCCACCGAGGTCCCCGCCGGTTCGGAGCGACTGGTGCTGGTGGAGGGGGAGCCGGCCAGCCAGCCCGAGTCGCCGCTTCCACCCGCCGCCGGGCTGGAGGACGCCCCGCACCGCATGGGCCCCGAAGACTCCGGCTGGCTCCCGACGCGAGAGGAGGTGGTCTGGATCTGGCCGCAGATGGAGGGGCGCCTGGTGGAGGAACTCCAGTAGATGGCGATCGAGGGCTCTCTCCAGGACGTGGGGCTGGCGGATATCTGCCAGCTGCTCGCCATGGGCCGCAAGACCGGCTGCCTCACGATGACGGACCGGTCCAACTTCGGCTACATCTACTTCCGTGAGGGGCGGGTGATCTACGCCTCGGTTCTCAACCGCCCCGACCGGCTGGGCGAACTGCTGGTGCGCAACCAAGTGGTCACCCGCGCCCAGCTCGCCGCCGCCATGGAGGAGCAGGGCGACTCCCGGAGCGCGCGGCTCGGCGAGATCCTGGTCCGCCAGGGCGCGCTCGAGCAGGACGAGATGCAGCGCTACATCTCGCTCCAGATCGAGGAGGCCGTCTACCACCTCTTCACCTGGGACCAGGGGTCCTTCCACTTCGACCCGGAGCAGGAGCCCGAAGAGGACGGGATGTACCTGGTGAACATCCCGGCCGAGAGCCTCCTGCTGGAGGGGGCCCGTCGGGTCGACGAGTGGAGCCTGATCGAGAAGAAGATCCCCACCAAGGATCTGGTCTTCGAAGTCATCCGCGACCCCGCCCAGGGCGAGGACGCCGTGGAACTGACCGGGCCGCAGCGGCGCATCCTGCCCCTGGTGGACGGCGAGCGCACCGTGGATCAGATCGTCGCGGAGTCGGGCCTGGTGGAATTCGACGTCGGCAAGGCGCTCTACGGACTCATCCAGGCCGGGTTCCTGCAACAGGCGGGCCGCCGCTCCGAGGTGGCCGACTCCGCGCGCGCGGACGTGCGGATCCAGGAGACCCTCAACCTGGGTGTCGCCTTCTACCGCTCGCGCATGTTCGAGGACGCCACCCGTGAGTTCCAGTCCGTGCTGGAGCGGGACCCGCAGAACCCCAGCGCGCTGTTCCGGCTGGGGCTGATCGCCTTCCGGTCGCGGCGGCCGGAGGAGGCCCTCGCCCGCTGGGACCGGATGCCCTCGCCGGCCCGCGAGCGCTACTCGGTGCAGCGCAACCGGGCGCTGGCGCTCGAGGCCCTGCGCCGCTTCGAGGACGCGCTCGCCGCCCTGGACGCCGCCGAGGCGGCGCGGCCGGGCGACGCGGAGCTGCGCCTGGCGCGGGGGATCGTCCACCTGCGCAAGGGCGAGGTCAGCCGGGCTCTGGAGTGTCTGCGCGCCTACCGCACCCACCCCGACCTCAAGGTGCCGTCCGAGCTCTACTACGCCTACACGGTGCTGGCGGCGGGCATCGCCGGGCGGCCCGACTACGCGGTCTCGGTGGGGCGCGAGGGCCTGGTGCACTACCCCTCGTGCGGGCCGCTCCTGGTCAACACCGGGGCGGTGCTGGAGCAGCGGGGCGAGCCGCAGGCCGCCGAAGCGCTCTACGCCCGGGCCGTCGCCCTGTCCGACACCCCGGCGCAGGCGCACAAGGCGCTCGGGGACCAGGCCTTCCGCCGGGGCGCGCTCGATCAGGCCCGCATCCACTACGAGCGCGCGGTGAAGATCGATCCGCGCCTGGGCGACGACGTCTATCTGCGCCTCGGGCAGCTGGCCCAGTCGGAGGCGGACGACGACGTGGCCCGACTGCTCTGGCGCCGTGCGCTGGAGATCAATCCGGAGAACCAGGAGGTCCAGTCTTGCCTGGAGGCGCTGGACGGGCTGGGTTGAGGGGAGGGCGGGTCGGCGCGGTGCTGGCGCTCGCCGTTCTCCTCGCCGGTGCGGCGCTCCCGCACCCCCAACAGGACGACCGCGTCCTCGCCGTGGGCACGGTGCGCATCCTGCACGCGCCGGCGGACTCGCTGCTCGCGGACGCGGTCGGCGCGGCGCTGACCACCACCGGCCCGCTGCCCGGGCTGCCGGGCGTGGTGCCGCGGGATCTGGAGGTCGTGCTCGCCCCTGACGCCGACGCCTTCGCGCGGGCCACCGGCGGGGCCCCGCCGCACTGGAGCGCGGGCGTGGCCATCCCGTCCGAGGGGCGCATCGTGCTGCCCGTGTGGCGCGGTTCGGAGCTCACGCGGGGGAGCGCCCGCGAGGTGATCCGGCACGAGTGGGCGCACGTGGCCGTGTACCGGGGCTCGGGGGGGCTCCGTCCGCCCCGCTGGTTCTCGGAGGGGTATGCCGAGTGGGCGGCGGGCTGGGACCGGACCCGGGCGTGGCGGTTGCGGGTGCTGCTGGCCGCCGGCGGGGTGCCCTCGCTGGACTCGCTCTCCTTCGACTGGCCCGCGGGACGCGTCCCCGCCGAGACCGCCTACCTGCTCTCCGCCTCCGTGGTTGAGTACCTGGTGGAGGCGTCCGGCCCGGTCGGACTGGAGACGCTCTTCCGGCACTGGCGCGAGAGCGGGAGCTTCGAGCAGGGGCTCCGCCGCACCTACGGTGTCTCGTCGGGCCAGCTGGAGGAGGACTGGCGTCGCTGGGCGCGCGGGCGCTACGGGTGGCTGTTCGTGCTCACGCACTCCTCGATCGCGTGGGGTCTGCTCGCCCTCCTGCTGGCCGTTACGGTGGTCTTCCGACGGCGCCACCAGCGGGAGCGCATGGCCCGCCTGCGCGCCCGCGAGCTGCCCGAGACCCCCGCCTGGTGGACGCCGGACCCGGACGGGCCGCCGGACGGTATCTTTGAGGAGGGTGGGGCGGACACGCGAGGCAGCTCCGAGCGGTCGGACGACGAAGGCGGACCATGAACGGACGGATACTGGTGGTGGACGACGAGGCCGGGCTGCGCGACGCCCTGGCCGAGAAGCTCCGCTACGAGGGGTACACGGTCAGTGTGGCCGACTCCGGGGAGTCGGCGCTGGCCTCGCTCTCCAGCGCCGACCCCGAGGTCGTGCTTACGGATCTGCGCATGCCGGGGTTGTCGGGCATCGAGCTCACCGAGCGGATCCGGGCTGGACGTCCGGGCACCGACGTGGTCGTCATGACGGGCCACGAGGACATGCGGAGTGCGGTGGGCGCCATGAAGGCGGGCGCGGTGGACTACCTGGTCAAGCCCGTCCGGCTGGAGGCGGTACGTGCGCTGGTGGAGCGCGTGCTGCGCGAGCAGCGGCTGGAGCGCGAGGCGCCCGTGCAGCGCGAGTCGGACGACCCCCGGCCCGCGCCCGGGCCGGACGAGGTGGTGGGGCGCGACCCACGCATGATCGAGATCTTCAAGCTCATCGGCACCCTGGCCCGCAACCGCACCACCGTGCTCATCCGGGGTGAGACCGGGACCGGCAAGGAGCGCATCGCGCGCGCCATCCATGCGCATTCCGCCCATGCGCACGAGCCCTTCATCGCGGTCAACTGCACCGCGCTGAGCACGTCGCTGCTGGAGTCGGAGCTCTTCGGGCATGTGAAGGGCTCGTTCACCGGGGCCACCTCCGGCCGCCGCGGCTACTTCGAACTGGCCGGGACCGGCACCATCTTCCTGGACGAGATCGGAGACACGTCCGCCGAGTTCCAGTCCAAGCTGCTGCGCGTGCTGCAGGAGCGCACGTTCTACCCCGTCGGCGGGGAGCGCCCGCGCACCACCGACGCCCGCGTGGTGGCGGCCACCCACCAACCGCTCGAGGCGCTGGTCGAGGAGGGGGCCTTCCGGGAGGACCTCTACTTCCGGCTCAAGGTGGTGGAGGTGAACGTGCCCGCGCTGCGGGACCGGCCGGGCGACATCCCGCTGCTGGTCGACGCCCTGCTCGCGCGCATCCGCCGGGAGACCGGCCAGGAGGTGGACCGCCTGGATCCGGACGCCCGTGCGCTGCTGGAGGCGTACGACTGGCCCGGCAACGTCCGGGAACTGGAGAACGCCCTCACGCGGGCGGCGCTCATGGCGCGCGGTCGCACGCTGGCGGCCGAGCATCTGCGGCTGGGTGTGGACCGTCCGGGTGGGACCGTGGCGGTCGAGGCCTCCGCCACCGGCGAGGTGCCGCACCCCTCTCCGGCTCCAGCCGGCGCGGCACCAGGGGCCGCGCCCACGGACACCGATCTCTCGCTGGACGCGGCCATCTCGCTGCACGTGCAGCGGGTTCTCATGCGCACCGGTGGCAACAAGAGTGAGGCCGCACGGGTGCTGGGCATCTCGCGCTCCCGGCTGCAGCGGTACGTGGATCGCTTCGAGCTGGACGTGCCCGGGAGCTGACGCGCGGGCCCGCGCCGCCTCAGCGCCCCTCGAGCAGCGCCCGCGCCCGCGCCACTTCGCGTGGATAGCGATCGCCCGCGCCCGCGATGAAGCGCTCCAGCGCCTGCCGAGCCCCGGCGCCGTCGCCCAGGGCCCGGCGGACCTGGCCCAGCGTGTACCAGGGTGTGACCAGGTCGGGATCGGCGCGGAGCGCCTCCTCCAGCAGGCGCGCGGCCTCCCGCGTCTCCCCCTCCTGCAGGTAGAGCACCGCCAGCTCCTCGGCGGCGAGCGCCATCCCCGGGTCGCGGGCCAGCGCCGTCAGGAGCACGCGCTGCGCGCCGGCGGCGTCCCCCCGTCCGCGCAGGATCTGCCCCAGGGCGTGCAGCACATGGGGGTCGGTGGGGAGGACGGCCTGCAGGGGGGCGTCCAGCACCGCCCGGTACTCGCGCGCGGCGCGCTCCACCGCCTGCCTCCGGGTGGTGCCGGCCCAGACGTTGTCCGGTGCGATGGCCACGGCCCGGTTGAGGGCCTCGAGCGCCTCGCCCACCCGTCCCGCACGCAGGTACTCCTCTCCCAGCTTGTGGTGGGCCTTGGTGGAGGCGGGCACCGCCTGGACCGCCCAGCGGAAGAGCGATACGTCGTCGGTCCACGCCGCGGTGTACTGGAGGGTGCGCAGCCCGTACCCCAGCCCTACCGCCGCGGCCAGCGCCCAGGCGAGGGGCCGCACGCGGGGCGTGCGCGGATGGAGGGCCCAACCGACCAGCAGGGCGAAGGCCACGCTGGGCAGGTAGAGGAGGCGGTCCCCGTAGAGCGTCCCCACGGTCACGAGCAGGTTGGAGCCGGGGAAGAGGGCCAGCAGGTACCAGAGCGCCGCCGCCGCCATCCAGGGCCGGGCGTGGCGGGCGCGCCACGTCAGCCAGCCGGCCAGGCCGGCCAGGGCGAGGGTGAGGATCAGGCGGGGATCCCCGGCGCCGCGCACCAGGGGGATGGCTTCGTAGGAGTAGTCGGGGGAGAGGGTGAGGGGCAGGACCAGTGTGCCCACGCCCCGCCCCAGCACCACCAGCGCCGTGCCAAGCCGCACCCATGGATTGGCCTGCACCAGCGGGTTGTCCCAGAACGCGGTCTCGGGCACCCCCGCGGCACCCGCCACGCTCACGCGCACCATCCAGAGTGCGCCGACGACCACGGCGTAGACTCCCAGGAGGCGCCGTGCGTGCCCATCCCGGAGCACGGCGCGGGGCCCGCCGGAGCGGGCGGCGTCCACCACCAGCGCGAGGGCCGGGGCCACGAAGCCCGTCTCCTTGGAGAGGATGGCCGCCACCAGCGCCGCCGGCGCCGCCCAGTGCCACCACCCGCCCGACGAGCGGGCCCGCAGGTGGGCGAGCACGAAGCCCAGCGCGAAGAGCGTCGCAAGCAGGTCCTTGCGTCCGTGCACGGCCGCCACGACCTCCACGTGGACCGGGTGGAGCGCGAAGACGATCCCCGCCAGCCCGGCGGCGGCCAGTGGCAGCCCGAGCGCCCGGCCCAGCCGCACCACCAGTACGCTCACGCCCGCGTGCAGAAGGACGTTCACCAGGTGGTAGCTCCAGGGTTCCAGCCCGGAGACGGCGTGGTTCAGCAGGAAGGAGACCTGCGCCAGCGGGCGGTACAGGTAGGTCTCCATGCCGCTCCCCGTCCACACCGTGGTCGAGAGGATCTGCGGCAGCGTGGACCACGAGCGGATGAAGGGGTTGAGCACGACCTCCATCTGATCGTCGAAGACCCAGCCGTATCCGACGGTGTGCAGGTAGAGGAGGAGCGCGACCGCAGCGGCGGCCGCCTCCCAGCGCCGCTGCCCGTGGGCGGTGGGATCCACCGGAGGCCGGCCGTCAGCCGGGGGTCAGGCGGTCGTCAGGTCCCGGGCTCGGCGTCGGCTTCCCCGCCTCCCCCCGACGGCATGCCCGTGAAGGGGTGCGGATCGCGCGGCTCGGCGCACCCGGGCCAGGACTCGTGTTCGGCCGAGACCTGCCATCCGTCCGCCTCCCGGCGCCAGACCTGGGTGGCGAAGAGGGCGCGCCCCGTGCGGGAGGCGCCCCGCAGCGAGACCACCGCCACCGTGGGGGCCAGCACCTGGGTCATGACCACCTCCAGTTCGATGCGGCCTTCGTCGGTCCGCTGGTAGTACGGCCCGACCAGGCGCCGGAAGGTCTGCCCACCCAGGATGTAGTCGGTGCACCCCAGGTAGAAGAACTCCGGCGCGTCGCGGAAGAAGGCCAGCGCCGACGCGCTGTCGCCGCCGTTCATGGCTTGGATGAGCGCGCCGGCGGCGGCCCGGACTTCCCGGTCCACGACCGCGGACGCCTCGGGCGTGAGGGTGGGGGAGGGTGCGGGCTGACACCCGATGGTGAGGGCGGCCGCCAGGGCGGTGGGCAGGGCAAGGCGCATGGGAGCGGGAGTCTGGAGGGGTGAGGGAGAGGTCCGAATCGGGATGATAACCGACCCCGGAAACGCGAGCACCTGCCCCGGCGGGGCCGGGGCAGGTGCCGCCTGCGATCGAGTTGCGGTCCGGGTCTACTGGACCAGCGCCGGCGTGATCGCCTCGATCGTGTTGGTCAGGACCGCCTTCACGTACGGCGGGTTGTGCAGACCGAGGGAGCGGTCCTCGGCGAACATCTGCCAGTTGGCGAAGGCCGCCGCAAGGTTGGCGGGATACTCGCCCGGGACGGCGAAGACGTTCAGGCCATGGATCGTGTAGTCGGTGGACATCGCGACCTTGATCCCCGCGTTCACGAGCAGCTGCTCGAGCTCGATCAGCTGCGCGAGAACCGTGCCCGGCGTGTCGCCGAGGCCGTCGAAGCCCGTGATGGACGAGTGGCAGGTCTGGCAGCCCGCGACGTTCTCGGACTCTTCGCCGTGCAGCCCGTAGGTCATGTTGAAGGTGTGGCCGCCGGCCTGCTCACCGAACGCCTGCGCCATGTGGCAGGTGGCGCAGAGCTTGTCGTTGGTGGCGGGATCCCCGTGCGGGCTCGGCGCCGCAACGATCGTAGCGGTGCCGTCGAACTCGAAGGCGCCCATGCCGGACGCGATCTGTGCCTGCGGCCCGTGGTGGATGCCGTAGCGGGAGGAGGTGATGGTCACCGGGTCGCCGTCGATCACCGGGACCGGGCTGAGCGCCCGACCCTGGTGGCAGGTCGCGCACAGGTTCCCGGCCGCCGCGCCGAAGTCCACCTCGGCGCCGCCGTTGATGAACGTGACCGGCGTGGTCGTGGTCAGCGCGAAGTCGGCGTCGGTGAAGGTGGTGTGGATCTGGTGGCAGGTCCGGCAGTTGATGGGCGCCGGATCCATCACGTTCTCGGCCGTGACGTTGTTGCCCGTCTCGAGCTTCTCGATGAAGCCCTGGTGCGTGTGGCAGACCGCGCACGACGTGGTGGAGCGCTCGAAGTTGCCGCCCAGCCGGTGCGTGGACTGCTGGTACTGCACCTGACGCGCGAACAGACTGACGTCGTTCGTATGGCACTGGGTGCAGTTCTCGTTGGCGTCCTGACCGGCCGGACCGGCTGGACCGGCAGGACCGGCAGTACCAGCGGGACCCTCGGGTCCGGCGGGACCGGCGGGGCCGGCGGGACCCGTGTCGCCTTCGCAGGCGGCCAGGGCGGCCACGCAGGCCAGAGCGGTCAGGAATGTCCCGAACCTCTTGCTCATGAAACCCCTCCCTTCGGACCCCTCGGCGGGGCCCGGTGTGACGGGAGGGTCGGGTGCGTTCGGAGGTCCGGGCGTGCTGCCCCCGGTTCCGGCGCTTGTGACAACATGATACAAGCGGCGCCCCCCCGCGGAAAGCGCTGGGCTGTAGGTACGAGTACGGATCCGAATGTGGGAATATCCCCGACAGCAGGGGTGGGATCGCCGGACGCCGCGTCGCGGGGCGGGCCGCGTGGAGCGTCCCGCCGCCGGGCCGTAGCTTGCAAGGCATGAGGAGCCTTGCGCTTACGGTCACGGAGCGAGCCATGAGACACCTGCGCCACCTGGCCGTCCCCTCCCTCCTCCTTCTTCTTCCGCCGGGTCTGGCGGGGCAGGGTGGGGTCGAGATCAGTGTCTTTCCGCGGGCGGGTCTGGCCGCTCCGGATGAGTACTTCTACGAATTCTTCCAGAACTTCGCGGGGGACGGGCCCATGGAGTGGACCACCGGCTCGCTGGGGCGCGCCTTCATCGCGGGGGTGGGGGCCGAGCTGTCCTTCGGGGAGGGCGGACTCCGGGTGCGGGGCGAGGTGCTCCGCACGTTCTCGGGCTGGATGTTCAGCGTGCACTCCATCGAGCGCCCGCGCGTGCTTTTCGAGCCCCCGCAGATCAACAGCACCTGGCTGAGCGTGCCCACCAGCATCACCGCCACCAGCCTGCAGCTGATCCTGCCCACGCGCCTCGAGGTGCTGGGGCTCTCCCCCTACTTCATGCTCGGGGGCGGCGGCAAGTACTTCGAGTTTGGTGAGCCGACCTTTCCCAACACCGTCGGGGCGGTGATCCCGACAGGGGGGTTCAGCTGGGGTCTGGACCTGGGCGGCGGCCTCACCGTGCCCGTCTTCCGGGGCGTCCGCCTGGACGTTCAGGTGCGGGACGCCATCACCCGCTACTGGGACAAGACGTCGCACGACCTGCTCTACACCAGCGCGCTGCTCTGGCCCGTCTGGTAGGGGCGGCGCCCCGCCCCCTTGAACGGCGGCGCCGGCCTCGATACCCTCCCCACATGTCCGACATCGACTCCAGCCGCACCGAGGGCGCCGAGACGCCCCTCCGTTTCACCCGCACGAATGCCGTCCTGGGGGCGGCCGGGCTGGCGGCGCTGGTCGCCGGGTACTGGCTCCTCTCCCAGGGCTCCGTCACCGCGGCCCCCCTCCTCCTGGTCCTGGGCTACGTCGTGCTGCTGCCCCTGGCCATCATCCGCTGACGAGGTCTTTGCCATGAATCCGCGTGGATCCGCCCTCCTGATCCTGGCCGCGGCCGGCGCCGGCCTGCTGATGCTCGGCTCCCGACGCGGGGCGCAATCCCCGGACGCGGCCGCGCTCGATCCGGCCGCCGCCGGTAGCGGCGCGCTCGCGACCGCGCCGCTGGTGGGCCCGCCCCCGGCCGAGGGCGTCATCCAGGTCTTCAAGTCGCCCACCTGCGGCTGCTGCGGCGCCTGGATCGACCACCTCGAGGAGGCGGGCTTCCGGGTCGAGGTGGTGGACACGCCCAACATGCTGGCCGTGAAGGGCGAACTCGGGCTTCCCGGTGAACTGGCGTCGTGCCACACCGCGCGCATCGCCGGCTACCTGGTGGAGGGGCACGTTCCGGCCCGCGACATCCAGCGCATGCTGCTCGATCGCCCCGACATCCGCGGACTGGCGGTGCCCGGCATGCCGGTGGGCTCCCCCGGGATGGAAGTGCCCGGGCAGGCGGCCGACCCCTACGACGTGGTGGCCTTCGACGCCCGCGGCCAGACGTCGGTCTACGCGCGGCACTGAGCCCCCGCGAGCGGGGGTTCCGGCCTCACTCCGCGGTCTTCCCCGCGTCTCCCTGCAGCGTCCGCAGCGCCCCGGGCTCGCCGATCACGGTCAGGTGGTCGCCCTCCTCCAGCACCGTTGCGCCATGCGGGACGAAGCCTTCCCCCCCGCGCCGCACCAGCGCCAGCAGCACCCCCGCCGGAAGCTCCAGCTCCCGCACGGCCCGCCCGGCCCAGGGCGTGAGTCCGGGCCCCTGGCCCACATCGATGTGGATCCACTGGTCGTCCTGCAGCAGCGTCTCCTTCAGGTGCGCCTGATCGCGCGCTGACGCCCAGCGCTCCAGGAAGGCGGGATCGTCCACCTGCTGGGCCAGATGTCCGAGCAGCCGCAGGTGCATGCCGGGCTCCTCCTCCGGGCTGAGCAGGAAGAAGACCGCCCGCACCTCGGCCAGGCGGGCCGCCAGCCCCTCCTGCCCGTCGATGCCGTGTTCGAGCCCGCTGCGGCAGCGCACGATGAGCACGTGCGGGCGCTCCAGGCCGGCCACCCGCAGGTGGGGGAGCGCCACCCCGCGCGCCACCGGCAGCAGGCCGGCCTCCACCTCGGCGCGCAGCCCCGCCTCCAGCTCGGCGGCCGCCACCCCCGTCTCGCCCTCCAGCCGCCGCGCCGCCTCGCCCGCCAGCCAGGCCAGCTCCACCGGCTCGTCCACCTCCATCACCGCCGCGCGCGCGATCACCTGGTCGAAGGAGTCGTCCCGGCGGAGCCCCTTCTCGCGCACGATGGCGCGCAGCTCCCGGTCGAGCCCCTCGTAGCGGTGAACTCCCCAGCGGGCGAAGGTGTGGAAGATCGCGCCCGAGCGCTCCACGCGCGGATGGGCGTAGCGGAAGTACCAGACCAGCGTCGCCGCCACCAGCCCCGCGGTGAAGAGGATCGCCATCTGCCCCATCTCGCTGATGAGCCAGAGCGGCGCGATGAAGCCCGCGATCTGCATCCAGGGGTAGAGGGGAGAGCGGTACCCGGGGTCGTACCCCTCGATGCGGCTCTCCCGCATGATGATCACCGCCACGTTCAGCAGCGAGAAGAGGAGGAGCTGGAAGGCCGACGCCAGCTTGGCGATCCCCTCCACGTCGAGCGTGAGGATGGCGAGCGCCATGAGGGCCGCCGTGACCACCACCGCGAAGGCGGGCGTCCGGAAGCGGCCCACCTGCAGGAAGATGGGCGGCAGCAGCCGGTCCCGGGCCATGGCCAGCGGGTAGCGCGACGCCGAGAGGATGCCCGCGTTGCCCGTGGAGGCGAAGGCCGCCGTGGCCGCCACCACCACCAGCATCACGCCCACCCCGTCCGGGAGCCAGTCGAAGAAGGCCTGCGCCGCCGTCGCCACCGGAGTGAGGTCGCTGCGCAGCGCGTCGGGCGAGAGCACCGCCACGATGATGTAGACGCCCACCGTGTACACGAAGGTGGTGGTCGCCAGCGAGAGCATCATCCCGAGCGGAATGTTGCGGTCCGGGTTCTTCACCTCCTCGGATACGCTGGCCACCTTGGTGAGCCCCGCGTAGGAGACGAAGACGAAGCCCACCGCGCCCATGAAGCCGGTGATGCCGAAGGGGAGGAAGGGGGTGAAACGCTCCCGAGTCACGGTGCCCACCCCGCGCGAGAAGACCTCGGCCAGGCCCTGCACCACGAAGAAGGCGAGCACCGCCAGCAGAATGATGACCAGCCAGCGCTGGAGCGCGCTCGTCTCCTTGGCGCCCACCACGTTCAGCACCATGAAGAAGAACGTGAGCCCGATCGCGAGCGGCTCGATGGGGATGTCCACGTAGATGGCCAGGTACGCCCCCATCCCCACCAGCGCGAAGGCGCTCTTGAGCACCAGCGCGAGCCACGTTCCCAGCCCGCCCACCACGCCCATCACGGGGCCCAGAGCGCGGTCCAGGAAGTAGTACGCCCCCCCCGCGCGCGGCATGGCGGTGGCCAGCTCGGCCACGCTGAACATGGCCGGCATGATGAAGAGGCCGGCCACCAGGTAGGCCAGCGCCACCGACGGGCCGGTGAGGGCGGCGGCGAGGCCGGGCAGCAGGAAGAACCCGGAGCTGAACATCGCCCCCGTGCTGATGGCGTAGACGTCGAAGAGGCCCAGTTCCTTGCGGAGGCGGGTCTGGGAGCCGGGCGTCATGGGCGGGGGTCTCCGGGGGAGGTGTGCAGGAGGGCGGTGGGAACCGTGCGGAAGAGGCGTTCAGGGAGGGGCCCGCGCAGGCGGTCCTGGAGCGCCTCGGCGCCGGCCTCCCCCAGCACCAGGACGTCCGCATCGCACCGTCGCGCCACCGACCGGATCACGGTCTCGGGCGAGCCCATGCGCACCACCAGGTCGGCCGGGACGAGCGGGATCCGGGAGGCGAGGATACGCAGAGACTCCTCGTGGAGTTCCGTCTGGGTCTCGCGCAGCAAACGTCGGTAGCGCCTGCGACTGACACCCCGCAGGGGACTCGCGAGGATGCTGTTTCCCAGGCGGCTCCAGGGCCGGACCACCGTCAGTTCCGCCCCCAGCCGACGGGAGAGGAGCGCGGCCGTCCGCAGTACGGTCGCGTCCCCGGGGGAGTCCGGCGGGCCCGCCACCCCAACGGCGGCCACCACCGACCGCGCCGTTCCGCCCTGGGTCGGGTGCAGCAGCCAGACCGGGCAGGGGGAGTGCTCCAGCAGGTCGCGGTCATCCGGGTGCAGGCGCCAGGGTGGAACGCCCCGTCTCCGTTCCGCCGTCTTCAGCGCCAGATCCCATCCGCCGCCGTCCCCGGGGAGCGGCTCCCACCACCGGCTCCGCAGCGCCCGCACCTCCAGGCGGGCGCCCAGAGCGTCGGCCAGGCCGCGCACGCGGCGTTCGCCGCCCCCGGGCACGCTGGCCCGACGCTGCAGGTAGAGGATTCGGTGAAGGTGCAGCACGGGCCGTCATCCCGGGATGAGGAGTCGGGTGGGGCCGCCGGGACGCGCCCCTTCCGTCAACTTCACCCGGTGCGCGGCCCTCGATCAAATATCAAGAATACAGGGTCACGATAGAAAAAACCTATTCCTCCGGAGAAGGTGGATGCTCCTTCCATACTTCCTCCAGCTCCAGACGGGCTGACTCCAGGATGGCGGCCACCAGGGGGTGCTCCACACGCCGCTCCCAGGTGATGGCGTGATAGCGCTCCTCGACCCCGCGGGCCCGACCCACGGGCTCAACGGCGTAGCGCACCTGAAGGTCGTGCGCGATGACGGCGGGAGCGGCGAACAGCCCGGCGCCCGCCTCCCCCAACACGTTGATCAGGTCGTTGTCCTCCACCTCGGCCACGATGCGGGGCCGGATCCCCTCGCGCGCGAACCACTGCTCCAGCGAGCGGCGGAGCGCGTACCCCTCGGAGGGGAGCAGGAACGGCTCCCCGTCCACGCTGCCGGGAAAGCCCTCCCGCACGCGGTGCGCCAGCAGGGGAGGGCCGAAGAGGTCCACCGGCGACGCGCCCAGGTCGTGCGACCACGCCCGCACGCTCAGATTGGGGGGGAGGGGGACGTCCGAGAGGACCAGGTCCAGGTCGTGGGTGGCCAGCTCCCCCAGCAGCTGCTCCGTGCGCCGCTCCTCCACCGCCAGCCGTACCGGGTGCTCGGCGGCGAATGCCGGCTCCAGCAGGTGGTACGCCACCAGGTTGGGAATCGTCCCTGAAAGCCCCACCGCCAGCCGCACGGGCCGTCCCGGCACCCGGTTGCGCAGCGAATCCTCCAGCTCGGCGCCCAGCCGGAAGATCTCGTCGGCGTAGTCCAGCACCACGCGCCCCTCGGGGGTGAGCGTGAGCGTGCGCCCGCTGCGCACGAAGAGGGGGTGCCCGAGCGCCCGCTCCAGCTTCTGGATCTGGACGCTCACGCTCGGCTGGCTCACGCGCAGCACGCGGGCCGCCGCCGTGAAGCCGCCCTCGCGGGCCACGGTGCGGAAGTAGAGCAGGTGGCGGTAGTTGAGTCTGGCCATGGAGGATATCTTACAACCTCCCGGGGCGCTTAGCTCAGCCTGGTTCAGAGCACCTGCCTTACAAGCAGGGGGTCGGCGGTTCGAATCCGTCAGCGCCCATGGTCTTACGAAGCGACCCCGTCACCCCCCCGCCGGCACCAACGGCTCGGAGGGGGTGAAGCGACGCGCCAGGGCGATGAAGTCGTGCTGGAAGACGGCGTCGGCCAGCTCGGGGTAGCGCGCCCGGTTCCGCTCCCGATGGAACCAGGGGCGGAGCGCGCGGGCGTCGAAGACCGTCCATGGTCCTTCGGTGGCGTGCTCCGCGAGCACGCGCACGACGGGGCTCTGCTCGCCGACCTGGACCAGGGTGCCGTCGGGCTGCTGCGCGCTGACCGCGACGGTCCAGACGTTCACCGATCGGCCGCCCCGCAGCGTGGCCAAATTGTGCGCCAGGTTGCCCAGGTCGAGCTGGTTCACGGGGCTGAATCCGCGTCCCGTGTGGTAGCTCCCGAATTTGAGAAAGACCCGCGCCGCCTCGCCGGTCTCGCGTTGGTAGCCGTGCAGCTGCGCCACCAGGTTGGCCCGCAGGTAGGTCACCCGCTCTCGGTTGTTCTCGTAGTTCTGCGTGTTCCAGAGCTGGTAGATGTGGGCCGAGGTGCGCAGCGCGTCGATGATCGCGAGCGCGTCCGCGTCGCCCCGGAACGCCTCGGCGAGGGCGTCGAAGTCGGCCGGTGCGGCGGCCATGAGGAGGGCGCCCTCGGTGTTGCCCGTCTGCTGGAAGAGGCGCAGCGCCTCCGCCTCGCGCTCCCGCCACCCGTCGACCAGGGCCCGGGCGCCGGCGTCCGGAGCACGTTCAGCGAGCCGGTCCAGCCAGTAGCGGCCCGAACCCATGAATTCCTGGTCCAGACCCCACACCTGGTACCCGTTTTCGAGGGCCACCTCCAGCAGCGCCGCCTCGGGGGCCTGCTCGAAGAAGGGAACCGTGAAGGGGTAGCGCACGGCCACCTCCCGCAGCGCGGAGACCCCGCCGCCTGCGACCCGCTCCACCAGCCACGCTGCGGTGTGCGGACCGGTCTCGACGGCGAAGGCCTCGTACCGGGGCGCCAGCCGACGGAGCAGGAGTCCGGTGAGCGTGGGAATCTCCGCCGTCATGTGGTTTTCGCCGATCAGGAAGAAGTCCGCCGCGAGCCCCTCCCGCACCAGGAGTTCGAAGCCGGGCCCGGCGGGCTCGGCGAGCGTTCCCGTCATGGCGTACCGGTGCCCCTCCAGGAGGCGCACCAGCTCGGGGTCGGTTGTGACGGGGCTCCCGGCCGCGACGGGGTCCTGCGCCGCGAGCGGCGCGGGAGCCGAGTGGAGTAGCAGCCCGGTCAGGAGGGTCGTGAGAGCGATGCGGGCCCGGGGCGTCGTGCGCGCGGCACAGCGGCTCATGTCTGGGCGTCCCGTCGGGAGGGTGAGGAAATCGAACCCTCGCCCCTACGGCGTGGCGGGCGGAAAGGGTTTCAGCGGCCCCCGGCCCGTACCCGCTTCACGTTGTCGTCCGGGACGCGGTCGATGAGCAGGTAGTCGGGGTCGATGGCGACCTGCCACGGGCGTTCGTCCACCTCGAACGTCACCGTGTGCGTGCCCCCCGCCAGTCGGCGGTGATCGCGCGCCAGCACGCGGCCCCGCTCCTCCCCTGCGGCCGGCTCGGCCAGCACCGCCAACTCGACGTAGTCGTCCATGACGACCTCGGTCTCGGCCCCCACCGAATCGGCTCGGACCTTGGTGGCCAGCACGTTGTAGCGCACCCGCCAGCGGCCGTCCTCCAGCGCCTCCACCTCGGGTTCGCCCACCACGCGGTTGTCGTAGAGGGTGATGTGCTCGAACAGGTCGGTTACGAGCGCCTGAAGCGAGTCGGGGGTCACCGCCCGGATGCGGTCCAGCAGCGCGTGGCTGGTGGGGTAGGGAGGCCCGGCGTAGGCGAATTCGTCCACCAGACTGCGGAGCGCGGCGTTCAGCACGTCCTCACCCAGCATCTCCTTCAGGTAGTAGAGGACCACCGATCCCTTGCGGTAGTGCACGTACCCCTGAGACTCATCCACCCGCAGGAGCGGCTTCTCCTGGAGCGTCTCCGCGCCGCGGGAGCGCAGGTAGTTGTCCATTTCGTAGCGCAGGAACCGGTGGATCTTCTCCCGTCCGTACTCGCGCTCCATGGTCATGAGCGCCGAGTACTGGGCGAGCGTCTCGGAGAGGACGGTGGCGCCCTCCACCTCCGCCCCGATGACCTGGTGGGCCCACCACTGGTGCGCCATCTCGTGGGCCACGACGTAGAAGACGAAGTCGATGTCCTCCTCGTCCTCGATGCGGGCGATGAAGCCGATGGCCTCGGAGTAGGGCATGGTGCCCGGAAAGGCCTGCGCGAAGGTCGCGTAGCGCGGAAACTCGATGATGCGGGCCTGCCCGTGCCGATAGGGTCCGAAGTGCTCCTGGTTGTAGTCGAGCGAGCGCCGGATCGCGCGCAGCATCTTTTCGACGTTGTAGGTGTGCTGCGGGTGGTGGTACACCTCCACATCCACCCCCTGCCAGGTCTCCCGTGCGACCTGGTAGCGTGCCGAGATGAAGGAGGCGAAGGGGAGGGAAGGGTGGTCGAGCACGTAGCGGAAGTGGCGCCGTCCGTCCGCCTCCCACTCCGCCTCGAGCGTGCCCGGGGCGACCGCGATCTGGTCGGGGGAGGTGCTGATCACCGTCTCGAAGGTGACCCAGTCGGCGTCGTCCGAGATGTAGTTGTTCCGGCAGCGCTCGACGCAGTCGCGCGTGAGCTCCGGCATGCGCGGCCGCTCCGGGAGCCCCCGCTTGCGGCGCTCGTTCCGGTCGGCCATCTCGCGTGCGGGCTCATAGCCCAGCGAGGGGGTGATGAAGCCGTTGTTGAAGAACGTCCCGTTGGGCGAGATCTGGGTGACCGCGACCTGGTTCTCGAAGCCGCGCGTACGGTACTCCGCCGTCCAGGTGACCGTGACGGTGTCGCCGGGCTGCAGGGCCGGGTCCAGGGCGTAGAAGTGCACGTTGGTCTCGGCGTCCTCGCGGGCCAGCGTGGCCCCGGGGATCTCGAGCGCCATCGTCACCTGGCGGGAGAGGTTGACGAAGATGGTGTCGATGGCCGCGTCGGACTTGTTCATCCAGAGCGACGTGCCCCGCGCGAACAGGTCCCGCTCCTCGGGAAAGATGTCGATGGCGTACTCCAGCGTGAGCGCGCGCGGCTGGGGAACGCCGCTCCACGCTGCCTTGTAGCGCGTCTCGTACGCCACCTGTGCCGCCTCCACCTCCCGCGTGGGCGGGTAGGCGTTCAGCACCTGCGTGTTGTGAAAGACCCACGCGGCCACGACGAGCCACGCCAGCGCGGAGAGCGCCAGCGCCCGCCCCGCCCCCTGGCGGATGCGCAGCCCCGCGTTGCGGCGCCGCACGCCGGCCGAGGTGTCGACCCCCCGTACCCAGAGGACCACGGCCGC
>JAVVFC010000329.1:0-1796 GCA_032250975.1 Longimicrobiales bacterium | reverse complement strand
CCCCTCAGGAGTCCGTCATGCGCCGGCGCGCGCGCTCCCCTGGACCCGCCCTCGGCCCCGCCCCGGACCCCACGCCCGCCGACGGGACCCTCGAGCCCGTCCCCCGCTGCCTGGCGTGCGGGACGGCGGAGCGCGTCCCCCAGGCGGAGGTGCGCGCGCAGATGATGCCCCGGGACGCCCCGGAGGAGCGCTTCGCCTTCGTGCGCTGTACCCGCTGCGGGCTGGTCTACCTGGATCCCCGGGTTCCGGCGGCGCGCCTCGGGCGCTACTACACCCGGGCCTACCTCCCCTACCGGGGCGCCACCGCCTGGGGACCCTTCGCCCCCCTGGTGGCCGCCGGCGAGCGGGCGATGGACCGGGCGCGGGTGGCGCTGGTGCGGCGCTACGCGGCGCCGGGGCCCGCCGCGCGCGTCCTGGACGTGGGGTGCGGCCGCCCAACCTTCCTGCGGGCGCTGGTGGACGCGACCGGGTGCCACGGCATCGGCCTCGACTTTTCGGACCACGGGTGGCGCGAGGAGGGGGAGCGGTGGACGGGGCTGGACCTGCGCGTGGGGGAGCCGGGTGGGATGGCTTCGGGGGAGGGCGCAGACGTGGTCACCCAGTGGCACTACCTGGAGCACGACTACGCGCCCCGGGAGACGCTGGCGGGGGTGCGGGAGGTCGTACGGGGGTCGGACCATCCGCACGGGCCCCGCCTCTTCATCGAGGTGCCGGACCACGACGCCCGGACGCGCGTGCGCTACGGCGCCGGCTGGGCCGGCTACCACGCCCCCCGCCACACCGCGCTCTACACCGCGGCCTCCCTGCGCACCCTGCTGGAGGGGAGCGGGTGGGAGGTGGTGGCGATGCACCGGTCGGGGACGCTGGACCCCTGGGTGCTGGCGTGGATGAGCCGCATGGAGGCCCGGGGGATCGACTGGGCGGCCGGGATGGCCGCGCGCTTCCCGGGCTACGTCGCGGGCCGGCTGCTCTGGACCCTGCGGACGCGCGGGCAGCGTGCGGGCCTCGGGATGCTCACGGCGGTGGCGCGGCCGGGGGGTGGGGCGCCGTAATCCGGGCCCCAGATCCCCGACGACCCGAGTCAGAACTCCAGCTCCAGCACCAGCGGCGGGTGCGCCGCGGCCTCCAGAAAGCGCATCAGATCCGCGGGCGCCAGCGAGGTGGTCATGCGGTTGTCGAGCGGGTGGAAGTTCACGGGCGGGTCGTCGAGCAGGGCCCGGTCGAGCACCACCCGCACGGCGCCCGTGACGTCATTCACGACCGCCAGGGGGCTCACGGCGCCGGGCCGGATCCCCAGGTAGGTCATGAGCCGGCGCTCGCTGCCGAAGGAGAGGCGCTGGCGGGCGCCGATGCGGGGCGCGAGCGCCTTCAGGTCCACGTTTCGGGACTCCAGGCAGGAGACGATCCACATGGCGCCCTTCTTGTCCCGCACGAAGAGGTTCTTGGAGTGGGCCCCGGGGATGGGGCCGCGCTTCTCCCGTGCCTCCTCCACAGTGCGGACGGGGGGGTGGGTCCGGGTGGTGTGTGGGATGCCGAGCGCCTCCAGCTGGCGGAGGAGGTCCTCCGGCGTTCTCGGCGGGGTGCCGTCCGCGAGTCTCGGTTCCATGGCGTGCAACATCCCTTAACACTGCGAGTCGTTCAAGCGTCCCTGAGGACGGAGCGGGCCATCGTCCCGCGCCGGACCCCCTGCAACCCGGAGACGACCATGAGATCCGTCGCACGCCTGCCGCTGCTGTTTCTCTTCCTCATCCCCGTCCTCCTGCCCACCGCACCGCTCTTGGCGCAGGACATCGCGG
>JAVVFC010000328.1:0-1806 GCA_032250975.1 Longimicrobiales bacterium | reverse complement strand
GAGCCCGCCCCCCAGCCCTCCGGACACCACGTCCAGATCACCGTCCCCGTCCACGTCCAGCAGCACCGGGGTCGCGTAGGCGGGGAGCGGCGCCGGAAAGTCGCCCGCCTCCTCGAGGCGGGGCGCCCCGTCCGGGCCGATCCCCCGGTTCAGGAAGACGCGCGCGCCCCCCGCCTCGCCCCCCACCAGCAGGTCCACGCGGCCGTCTCCGTCCAGGTCCACCAGGTGCGGTGCGCTGCGGCGCCCCACGTCGATCCCCCCCAGACGCTCGGTCACCAGCTCGAAACGCGGCTCGGCGGGCGTGCCCACGTTGCGGAAGTAGTTGAGCTCTCCCGAGGACTCGCCCACCACCAGATCCAGGTCCCCATCGCCGTCCAGGTCGCCCAGCGCCGGGGTGCTGTGGCTCCCGCGCGGGAGGTCGGCCAGCGGCTCGGGCCCCACCGCCTCGAAGCGCGCCTCGGCGGGGGTGCCGACGTTGCGCAGGTAGCGCACGTCCTGATTCCAGGTGCCCAGCACCAGGTCCAGGTCGCCATCGTCGTCCAGGTCCACCAGCGCCGGCGCCAGGTGATAGGTGTCGGCCACGTCCAGCGTGTCCCGCAGGGCGTAGACCGGCGCCGTCGCCGAACCCGTGTTCTCGAAGCGGTACAGGCGGGCCCGGTTGAGGGCCACCGGGTCGAGCTTGCTCCCCACCAGCAGGTCCAGGTCGCCGTCCCCGTCCAGGTCGCCGAAGGCCGGAACGCTCTCGCTCCCCACGTCGATCCCGTCCAGGAAGCGGCTGGCGCGGAGCGCGAAGCGCCCCGTGGGCAGCTGCTCGTAGTGAAGCAGGTTGTCGGACGCCGTGCGATTGGGGTTGAAGGCTCCGCCCAGCACGCCGATCAACAGGTCCAGGTCGCCGTCCGCGTCCAGGTCCGCGAGCGAGGCGGCGTTGTACCCGCTCGTGGCGATCAACTCCTCGGCGGGCACCGGAACCGGGGTCGCCCGCAGGTCGGGTCGGGCGCAGGTGCCCATGTTCTCGATCCAGAGCAGCCCCGCCTCGAAGAAGTCGCCCCAGAAGAAGTCCTGGTCGCCGTCCCCGTCCAGGTCGGCGAAGACCATGGAGTTGGCGCCGTGCAGCGTGGGGGCCTGCTGCTGCGGGGCGCCGCCCGGCACCGCGATGGCGGCCACGATCTCGATGTCCTCGAAGCGCTCGGTGACCAGCTCGAAGACGGGCACCCCCTGAGGATCGCGCGCCACCTCCTCGAAGCGGGTCACCGTCCCGTCCACCCGCCCCAGGAAGAGGTCCACGCGTCCGTCGCAGTCGATGTCGGTCAGGTTGGGGATGTTCTGCCGGTCCGAGAAGACGGGCCGCCCCCCCTCGTCCCGGAGCGTGTCCGCCGCCACCGCGAAGCGCGCCTCCGTGGGCGTGCCGTCGTTACGGAAGTAGCGGATGTAGCTGAAGGGCGACTCGGCCAGCAGGTCCAGATCCCCGTCCCCGTCCAGGTCGTGGAAGCGCGACCACTCCCCCACCGGCAGCCCCAGGTAGCGGTCGGTCCGCCAGACGAAGCGCGCCTCGGCCGGCGTCCCCACGTTCTCGAAGTGCATCAGCTCGCCGGTGCGCTCCTGCACGAAGAGGTCCGCGTCGCCGTCGCCGTCCACGTCCGCGAACTGGGGCCGGGGGACGTCGAACCCCCCCAGGAAGGGGTGCGCGTACGCCACGCCGTGCTCGTCGTGCACGGGGAAGGGCGCCACCTCGCGCCGGTAGGCGGCCGCCAGCGGCGCGCCCTCCCAGCCGCCCCCTGCCGCCCCGGCGGCCGGACCCGCCCCACC
>JAVVFC010000327.1:0-1812 GCA_032250975.1 Longimicrobiales bacterium | reverse complement strand
GAGGCGTGGCGGGCGCAGCAGGACGGACTCAGGCAGGACGCAGGACATGGGCTCGACTGACACGCGGGACGGGTCGAGAAGGCCGGCCGACCTTCCGGCGGAGTGGAGGGATCGTGCGGTCCTGTTCGAGGAGCACGGACAGGGCGGCGCCGTGCTTCTGCGGTACGTGGCCGACGAACTGGAGCAGGCCATCCGGGAGCACGAGCTGGAGCTTCTGACCCTGGACGAGGCGGAGCGCGAAAGCGGCTACACGCGGTCGGCGCTGGAGAAGCAGATCGCGCGACGCGAGATCCCGAACGCCGGCCGGAAGGGATCGCCGCGGATCCGCCGCTGCGATCTGCCGAAGAAACCTGGCTCCGTCGTCCCGGTCGAGGCGGACGGCCCCGACATCGTGACGGACCTGCTCGCGCAACGTGCGGCGCGGCGGTAACTCGGACGGAAGATCATCCCACCATTCCCCCGTCCGGGCAGGAAGGAGAACGCATGGCGAAGAGGAAGAAGAAGCGGGCCGCCCCGGCCACCTGGTCGTACAGCGTCGGGGAGTACGGCGCAAAGGTGCGAGCCTACGAGCGGGAGCCGGGCGGCATCCTGTACGGCTGCGTTCCGAACGTCGGAGGCCGGGGCTACGTCCGCGCGAGTCTCGGCCATCGGGACAGGGAGCGCGCCGAACAGTGGGCGCTTTCGCAGTCCCAGAAGCTCCGGGCCGGCGTGACGGAGTTGGAGACGGGGCGGGTGACGCTCGCCACGGTGTTCGCACTCTACGCCCGTCACGCGACCCCGCAGAAGTCGGAACGGGTGCAGCGCGAGGACGCCCGGCGCAGGGAAATGTGGGCGCGGGTGCTCGGCGGCACGCTCGATCCGTCGCGCATCACGCGGTCGAGGTGGGAGGCGTTCGCACGGGAACGTGTAGCGGGCGCGATCGACTGCCGTGGATTCCGGTCGGGCCACCCGGAGCACCAACCCGGCCAGGCGTCTCCACGGACGCTTGAAGCCGATCAGCGTTGGCTCCGTGCTGTCCTGACGTGGGCGACGAGCTGGACGATCGAGGCGACGGGCCGCCCGCTCCTCGACAGCAACCCGGTGAGGGGCTTTCCGGTCCAGACTGAGCGGAACCCGGCCCGGCCGGTCATGACGGACACCCGGTATGAGAAGCTCCTGGCCGTGGCCGGGCAGGTAGAGCGAGAGTTCACCCGCGAAGGCCGGCGGCGGACGGAGCGGACCTACCTGCGCGAGCTACTGATCCTCGCCCACGAGACGGGCCGGCGCATCACCCCGATCTGCAAGCTCCGGTGGAGTGACATACAGTGGGAGCGGTCGGAGACCCGCCCGCATGGGGCGATCGCGTGGCCGGGCCAGACCGACAAGCAGGGCCGCGAGTGGACCGCGCCCATCACGGCAGCCGTCCGTCATGCGCTCGAGGAGCACCGCCAGCGCCACCCCGGCGTGGGGGATGCCCTGCTCTTCCCGTCGCCACGTGACGCATCGCGCCCCATCACGAAGGATACGGCGCTCAAGTGGCTCCGCGAGGCGGAAGAACGCGCAGAGCTCGGGACCGAGGCCCGAATGACGTGGCACGCTATCCGACGTGCTTGGGCGACAGCCAGGAAGCACCACGCGGACGCGGACGTTGCCCAGGCCGGCGGGTGGGGCGACACCCGCTCCCTCCAGCTCTGCTATCAGGCCGCGGACGAGGCGACCACCCTGCGCGTGATCCTTGACCCGGCACGGCTCGAGGCGGCACAATGAGCGGTCGGAACCGGGAAGAGTTGACACACGCAATCGACACACCCCCGAACGGTCCGGCGTCGGAAA
>JAVVFC010000326.1:0-1860 GCA_032250975.1 Longimicrobiales bacterium | reverse complement strand
GTGGGGGCACACCCTCGCCGACCTGCCCGTGTGGGGCAAGGCGCTCAACGGCCTCTTCATGAGCGTGACCGCCCGCACGGCGGGCTTCAACACGGTGGACCATGCTTCGGCGGCCGACTCCTCGAACTTCGTCACCATCCTGCTGATGTCGGTGGGAGGCTCGCCGGGCTCCACCGCCGGAGGGCTAAAGACCACCACCGTGGCGGTGATCGCGCTGCTGGCGCTGGCGCGCCTCCGTGGCCGGCCGGTGACCAGCGTGCGCTTCCGCACCCTGCCAGAGGAGACGGTCCAGCGCGCGGTGGGGCTGGCGGTGGTGGGCTTCGTGGTGGTGACCGGGGCGATCCTGCTCTTCAGCGTCGTGCAGCTGGAGCCGCTCGGCCCCGCCCCGCACGGGTCGTTCCTCCCCTACGCCTTCGAGGTGGTGAGCGCGTTCAACACGGTGGGGCTGAGCATGGGCGTGACGGGGGAGCTCACGGTTCCGGGCAAGCTCCTCACCATCGTGCTGATGTACGTGGGGCGGGTGGGGCCGCTCACGGTGGCCGCCGCCATCGCGCTGGCCGACGCGGGGTCCCGGGACGGGTTCCGCTACGCACAGGAAGACGTGATCATCGGATGACGGAGGGACGGCCTTGAAGCGCTTCATCGTGGTGGGACTCGGCAACTTCGGCTCGAGCGTGGCGGAGACGCTCCACGCCATGGGGCACGACGTGGTGGCGCTGGACAGCGACGGCGAGCGGGTGGATCACATGGCCACCCTGGTGACCCGCGCCGCGGTGGGGAGCGGCACCGATCCACGCACTCTGGAGCGGATCGGGGCGGAGGACGCCGACGCGGCCATCATCAGCACCGGCGACGACATCACGGCGAGCGCCATGACCGCCCTGATGCTGCGCGACCTGGGCGTGGAGGAGATCTATGTGAAGGTGATCTCGCACGACCACGCCCGCCTGATCGAGAAGATCGGTGTGACCGAGACCATCTTCCCCGAGCGCGAGTCGGGGATCCGGTTGGGGAAGCGCATCTCCAGCCGCATGCTCCTGAACTACATGCAGCTCGCGCCCGGTTTCAGCCTGCAGGAGACGGCGGTGCCGGGATCGTGGGTGGGCCGTTCGCTGCGCGAGCTGCAGCTGCCCCAGCGGATGGGGATCTCGGTGGTGGCCGTCCACGACTTCCTGGTGGACGAACTCTACCCGGTGCCCGACCCGGACGCGCCTCTGAAGGAGTCGGACACGCTGCTGATCGCGGGCCGCGACGAGAATCTGAAGAAGGCGGCCGGCAAGGGCTGAGTGCCCCGAAGCGTCAGCAGGATGCTGCCCCGGGGTACGGGCGGTCCGTTGGTCAGTGGTGCCCCCCGCCCCGGTGGATGGGGATCTCGACGCGGGTGTGCTCCCATTCGAGGACGAGGTGGCCCATCTCCGGGCCGTGGGCGTCCCAGCGGATGGTGAACGTCTCGACCATCTCCTCGATCGCCCGCGCGGGGCGCGTGAAGCTGGCCACCTCGGCGTCCCTGACGGACGCGTCCACGCGGTTACCCCAGTACCCGGTGTTGGAGCTCAGGACGAACTCCCACTCGGACTCGCCGGGGACGGAGTAGAGCGCGTACCGGCCGGGCTCCAGCGCGGCGCCGCCGACGGTGACGGCGACCGGGAGGTGCAGTTCGGTGGCCTCGTTCGCGCCGGTGCGCCAGATCTGCCCGAAGGGGACGAGTTCGCCCATGATCGTGCGGCCGCGGGCGGAGGGACGGCTGTAGCAGAGGCGGGCGGTCTCATCCCCGAGCGGGATGTCCACGGCGGCCATGGGCGAGGCGCGGTTCGCAGCGTCCTCGGCCGTGGAGCCCTCGCGGAGCCAGCACCCGTCCAG
>JAVVFC010000325.1:0-1861 GCA_032250975.1 Longimicrobiales bacterium | reverse complement strand
GGCCGGGGGCACAAGGCGGCGTGGAGCCATGGAATCGGGTGGACCGCAGCGGTAGGTTGCGGTGGGCCCACGCACCGAAGGGAGTACGTCATGATCATCCGTGTCTGGAGAGGGTGGACCACTCCGGAGAACGCACCGGCCTACGAGCACCTCCTGCGCAGCGAGATCTTTCCCGCGATCGCCGCCAAGGGCGTGGCCGGGTACCGGGGCGTGCGACTCCTGCGGCGCGACGTCCCCGCCGACCGCACCGCGAACGGCGCCCCGGACGGCCGGGCGGACGGCCGGGCGGAGGTCGAGTTCTCCACCCACATGACCTTCGACACCCTGGAGGCGGTACGGGCCTTCGCGGGTGAAGACCCGGAGCAGGCCTACGTCCCGCCGAGCGCGCGCGCGGTGCTCGAGCGCTTCGACGCCCGGGCGCGGCACTACGACGTCGTTCACGAGGAGGAGCCGGGCGCCTGATCGCGGGCGGCGGACTCACCCACACCCTCCACCCAATGCACACCGACATCGCCGTCATCGGAGGGGGGATCGTGGGGCTGGCCACCGCGCGCGCCCTCCTGCTGGACGGGATCACCGACGCCGTGATGGTGCTGGAGAAGGAGGGCGCGCCCGCCACCCACCAGAGCACGCGCAACAGCGGCGTGCTGCACGCGGGCCTCCAGTACCGCCCCGGCTCCGAAAAGGCGCGCCTGGCGCGCGCGGGCATCCGGGCCATGACGGAGTACTGCGCCCACCACGGGGTGGCGCACGAGATCTGCGGCAAACTGGTGGTGGCCACGGACCCGGAGGAGCTCCCGCGCCTTGAGGAGATGCTCGACCGCGGGCGGGCCAACGGGTTGCGGGGGCTGCGCCGCCTCACCCCGGAGGAGGTGCGCGAACGGGAGCCGCACGTGCGGGCGGCCGGGGCGCTGCTGGTTCCCGAGGAGGGCATCGTCGACTACGCGGGGGTCGCGGCCGCGCTCGTGCGCGAGATCCGGGAGGCGGGCGGTGAGATCCGCACCGGGGCCGAGGTGCGGGCCATCGTGCGCGAGCGCGGGGCCGCGCGCGCTGCCGACCGCCCGGGCCCGCGCTGGCGCCTGGTCACCGCCGCCGGTGAGGTCACCGCCCGGGTGCTGGTGAACTGTGCGGGCCTCCACGCGGACCGCATCGCCCGCATGGCCGGCGAGCCCCCCCCCGCCCGCATCCTGCCCTTCCGGGGGGAGTACCGGAAGCTGCGCCCGGAGCGGTCCCGCCTGGTCAGACACCTCATCTATCCCCTGCCGGAGCCCGGCTTCCCCTTCCTGGGGGTCCACTTCACGCGGCGGGTGGACGGGAGCGTGGACGCGGGTCCCAACGCGGTGCTCGCCTTCGCGCGTGAAGGGTACCGGTTCTCCACCGTGAGCCCGCGCGACCTGGGGGAGGCGCTGGCCTTCCCGGGCCTCTGGCGCTTCCTGGCGCGGCACCCACGCATGGTGCGGCGGGAGCTCCTGCAGTCGGCGTTCCCCTCCCGCCTTCTCCGGGCGCTGCAGCGCCTGGTGCCCGAGGTGCGTAGCCGGGACCTGGTCGCGGGCGACGCCGGGGTGCGCGCCCAGGCCGTCCTCCCCACGGGGGAGTTCGTGCACGACTTCCTCTGGGTGGAGCGGCCGGGCGCGGTGCACGTGGTGAACGCCCCCTCCCCCGCCGCCACCGCCTCGCTGGTGATCGGTCGGGAGATCGCGCGGCGCGCGGGCGCGGCCGTCTGAGGGGGACGCTGCGGTGGGGCGCGGCGGGCACGGCCGGAGGGGCGCGCGGGCGCGGCGGGGACGTTATCGTCGGGGACGCCCGACCTCACACCCGCATCGATTCCCCTGCCATGCGCTGGCCATGCGCTTCCCGGACC
>JAVVFC010000324.1:0-1894 GCA_032250975.1 Longimicrobiales bacterium | reverse complement strand
ACCGCCGCGGCCATGTGGCCCGTCATGTTGGTGGCGCTCCGGAACATGTCGGGCACGCGGTCCACGCCGAGCAGGATCCCGAGCCCCGAGAGCGGCACACCCACCGCGTCCAGCGCCGGCGCCAGCGTCATGACCCCCGCGCTGGGGACCGGCGCCACGGTGGCGGCGGCGAAGAAGCACGCCAGCGCCGCACCGGCCCACGCCCCGCCCGGCACGTCCACCTGGAAGAGCCACGCCAGGAAGACCACCGACGCGCCCTGGAAGAGCCCGCTTCCGGCGCGGTTCATGGAGGCGGCCAGCGGCAGCACCAGGTCCCGCACGCGCTCGGAGACGCCCAACCCCGGAGCGTCCCGCAGCAGCACGGGCAGCGTGGCGACGCTGCTGGTGGTGGTGAAGCCCAGGGTGTAGGACGCCAGCGTTCCTTTGATGAAGCGAGCCGGCGGCACCCCGCCCAGGGTGCGAACGAGGGGGAGGTAGACCACCGTCATGAAGAGGAAGAGTCCCACCACGACCACGGCGATCAGGGCGGCCAGCGACTGCAGCAGCCCAACGCCCAGCCGTGCCGCCGCCGGCGCCGCCAGCCCGAAGATCCCCACCGGGGCGGTCCAGAGGATCCAGTGCACCAGGCGGATGAAGGCGTCCCCCACCGCCTCCGCCACGCCCACCAGCCGCTCCCTTCCCTCGGCGGGAAGGGTGCCGGCGGCGGCGCCGAACAGGACGGAAAAGACGAGGAGGGGGAGGAGGCTTCCCGCGGCGGCGGCCTGGAACGGGTTGCTGGGAACGAGCCCCACCAGGAAGTCCACCGCGCCGGGCAGTTCGCCCACGTCGGGCACGACGCCCCCGGGGTTGGCCACCGGCGGAAGGAAGCGGAGCGCGAACCCCATGGCGCCCATCCCGGTGAGGACCCCCACCAGGGTGGTGCCGAAGATGAAGGCGAGCGCGGTGCCCCCCATCCGGCCCAGGGCGCGCGTGTCGCCCAGGCGGGCCACCCCGGCGAAGACGATCGCCATCACCAGCGGGATGACCACCATCTGGATGGCGCGGATGAAGAGGTCTCCGAGCGGGGCCACGCCCGCCGAGAGCGCGTGCAGCGCGGGGCTGCCGGTGACCGAGGCGGCCACGCCCAGCGCCAGGCCCAGCACGAGCCCGGCCAGCATGAGGGTGTTGTTCATGGCGGCCGAAGGTAGGCGGCCGGCTACCCCGCCACCAGCGCGGGATCCGCCACCTCGCCCGGGGAGGGCGGATCCGTCCGGGCCAGCGCCGCGCGGAACTCCCCCAGGGTGACCATCACCCGGATGCGCCGGTCCCGGACACGCTCCCCGAGCTCCGGCGCGGCCCCCCCGCCCAGGTAGAGGGTGACGTCCGCCGGGAGGTCGGCGAGCAAAGCGCGCAGCTGGCCGGGTACCCCCTCCGGGTCGGAGGGGGCGGTCACGCTCACTCCTACGGCGCGAGCGCCGACGCTCCGGGCGGTCAGGGCCAGCTCCTCGGGAGGCAGGTCCTCGCCGGTGAAGACCACCCGCCACCCGCGCAGGGCGGCCGTGGCCGCCGCCAGCAGGGCGCCCAGTTCGTGCCGCTCGCCGGCGAGGGTGCCCACAACCAGCGTGTCGCCGCTGGCCGCACCCCGTGCCCGCTCCAGCATCCACCCCAGGATCTGCCGGACGACTGCGACTGCCACGTGTTCGTGCGCAGGACGCAGCCGGCCCTCGCGCCACTGCGTCCCGATCCGCTCCAGCAGGGGGACCACCACCCGGTCCAGGAAGGGCTCTGCGCCCAGGGCCACCACCTCCCGCCGGAGCAGACGCTCGAGCCGCGCCGGATCGAGCGCCTCGACGGCGGCCATCGCCCCACGGAACGTCTCTTCGGCGGCCGTCGGCGTTCCGGGTTCCTCTCGCGG
>JAVVFC010000323.1:0-1922 GCA_032250975.1 Longimicrobiales bacterium | reverse complement strand
CTCGCTGCCGGCGGCAGCCACATCATAAATGTGGACGATATTGGGGTGCTCAAGGGCGGCGACCGCTTCGGCTTCGCGGCGAAAACGCTGGGGCACGTTCTCTTGGCGGCACAGATGGGCATGCAGAACCTTGACCGCGACGGCACGCGTGAAGCGACCGTCCGCCCGTTCCGCCAGGAACACCCGTCCCATTCCCCCCTCCCCGAGCGCCCGCACGACGCGGTAGGCGCCCACCTCACGGCCCGCCCAGTCTTCGGGCGCAGGGGAGTTCGCGACACCCTCCGGGACCACCACCGGTGGCGTGCAGAGGAAGTCCTCCACGGCGGAACGGCAGGCGAGCAGGGACGCGACGTGCTCCCGCAGCGCGTCGTCACCCCCGCAGGCATCCGCCAGAAATCCGCGCCAATCGGAGGGGGCCAACTCGAGCGCGCGATCCAGGATGGGCTCGACCCGAGCCCAGGGGACGCGAACTTCGCGACGCTCCCTCATGGAACGCCACCCTCGTCCGCACCGGCGGCGTCGGGCCTCATGGTACGCAGCAGGATCAGCCGGGCCTTGAGCCAGTCCCGCTCCACCGTGCGGGTGGAGAGCCCGAGGACCTCGGCGATCTCGGAATCCGTGAGGCCGGCGAAATACCGCAACTCAACCACCCGGTGGAGGCGCTCGCTCACGTCTTGCAGCGCCTCCAGCGCGCGGTCCAGGTCGAGCAGCTCGTCGTGGGAGACCTGCACGGCCAGGGCGCTGGGGCCGAGTGTGGCGCGGGACCAGCCGCCCCCCCGCTTCGCCGCCGCGGAGCGGCGCGCGTGATCGACCAGAACCTGCCGCATGGCGCGGGCGGCGGAACCGAAGAAGTGGACCCGGTCCTGCATGCCGCCCGCGCCATGGGGGAGGAGTTTCAGATACGCCTCGTGCACCAGCTCCGTGCTGGAGATCGCCGTGCCCCCCCACTCGCGGTCGAGGGCGCTGCGGGCAAGCCGCTTCAGCGTTCCGTACACCCGGACCACGAGCTGGTCACGCGCGGTCTCGTCCCCGCGTCCGACCTCGGCGAGCAGGCGCGTGATGTCGCCGGGCGCGGACCGGAAATCGGCGTCGGACTGTCCGTCGGGAGGGGAGCACATGGGACGTCCTGGATATTGAGGAACGCTTCAATCTCTTACCCCTGAGCAGCACAAACGCAAGGGAGTCGCGCGCCACCGGATGTCGGGATTCCAGGCCCGTCCGCGCATACACGGGTGACATCGCATCGGGAGAGCAGAGACCGGACGTGGGCCCCACGCCCGGGCTTCTGTGTCCCGTTGACCCACACCCTTATGGAGGACGGCATGCGAATCTCCCAGTCTCTTACCGTTGCCGCGGCCCTCGCCGTGGCGGCCCTCGGGTGCCAGGACGGCGCCACTCCCGTCGCCCCGGACGCTCCCGTCGCGGAGGCCGCCGGTGGGACGCCCGGCACCAACACCCAGCCCTCGGCGGCCATCATCACCCTTCCCGGCCTCGCGCCGGTGGCGGGCACTGCCAGCCTGAACCGCAACCGCAACGGCGCCACCTTCACCTACCGGGCGGCGGAGCTCGAGCCCGGACACACCTATACCGTCTGGTGGGTGGTGTTCGAGAACCCCGCTGCGTGCGGCGAGGACGGGTGCAACGGCGCCGACCTGCTGACCGAGGGTGTGGGAGGAACCGTGTTCGGGCCCGCGGCCGGGGGGATCGCCGGTGAGGACGGCCGCGCCACCTTCGCGGGATCGTCCCTCACGCCACCGTCCGAGGTGCTCGACCTGAACGGCGACGGGGTACCGGACGGCGACGGCTCGCTGGACGATACGCAGGGCGCCGAGGTTCACCTCGTGGTCCGCGACCACGGCCCGGCCATTCCGGGGCGGGTCCCGGAGCAGATCGGATCCTTCCTGGGCGGGTGTGACGTCTTC
>JAVVFC010000322.1:0-1922 GCA_032250975.1 Longimicrobiales bacterium | reverse complement strand
GTCTGCTCGGCGCGCTCCTGGTCTCGGCCCGCGCGTTGAGCCCCGACCGGCTCGAGAGCGCGCTGCGCGCGCAGGAAGGGTCGGGCCTTCGCCTGGGGGAGCTCCTGGTCGAGCGCGGATGGTGCCGGCCGGAGGCGGTGCCCGCCGCCCTGGCAGCCCAGCTCTCTCTCCCGCTCGCTCCGGATCCGCTCGAGCCCGAGGCCGACGCCCTCGCCCTCCTCCCCGAAGCGCTCTCCCGCCGGCTCCGGGTGGTTCCGCTGCGCGCCGGCCGCCGCAGCCTGACGCTGGCCATGGCCGACCCCCTCAACCTGGCCGCCGCCGAGGACGTGCGCTTCCGCACCGGACGGCGCGTGGAGATCGTGGTGTCGTCGCCGCCCGCGGTCGAGCGGGCGCTGCTGCGTGGGTACGGCAGCGACCTGGAGCGGCTGGTGGCCGAACTCTCGCGGACGCGCGGCGGTGCCCGCAACGGGGGGGGAAGCGGCGAGGCCGGGTCCCCCGGCGAGGACGACGAGGCCGACGGCGACGCCCTCGAGCGCGCCGCCCGTGCCGCCCCCGTCGTGCAGCTGGTGGACGGCCTGCTGGCGGAAGCGGGCGCGGCGCGGGCCAGCGACCTGCACCTGGAGCCCACCGGCCGGGGTCTGGAGGTGCGCGTGCGGGTGGACGGCGTGCTGCGCCCCGTGCGCACCCTGCCCCCCGCGCTCCGGCCGGTGGTCGTCTCCCGCCTGAAGATCATGGCCGGGATGGACATCGCCGTCCGCCGCCGGCCCCAGGACGGCGGCTTCCGGGCCGTCGTCGACGACGCGCCCGCGGCGCTGCGGGTTTCGACCCTTCCCTCGGGGGCGGGCGAGAAGGCGGTGGTGCGCATTCTGCGTCCGGACGAGGCGCCCGCCTCGCTCGCCGAGCTGGGCATGGCCGAGGCGGATCTGGCCCGCATGCGGAGCGTGCTGGGCTCGGGGCAGGGCGTGCTGCTCGCGACCGGGCCCACCGGGAGCGGGAAGAGCTCCACCCTCCAGGCCGCCCTGCGCGAGGTGGACCGGGTGGGCCGGAACGTGGTCACGCTCGAGGACCCCATCGAATACCCGGTCCCGGGCGCGACCCAGGTGCAGGTGGACCCCCGCGCCGGCCTCACCTTCCCCGGCGCCCTGCGCGCCGTGCTGCGCCAGGATCCCGACGTGGTCATGGTGGGGGAGATCCGGGACGTGGAGACCGCCGAGATCGCCATGGCCGCGGCCGTCACCGGGCACCTGGTGCTCTCCACCCTGCACACCACGGACGCGCCCTCCGCTCTCACGCGCCTGCTGCACATGGGAGTGCCCCCCTACCTGGTGGCGGCGGGCGTGGCCGGCGTGATCGCGCAGCGCCTGGTGCGCACCGTGTGCCGCGTCTGCGGAGGCGATGCGCGCACGCCGTGCGGACGCTGCACCGGCGGGTACCGCGGGCGGACCGGCGTCTTTCAGGTCCTGGTCATGACCGACGCGCTCCGTGAAGCCGTGGTGCGGGGCGCCTCCACCCCGGTGCTGCGGCGGATCGCGCGTGAGGCCGGCATGGGCTTCCTGGCGGACGACGCGCGCCGCCAGGTCGCCGAAGGGCGCACCACGCCGCACGAGGCCTCCCGCGTCGTGCGCGGCGACCCGGGCGCGGCCGTGCCCTGCGCCGCGTGCGGGGGTGAGGTTCCCGCCGAGGCCGGCGGCTGCCCCTGGTGCGGGCAGCGCCAGCGACGCGCCTGCCGCTGCGGCCAGGCGCTGGAGGCCGGGTGGCGCTACTGCCCCGGCTGCCTGCGGCCGGGCCCGCCGGCGGTGGAGGTGGAGGCGTAGGCCCACCCCGGTGCCGGGCCGGCCGCTATTCCGGAAGGGGGCCGGGCCCGCACGGGCAGAAGGTGGATCAGCGCCGTCTGCCGCACACGGTTCAGCCGCGTCACCGGC
>JAVVFC010000321.1:0-1939 GCA_032250975.1 Longimicrobiales bacterium | reverse complement strand
GCCGGTGGGAAGCTCGGAGCGGTGGACCCGGTAGCCCGCCAGATCCTCCGCCGCCACCCGCTCCCAGAGGATGCGGACGCCACCGGGGATGAGCGCGGCCTGCACGAAGTTGGGGCCCGCGGGGGGGCTGGCGTCCCGGAAGGTGAGGGTGTCCGCGGCGGGCTCGCCCCGGTTCCCCGCCCGGTCCACGGCCAGGACGGCGTAGCGGTAGGTGACGCCGGGGCGCACGCCGGCGTCGTCCACCTCGTACCGGTCGGCGGCGTCCACCGAATCCAGCGGCAGGAGGGCACCGCCGGCGCCCGGGTCCCGCAGCACCACGTAGCGCGCCACGTCCAGGTCCCGGGCCGCATTCCAGCGCACTCGCACCCCGCGGCCGTACGGGTTCTCCAGGGTCAGTCCCGTGGGAGGCGCCGGGGCCACGTCGTCGGGGACGGTGACCGTGAGGGACGCCGGCTCCGACTCGTTGAAGGCCCCGTCCACGGCGGTGACCCGCACCAGGAGCTCCGCGCCCGGGACCAGTCCCTCGCCTTCGAATCCCATGTCCAGGAAGGTGGTATCCGGGACGGGCTGCTCCGTGACCCGCACCAGCGTCTCGGGCGTGTCGCCCCGGTAGACGTGGTAGCCCGCCACGTCGCTTCCCGGCGCCGGCCCCCAGGTGAGGCGCACCCGGCGCTCCGCCACGGAGGCGGTAACGGCGCCGGGGGCCGCCGGGGGCGTGCGGTCGTAGGGGAGGACCGGAATGGCGTTACTGGCCCGGCTCTCCCGCCCGGCGGCGTCCTGGGCCACCACCCGGTAGAAGTACTGCGTCCCGCCCACCACGGTGGAGTCCACCCAGATGGGGGCCTCGCCGGCGACCAGGTCGGTGTTGAGGCGGGCGTACGGCTGGTCCAGCCCCGTGGAGCGCTCCACCCAGTACCCCGCCAGGTCCAGCTCCGGGGAGATGCGCCACGCCACCTGCGCCACCCCGTCACCGGGAAGGCCCGCCAGCCCTTCCGGCGCGGCCGGGGGGGTGGGGTCCTCAGGCGTCACGGCGGCGGTATCGGAGACAGGCCCCTCCCGGCGCAGGAGGTCCACGGCCCGCACCCGGTACAGGTAGCGGACGCCGTTCTCCGCCTCCCGGTCGGTGAAGGAGGGGGCCTCCAGGTCGTTCCGGGCCACGGGGGCGGCGGTGAGGCGCTGGTACGGGCCCTCCGGCGCGGTGGCGCGGTAGACGTGGTAGCCCACCACCAGGTCCGTGGGATCCCCCTGGTAGGCGGGGTAGCTCCACGTAACCGTCGTCCGGGCGCTCCCCGGGGCGGCGCTCATGCCGGCCACGGTTCCGGGGACCACGTCGGAGAGGGTGACGCTCCCCTCCACGGACTCCTCCGTCTCCGCCCCCAGGGGGTCCGTGAAGACCGCCCGGTAGCGGTACGTGGCGCCGGGCTGGAGGCCCGGGTCCCGGAAGCGACGGCCCAGGACCTCCGCCGCCGTGGGGAAGAGGTAGCTGTAGACGTTGGCGGTGGCGGGCTCGAGCTGGATGCGGCGCACCATCTCCACCGGCGTGGCGGAGCGGGTCAGCTCCTGCAGGAGGGGGGCGTCCTCCCCCAGGATGGACACGGACAGGCCCGGATCCCGCACCGGCTGCACCGCCTCGTCGGTGAGGCGGACCCACTCCCCCCCGGGGTCCGCCCGGTAGAGGTGGAAGCCCCAGAAGGGCTCCGGAACCCGGGAGAGCTGCGCCACCACCGCGTCTCCGTCGGCCACCAGCCAGAGGGGGGGCGCGGGGGTCCGGGCGGGAGCCTGCCCGATGGCGGGGCTCGGGAGGAGGGCGCCCAGCAGGGCGGCGAGCTGGTCGCGGTCGGCGGCGTCGATGCCGTTCCCGGTGCCCGCGGGCGTGAGGGTGGTGCCCGCCGTCCCGGCGGAGGGACCCGCGCCCTGCCCGACGGCGGTCGCGGTGAGC
>JAVVFC010000320.1:0-1943 GCA_032250975.1 Longimicrobiales bacterium | reverse complement strand
GGGACGGAGTCGGAGAAGGGGGTTCCGGTGCCGGGGTCGTGGGCCATGGTTGCCTCCGCGCTGGGGTGCCTGACGGGTACACCTGTTGAATCGCCGGAAGCGGGGCCGTTGTTCCCCGGCGCCACCGCGGCCGGGGCGCTCGCCACCCTCCTCGGCGCCCCCCTCGCCCGAGCGCCCGCCCCGCGACCGCGCCTTGCCCCCGCTCCCGGAGCGGGACCACCTTCTCCGCCATGCTCACCACAATCCTCGCACTCGCGGCGGGCGTGGTCGTGGCCGTCGCGGTCTACGACCTGCTCCAGACCCGCCACGCCATCCTGCGCAACTTCCCCGTCGTCGGGCACCTCCGCTACCTGCTCGAGTCCGTGGGGCCCGAGCTGCGCCAGTACATCGTGACCGGGAACGACGAGGAGCGGCCCTTCTCGCGCGACCAGCGCAGCTGGGTGTACGCCTCGGCCAAGCGCCAGAACGCCTACCACGGGTTCGGCACCGACAACGACGTGGAGCACCGCTCCAGCTACCTGATCATCAAGCACGACACGCTGGGCCGGCTGGACACGCACCACGACGAGGACCGGGACCCCCTCCACCGCCTGCCGGCCGCCAAGGTGCTGGGGGGGCACCGCGGCCGCCGCCGGGCCTTCCGCCCGGAATCCGTCGTGAACCTCAGCGGCATGAGCTTCGGCTCGCTCTCCTGGGCGGCGGTCACCGCCCTGAACCGGGGGGCCGCGCTCGCCGGCTGCCTGCACAACACCGGCGAGGGCGGCATCGCGCCCCACCACCTGCACGGGGGCGAGCTCATCTGGCAGATCGGCACCGGGTACTTCGGCTGCCGCACGGCGGACGGCGGCTTCGACCGCGCCGAGTTCCTGCGCAAGGTGGAGGCCCACCCGGTGCGCGCCGTCGAGATCAAGCTGAGCCAGGGCGCCAAGCCGGGGCTGGGCGGCGTGCTGCCGGGCCGCAAGGTCACGCCGGAGATCGCCGCCATCCGGGGCCTGCCGGTGGGCGAGTCGGTGGTGAGCCCCTCCAGCCACCGCGCCTTCCGCACCGTGGACGAGATGCTGGACTTCGTGGAGGATCTGGCCGAGGCCACGGGGCTTCCCGTGGGAATCAAGTCGGCGGTAGGCGGGATGGCCTTCTGGGAGGAGCTGGCCGAGCGCATGGCGTCCGAGGAGCGGGGCGTGGACTTCATCACGATCGACGGCGGGGAAGGGGGGACCGGCGCCGCACCGCCCGCCTTCGCGGATCACGTCGCGCTCCCCTTCAAGATGGGCTTCAGCCGCGTCTACCGGACCTTCGCCGAGCGGGGCATGCACCAGCGGGTGGTGTGGGGCGGGTCGGGCAAGCTGGGCTTCCCCGAGACCGCGCTCATGGCCTTCTGCCTGGGGTGCGACCTGATCCACGTGGCGCGCGAGGCCATGCTGGCGGTGGGGTGCATCCAGGCGCAGCGCTGCCACACCGACCACTGCCCCACCGGGGTGGCCACCCAGAATCGCTGGCTGGTGCGCGGGCTGGACCCGGCCGACAAGGCGGTGCGGGTGGCGAGCTACGTGTGCGCGCTCCGCAAGGAGCTGCTGCGCCTGAGCCACGCCTGCGGGGTCGACCACCCGGGCCTGCTGGACAGCGACCACATGGAGATGCTGGACGGGCGCTTCGGCTCGCGCCCGCTGCGCGCCGTCTTCGGGTACCAGCCCGGGTGGGAGTTCCCCTCCGAGGCGGACGTGGCCGCGGTGCGCGGGATCCTGGGCCACGGCGACCAGGGCGCGCCGGCGCGCTACGCCGAGCCCTGAGCCGGCGCCGCGCGTGCGGGGAGTTCCACCCCGCCCGCGCACGGAGAATCCCCGACGCAATCGGGGCGCAGCCGGTGCGATCATCCGTCCCGGGCGGGGCCGCACGCCGGCGTCCGCCCGTGACCCTCAACCGAAATCGATCGCCATGACGCTGAG
>JAVVFC010000031.1:0-22524 GCA_032250975.1 Longimicrobiales bacterium | reverse complement strand
CCGGCCCGGCCCGGGCGATCCCGACTTCGAGAACGACCGCCGCTACGTGCTGGCCCAGCTCCGGGAGCTGATCCCCCTGCTGGAGGAGAAGAGCGGCGTCGCGTTCGACATCGACCGACTGCGCGAGACGCTCGGGCACGCCAACGTGGCGGCCCGCGGGTGGAAGCGCGTGCTGGAGCTCAACCGGTCCACGCCCTCGGTCTTCAACGCCCTCACCGACGGCACCATCTACCTGGGGGTCTCCAACTGCCTGCGCGGGACCCCCGAGGCGGCCCGCTACTTCGACGACCTGGTCGAGGAGATGGCCTGGAAGAGCGAGCAGGGGCTGGGCACGCTCACCGAGGAGCTCTACCGGCTGCTTTTCGTGGGTGTGCCGTGCTACCCCATCTTCCGCCGCTTCGGCGAGCTCTTCACCGAGTGGGGCGGGACCTTCGTCAACTCCACCTACCTCTGGTTCGCTTCGGGGGGCGCCCACGAGGGGCACCAGTACGACCTGGAGCACCCGCTCGAGAGCCTGGCCGAGGGGCTGCTGCTGGGGGTGCGGGACGCCATGGACAGCATGTTCTTCCAGACGGATCCGCTCCTGCGGATGTTCGAGGAGTACCGCGCCGACGGCGTCGTCTACCACCCCATCAAGAGCTGCCGCACGGTCTCGACCGGGCTGGCCGACAACCGGCGCGCGGTGATGGAGCGGGCCGACGTGCCCTCGCTCTTCATCGAGTCGGACATGATGGACCGGCGCGTCGTCTCCGAAGCGCAGCTCAAGAACCGCATCGACGCCTTCTTCGAGGGCCTCGCCTCGCGCCGTGTGAAGGCCGACGCGGCGTCCACCTGATCCCGGGGAGAGAGCACATGGCATACGCGGCGGGCGTGGACGTCGGGTCCACCCAGACCAAGGCGGTCATCGTGGACGAGGGCGGCGCCATGGTGGCGCGCGCGCTCACCGCCACCGGGGCCAACGTGATCCAGGCGGCGCAGACCGCCTTCGAGCAGGCGCTCGAAGCGGCCGGCCTGGAGGAGCGCGAGGTGGAGTACGTGGTGGGGACGGGGTACGGACGCTACAAGGTGACCTTCGGCAACACCCAGGTCACCGAGATCTCCTGCCACGGCCGGGGGGCGGTGCACATGTTCCCCGACACCCGTACGGTGGTGGACATGGGCGGCCAGGACACCAAGGCCATCCGGGTTTCCGCCGACGGCGAGATCATCGACTTCTGCATGAACGACAAGTGCGCCGCCGGGACGGGACGCTTTCTGGGTGCCGCCGCCTCCGCGCTCGACATCCCCCTGGACGACCTGGGCCCCACCGCCCTCCGCGGCGAGCGCCCCGTGAAGATCAGCACCACCTGCACCGTCTTCGCCGAGTCCGAGGTGCTCTCCTGGCTCGGAAAGGGAAAGAAGATCCAGGACATCCTGCTGGGCGTGCACCAGTCCATCGCCGCCCGCTCCGCCGGGCTGCTGCGGCGGGTGGGGATCGAGGACCAGGTGACGTTCACGGGCGGCGTGGCGAAGAACACCGCCATGATCGAGGCGCTCAACCAGCGCCTCGGGGTGCAGGTGAACGTCAGCGACGACTCCCACTACATGGGCGCGCTCGGCGCCGCCCTCTTCGCCCTCGACCACGTCCTGGGCGCCCGCAAGCCGTCCGCCCGCCAGGAGGTGGCGTCATGAGGTACACGGCCGGGATCGACCTGGGCTCCACCTACACCAAGTGCGTGGTGCTGGACGCCGATTCCAACATCGTCGGCCAGGCCATGCGCCCCACGGGATTCCGCCTGGAGGCGGTGGCGGGCGAGACGCTGGGGGAAGCGCTCGGGCAGGCTGGGCTCGGCCGCGCCGACGTGGCCTACCTCATCACCACGGGCTTCGGCCGCCACCAGGTCGAGGACGCCGACACGCATGTCACCGACCTGACCGCCGCCGCCCGGGGCGCCACCCTCCTCTTTCCCCGCACGGCCACCATCCTGGACGTGGGCGGTCAGACCATGAAGGCCACCCGCCTGGGCGAGGACCGCAAGGTCAAGTCCTTCCGTCTGAACGACAAGTGCGCCGCCGGCACCGGGGCCTTCCTGGAGAAGACCGCCCGCTACATGGGCTTCGAGACGGGAGAGATCGGGCCCCTGGTGAGCACCTCCAAGACGCCGGTGACCATCTCGGGCGTCTGCGCCGTCTTCGCCGAGTCGGAGGTCATCAACCAGCTCTCGCAGGGGGCCGCCCCCGCCGACATCATGCACGGCGCCGTGGTGTCGCTGGTGGGACGCTCGGTGCAGCTCATGAAGCGCGTGCAGATGGAGCCCGAATTCACGCTCATCGGCGGGATCCTCCGCTTCGAGCGCATGGCCGACGTGATCCGCCGCGAGCTGGACGCCGAGGTCAACGTGCCACCGGGCGACCTGGTGCAGTTCACCTCGGCGCTGGGTGCCGCCTGGCTGGGGCAGCGCCGGCTGGAGCGTCTGGATGCCGAAGCCGCGGCCACGGCCTGAGGCGCCCGGGCGCCCCCGGAGCGTGCGCCTCCCCGTACTGGCGGGGGCGGGCGTTGCGGACCGGCCCCCGCCCCCTCCGCCGGCCCCGTCCCCCAACGGACCTCCCGCCGCGGAGGGCCGCTTCCGCCCCGACCCCGGGCGGACGGCCGCGGGGTGGCAGTACCGCTTCGTGACCCACACCGAGCGCGCCCGCGAGATGGCCGACCTCTATCGGCAACTGGGCTTCGAAGTGGCGCTGGAGCGGGTGGCCGGGGAACACGAGCACGGGGCTGCGGGTGCGGAAGTGCGCGCGCCGCCAGCGGACGAGCGCAGGCCGGCGGCGGACGAGCGCGGGGCGGGGAGCGGCGAGGCTCCGGCGGACGGGTGCGCGGGGTGCTTCGAGAGCGGAGGCGCGCACGCGCTCTACACCCGCCGCCGGGCGACCCCGGCCCCGGCGGGTCGCTCGGGCGGGTGAGGAAGGGATGAACGGGATTCCAGGTTCCAGTGAAGGAGACGGCATGCCGACGAACGAGACGGGCGCCACAGAGGTGCTCCGGGACGAACACCAGTGGATCCTGGCGGTGGCGGACGCGCTCGAGCGGCTGCTGGGCGCGCCCCCGCGGGAGATGGACTTCGATGCGGTGGAGCGGTGCGTCACCTTCATCCGGCTCTTCGCCGACGCCTGTCACCACGGCAAGGAGGAGGATCTGCTCTTCCCGGCGCTGGAGGCGTGCGGGCTGCCCCGCGACTCGGGGCCCATTGCGGTGATGCTGCACGAGCACCGGCTCGGGCGGGAGGCGGCGGCCGCCATGGCGCGGGCGCTCCCCGGGGCGCGGGGCGGCGACGCGGACGACCACCGGCGGCTGGCGCACGCGGGGCGGGGCTACATCGACCTGATCCGGGGCCACATCGGCAAGGAGGACCACGTCCTCTTCGGCATGGCCGACCAGGTGGTGACCGGCTCGCGTCTCACCCGCCTGTGCGCGGCCTACGACGGGACCTGCGACCACACCTTCGAGGGGTGCAGCAAGACGCAGCTCGAGGCGCTCGGCCGGCAGATTCTGGGCAGGGGGGCGCCGCCGGGGTAGATTGGGCGACCATGCCCTCCCAACCCTCCCCCGGGGCCCCGCTCTGGCCCCCCGGCTTTCCGCGCATCCCCGACGCCCCCTGGGCGGCGGGCTCCGTCGAGGAGCTCGCGCTCAACTACGACACGGTCGAGAACCACGGCTGGTACGCCAACCTGGACTTCACCGTGGAGCAGCTGGGCGAGTACGCCCGCCGAGGCGACGTGCTGCTGGACTACTCCGGGGGGACGGGCATCCTGGCCAAGCGGCTGCTGGACCGGCTGGGCGGGCGGGAGGTGGGAATCCTCATCGTGGACTCCTCGCCCAAGTTCCTGCGCCTGGCGCTGGAGAAGTTCCGGGACGACCCGCGCATGGCGTTCCGCCTCATCCCCTACCTGCGCGAGGAGCGGCGACTGCAGCGGGTGGACGAGGTGCTGGCCGGCCCGCTCGGGGAGCGGGGCGTGGACGGCATCATCTCCACCAACGCCGTGCACCTGTACTTCGACCTCGAGGACACGGTGCGGGCGTGGCGGCGGGTGCTGCGCCCGTGGGGGCGCCTCTTCGTGCAGTCGGGCAACATCCGCAACCCCGAGATGCCCGACGACGAGTGGATCATCGACGAGACGGTCGAGGTCATCCACGCCCGGGCGGTGGCGCTGGTGCGGGACGAGCCCCGCTGGGCCGCCTACCGGGGGGTGCTGGAGGACGCGGCGCACATGGCGGCGCACGACGCGCTGCGCCGCAAGTACTTCCTTCCGGTACGCCCGCTCGAGCACTACCTGGACGTCTTCCGGGCGCAGGGCTTCGACGTCACCTCGGTCCGCCGGCGCCGCATTCCGGCCCGGGTGGAAGAGTGGTACGAGTTCCTGAGCGTGTACCACGAGGGGGTGCTCGGCTGGGTGGGAGGCGCCGAGAAGGTGACCGGCGCCCCGGCGCCCGAGGCGGTCGTGCAGGACCGCCTCGCCCTCATGCGCGCCGCCATGGACCGGGTCTTCGGGGGCGCGTACGAGTTCGGGGCCTCGTGGAGCTACATCACCTGCGAGCCGCGCGCGCGGTAGGGGCCGCCGCGCCCCGGAGGCGGCGTGCTGTCCAGGCCAGGCCCAGGGCGAGCGCGGCGCTCCGGATGCCCACGGTGACCCCCGTGGGGGCCGTGCCCGTGCTCCAGGCGTCCGCGACGCCGGGCGCGCCGAACCAGTAGTAGAGCAGGAAGGCCAGCAGGCCGAGCCATGGGAGCGCCGTGCGGGCCGGAACCCGCGCCGGGGCCAGCACCACCCCCACCAGGGCGAAGCTTGCCACGGAGCCGGCCGCCACCCCGCCGTACACCGTCGCCCAGGCGGAGGCGGGCACGTCCCCCAGCAGGTAGTACGCCACCACGAAGCCCGGGAAGGCGGCGGCAAAGATGCCGAAGGGCGTGAGCAGCCAGCGGCTTCCCCCCCGGTCCCCGGGGTCCGCCATCTCGAGGGCGGCGCGGGTCGGGACCAGGTCCAGACAGCCGCTCGCGGTGCAGGCCGTGCACGGGGCGCAGCGGGGGTTGGGCACCGAGAGGAGGGGGCTCTGGCCGTAGAGCTTCTCCACCGGGAGCACCGGGCAGAGGGCGTTGCAGAAGCGCGCCTTCCGGTGGGAGCCGAGACCGAGCAGGAGCGCGAGCAGGGCCACACCCACGATCACGCCCGCCAGCCAGGGGCCGTCGCTGTTGAACAGCAAGCGGCGCGCCGGCACCAGCACCGCCAGCAGCACCAGCCCGACCACCAGCGCCCGGCGGGCGCCGTCCCGCTCCAGCCGCACGCCGCCGGCGCGACGCTGCGGCAGGATCTCGAGCGTGGCCAGCGGGCAGACGTTGCGCCAGATGCCCGGATGGATCAGGAAGACGGCGGGGAGCACCGGGATGATCCCGTACCAGAGGATCCGCAGCGTCGCCTGCGGCGAGAGCACGAGCCCCGCCAGGAGCCCGAGGGTGGCCACGAGGCCCGCACCCTGCGCGACACGCCAGAGGGAGTCGCTCGCGGAGGTGGGAAAGGAGCGGCTGGAGGGGAGGGTACGATCCGGGGATTCCATCGGTCCGGCGCTCCTGGTCGCGGCTCCCGCGGCGGGCCCCGGCGCGAAGGACCGGGGGGCAGGGTGGGCCGCCGGCGGGATGACAGGCGCAGAATGGGGCGCTCACGCGCCCGCGCACAACCCCTACCGGTCGAGGATCACTCGGCGGCGGCCCGGGCCCGGGGGCGCGGGACGGGCGAGCCCCGCGCCGGGTGCGGAGCGGGCGGCGGGGCGGCCGAGGGAAGCACGGAGAGCGCGCCCTTCCGGCGTCGGAGCCCGCGCACCACCGCCGCGCGATGCCCCAGGAAGGCCGCAGTCACCAGGATGCCCAGTCCCAGGTGATTCCATGCGAGTATGGCCAGGGGGCGCGGCCAGGTGACGACCTGGACCAGATACCCGGTCAGGACCAGCGGCCCGAAGGTGGCCGCCGTCCCGATCCCCGTCCACCGTCCCCGAGGGAGCCCGGCCTTGAGAAGGGGCCAGACGTGGGTGACGGTGACCATCCCCACCGCGAAGACCATGACCGGCGCGACGAGGATGTGCAGCTTCAGGACCCACGGCTGCAGGGGGTGGTTGATCACCGCCCACTCGTCCACCGGTTCCATGAGGTGCTTCATCCAGGCGTAGACGCCTCCAGTGGCCGCGGTGAGCAGGGTGCTCCACCACAGGAGCCGGCGCTGGAAGCGGTTCACCGTGTCGGCTCCCGAGCCCCGGGCGCCAGCGGGGCGATGACGGCGTGCAGCGCCAGCACCCGCCGCGCCGCGGCCACGGCTGCCTGGGCGGTGAGCGTGGCGCCGGTGAGGTTCGGGATGTCCCGCTTGAGCGAGAGGTCGTCTTCCAGCGGACGCCCTTCGATCTGCCGCAGCCACCCGTCAGGGGCGCGGTACTCGGGCGGCTCCCGGAAGCTCACCGTCTCGATCCGGCGCACTTCCCCCGCGGGATCGACCACGATCATGAGGACCTCCGGCAACGTGCGTACCCGGTGCGCATCGAAGTAGGCGACGCCGAGCGGCTTGCCTGTACGGCTCGCCACGTAGTAGGTCACGACGCCGGAGGGCACCTCGACGCCGGGTCCGGCCAGCGCGCGGACCCGCTCCAGCGCCTCGTCGTCCAGATAGGCGGTCCGGCGCTCCACCGAGTCGGCTGCCGGGAAGGCGAGGGCGAGCGCCTCCTGCTGGGTGAGCTGGGCGGCGAGCGGGGCGGCGCCCCCCGCCGGCGCCAGCGCTGACGCGAGCGTCAGCACCAGCACCAGGGGGAGCGCCGGGGCGCCGGCCGTCAGAAGAGCCATCCGATCTGCACGTTGAGCTGGTCCACGCCGGTGTCGGCCTCGTTGGAGTGGAACTGGTAGTCCGCCTTCCACACCACCTGGGGCACCGGCCGCCAGGCAAGCCCGAGCGACGCCACCCGCAGGTCGTTGGCCGGGTCGGCGGTGAAACCGGTGGCGACTCCGCGCTGGGTGTCCACCTCCTCGTAGGTGAGGTAGGGGACGAGCTGGTGGGTGCTCCGGGTTCCACGCAGGACATCGTACCCCGCCTGGACGTACCACCCCAGCATGGAGTCGCCGATCCCGCCGGAGCCGGTCAGTCCGTTCAGGGCGTTCAGCTCCGACACGTCGTCCAGGGTGGCGCCCGCCACCAGGGCGCGCAGCTCCCACCCGCGCGCCTTGTAGTCGGCGTGCAGGTCCCAGATGAACAGGTCCCCGCCCACCTCGGCGCCGTTCAGTTCCTGCCCCTGCGCCGTCTGGCCCAGGTAGCCCGAAGCGCCCAGCGTCAGGCCGGGATACCCCTTGAAGTCCAGGCGCGCGGCCACGCCCACGTCCTCGGCCACCGAACGGGAGCCCTTCTGTCGCCCTCCGCGCAGACCGCCGGCGTTGAAGCCGCTCCCGTCCAGCGAGGTCATGAGGTAGACGCGCCAGTCCACGTCGCCCGCCTCTCCGAACAGGCCGACCCCGTTCTCCCGCCAGGTGGAGGGGATGATCCGGCTCTCGGTTACCGTCCGCTTGGTCCCCAGGAAGGTGGAAGGCTCGTGCAGCTCGTTCACCAGCCCCAGCGGCGCCAGCAGCATTCCGCCCCGCAGTCCGACCCTGGGGGTGATCAGGTAGTCCAGGTAGGCGAACTCCAGGAAGATCTCGTCGGCGTGCTCGATCTCGATCTCGGAGTTGAAGAGCAGACGGTCGTTGAACTTGTAGCCCACGTAGAGGATGGCCCGCAGCGCGTCGAACTGGTTGCGGCGCCCGGACGCCACCCCGTCCTCGCGCTCGGAGGAAAAGTTCTCATAGAGGAGCTCGCCGTAGCCTCCGATGGAGACGCCCTGCTGGACGGCGTACACCTTGGAGGCGCCGAAGCCGAGGCCGCCGATGGAGGTGTCGGCCTGGACCACCTCCTCGCCCAGGCTGAGTCGCTCGATCTCACGCGTGAGGGCCTCCATGCGGCGTTCGAGTTCGGCGAGGCGGGCGGAGTCGGGCTCCTGGGCGGAGGCGGGCGCCGGAAGGAGGCCGGCGGCCGGAAGCAGCGCGCAGGCCGCGAGGGCCGCGGTCCGGAGGCGCGCGCCGGGCGCGCGCCGGGAAGGGTACGATACGGATGTCATGGAAGTCGTCCGACAGATGGAGTTGAAGGCAGGGTCGAGCGTGAGTCCACCGGCTCGGCGGGGTTAACGGCCGGGCGCCACCGCTCCAGGGCGGGGTTCCAGCGTGCTTCGGCGTCCCGCCCCCGGGTGACGAGGAAGAGGACGCCGGTGTCCGGGAGGGTGCGCGCGAGCGCCAGCCCCGCCTCGGGTCCCAGCACGAAGAGCGCGGTGGCCAGGACGTCGGCCCGCACGGGATCGGCGTCCACGACCGTCACGCTCCCCCAGGCGGGCGCCGGGGCGCCGGTGCGAGGGTCCAGGATGTGTCCGAGGCGCGCCCCGTCCACCTCGACGCCCCGCTCGGAGGCCCCGCTGGTCGCCACCGATGCGTCCCGGACGCGCAGGTGGGCGGCGGTGCGGGTGCGGTCGCTAGGGTGGGCGACCCGCACTCCCCATCCGGCCGGGTCCCCGGCGGGGGCGCCCAGCACGAGGAGTTGTCCGCCCAGGTCCATCCAGGCCCGTGTCACGCCCAGGGCGCGCAGCGTGTCGGCGGCGGCCGCCAGGGCCGCGCCCTTGCCGAAGGCGCCCGCGTCGATCCAGGCGTCGGGGTGGAGTCGCGCCAGGGTGCCGTGCCCGAGCGTAAAGGCGGCGTCGCCCGCCGCCGCTCGCGCCCGTCCGAGTGCCTCCAGGGTGGGCGCCCGTCCCGTCCCGCGCAGGTCCCATGCGTCGACCAGGGCCCCCACCCGGGGATCGAACGCGCCGCCGGTGCGGCGACTCCAGTCGAGCGCCGTCTCCAGCAGGGTCGCCAGGTCGGTGGGGAGCGCCTGCGGGACGCCGATCGGTGCGCGGTTCAGGCGCGCGAGCGGGGTATCATTCCGCCAGGTCGAAAGCAGAGCCTCGGTGCGCTCCACGGCGTGAAGCGCCGCCTCGGAGGCCGCCAGGGTCCGGGGCCGGGAGTCGTCCTCCGCCACGAGCTCGATCCGGAGCGCGGTGCCCATGGCGTAGCCTTCCCGCACGACGGATGCCTGCGCGGTGAGCGGTGCCGCACCCGCGGCACCGAGCGCCATCGCGACGAGCGCGGCTGCGGCCGATGAGCCCGCCTCCACGGCACGGCGCCGGCAGCCGACGGCCCCGGAGGGGGCGTGGGGGCGGCGACACGCGGCGTGGAGGGTGGGCATGGTGGGGAGATGAGGCGGAACAAAGATATGGAATTGAGACTCATTCTCAACCAAGTGACGCAAAGTTAGAATGGGCATGGGGACCGCACAAGGGGGCATTCGTGCCCCGGCGGCGTGCCTCGGCGGCGGCCTCCGGCGCCGGAGCCGCTCTCAGGCGGAAGCGCGCTGGGTCTCCCGCCGCATCTCGTCCTCGAGAGCGGCGAGCTCGAGCTCGTCCCGGAACGCGAAACGGTCGGGATCGCCCAGGTAGCGTGCCAGGTCGTCCGGGGGCGGGAGAGCCCGCCCCTCCCCGCCATCCTGCCCCGCGCGGGGCGCGCCCGGGGCCGAGAGCTCCCGGTCGAAGGCGTCGAGGTCCCGCTCCCCCGCCTCGGCGCCGGTATCGTCGCTCGCGTAGACGATGCGGCCGGGGCCCTTCCGACCGAGGCCGAGCCGGGTGCGCAGGCGATGGGCCGCGGCCATGGCCGCGCGGAAGCCGGGAAAGCGGTAAAGCGTGCGGTCCTCGGGGCTCACCTCGACCTCCCCGTCGAACTCGGCGACGAGCCGGTCGAGCGTGCGCGTGAGGTCGACGGCGGCGTGGGCGCGCCCTTCGAGGTGCTGCCGGACGACGGCGCGCGCCTCCTCCAGCGCCACGGCTCCCGGGGCGTCGGCGGAGAGGGTGGCACGGGATACCTGCCCGAGGACGACCTTGCGCACGTTGCGCGCCGCGCGGCGGGCGTTTTCCCGCCACACCGCCGGGAGGCGGAGCAGGGGCACGGCGAAGAAGGAGGCGCTGAAGACGATCGGAACCCAGACCAGCCCGACCTCGGCCAGCGGCCCCCCCAGCCCCAGCCGCGGGAAGATGAACCAGGGCGCCGTGGCGGCGGCGGCCAGGTTGAAGAGGTTGATCCCCGCGATGGCCGCGTTGCTTCCGGTGCTGTTCCCCGTCACCGGGAGGCGGGGTTCGAGGCGCCGCCACGCAGCCGGGACGTCCCGTTGGGGGACCGGGCCCGCGGCGCTCACCATGACGCCCGGAAAGAGGTAGACCAGCGTCCCCTCCTCCGACACTTCGACCTCTCCGTCGTGCGCGGCCATGAGGCGCGCCAGCTCCGACTCGGCTTCCTCCAGGGACATCCCGGTGGCCTGCACCAGGTCCGCGGCCGAGACCGCCCCTTCACGGGCCCGGATGAAGCGCAGCAGTTCGCGATCCCGGTGCTCGGGGTCCCGCTCGGGGCGGTCCGGTCCGAAGACGAAGGCGAAGACCTTCTTGTAGAAGGGAGGGCCCTGGGGCCGTTCGCCCCTCCGGCCCCGCGTGGGGCGGCCGTAGCGGTCCCCGTAGTATGGCCGGCCCCACCCCCAGTTCGGGGACCAGATGAGGTACCAGAGCCAGAAGTTGGGGAAGTGCATGTGGCCGCCGCGGCGTCCCTCGCCACGCCCCAGCCCTCCGCCCTCGCCGTCCCGGTTGTTGGCCAGCAGCGCGGCGATCATGAGCGCCAGGAAGACCAGGAAGTAGACCACCAGCATGGTCACGATCCAGATCTTGAAGGCGGCCTTGAAGATCGCCCAGGCCCCCTCCCGCAGGCGGGTCGTCAGGGGCACCGCGTCGCGGCGGATGAGCGAGGGTTCGAAGCGGTAGACCAGGTCGCCGCGCTCGCCCACCTCCAGGTGGCCCCGGTGCATCTCCAGCAGGGAGCGGAGCGCGGATTCGGCGCGCGCGCCGGGCAGCCCGGTGGCGGTGGCGACGTCGCCGAGGGTGGCGCGGCCGCCGAAGCGCCGGAGGGCGCGGCGGACGGTTGCGGTGTCCTGGGGCTGCCGGGTGGCGCTGGACGGGGTCACGACTGCACTCCTCCTCACTTCCTTGCTCGCTCGGGGACCGGGACGCCTTCGCCACTCGGCGGGCGCCGCGGGGGCACGGCTTCTACCCCCGTTGCGGCTCCGGGAGGTCCCGACCGCGCCACCACCCTTGCCGTACGGCGGCCGGGCCCCAACTTCCCCCCGCGATCGCATCGTCCCCCGGACCCCGGATGACCCTTCATGAGAGCCGCCGCCGTGATGCTCCTCTCCGCCCTGCTCGCCACCGGCGCCGCCGGCCAGGACGCCCACCTGGCGCGCGCGCGCGCGGTCCTCGCCACCACGCCGCTGGTGGACGGGCACAACGACCTCCCGTGGGCCATCCGGGAGCACCCCACCGCCCCCCGGGATGTGGAGGCGTACGACCTGCGGGACCGGACCCCGGGGCACACCGACCTGGATCGCCTCCGTGCGGGTGGCGTGGGCGCGCAGTTCTGGTCGGTGTACGTGCCCTGCGACGCGGTGGCCGAGGGCGCGGCCCGGGTGCAGCTCGAGCAGATCGACATCGCGCGGCGGGTGGTACGCCGTTACCCGGACGCCTTCGGGGAGGCCCTCTCCGCCTCGGACGTGGAGCGGGAGTTCGCGCGCGGGCGCATCGCCTCGCTGCTGGGCATGGAGGGGGGGCACGCCATCGAGAACTCGCTGGGTGCGCTGCGGGCCTTCTACGCCGCCGGGGTGCGCTACATGACCCTCACGCACGGGTGCAACACCGACTGGGCGGATTCCGCCACCGACGAGCCACGCCACGGGGGGCTCACCGCCTTCGGACGTGAGGTGGTGCGCGAGATGAACCGGATGGGAATGCTGGTGGACCTCTCCCACACTTCGCCCGCGGCCATGCACGCCGCGCTCGACGTGGCCGAGGCGCCGGTGATCTTCTCCCACTCCTCGGCGCGCGCGGTCACCGACCACCCGCGCAACGTTCCGGACGACGTGCTGCGCCGGCTCCCGGAGAACGGCGGCCTGGTCATGGTCACCTTCGTCCCCTCCTTCGTCAGCGACGCGGTGCGGACCTGGGAGGGTCCTCCGGAGGCGGCCCCCCGCGCCACGCTCTCGGACGTGGCCGACCACGTCGAGCACATCCGTACGGTGGCGGGCGTAGCGCACGTGGGGCTGGGCGGCGACTTCGACGGGATCAGCTCGGTGGTCGAGGGGCTCGAGGATGTCTCCACGTATCCGGCGCTGCTGGCGGAGCTCGCCCGCCGGGGGTGGAGCGACGCCGAACTGCGTCAGCTGGCGGGTGAGAACGCGCTCCGCGTGATGCGGGAGGCGGAGGCCGCCGCCCGCCGCCTGCAGCGGGAGCGTGCGCCCTCCACCGCCACCCTCGAGGCGCTGGACGGGCCCGCCGCGGGTGCGGAGGCGGAGCGCGCGGAGGCGGAGCGCGCGGAGGCGGAGCGCGCGGGCGCGGAGCGCGCGGGGAAGGGGGACGCATGAGCACCCCCCTCCAGGATGCCCCCCATGCCGGGTCCCTGCCGGACTACTACCGGGGCTATCTGGTCCACACGGAGGGTGTCAGCGCCGTACTGGACGCTCTCGAGGCCCAGGCGGACCAAGTGGCCCGGCGGCTCGGGCATGTGGCTCCGCAGCTCGAGACCCACCGGTACGCGCCCGGGAAGTGGTCCGTTCGGGGGGTGGTCGGCCACCTCGTCGACACGGAGCGGGTGTTCCAGCTGCGGGCCCTGTGGTTCGCGCGGGGGGATGCGCAGGCCCTGCCCGGCTACGACGAGACCCGGTGGGGCGCAGCCTCCAACGCCGACGATCTGGCCCTGGACCGGCTGCTGGCCGAGTACCACGCCGTGCGGCGGAGCAGCCTGAACCTCTGGCGCAACTTCTCCCCGGAGCTGCTGGCGCGCACCGGGGAGGCCAACGGCCAGCGCTTCCAGGTCGGGGCCATCCCGTGGTTCCTGCTGGGCCACGAGCGTCATCACCTGGCGATCCTGAAGGAGCGCTACGGCGTCTGAGGCCTTCGGGCCGGGCGCCGGCGGACACACCTCTGGCCCGGCCGCGCACGCCTATGGGGGCGCCTGCAGCCACGCCTCCGCCTCGGCGCGGGAGCGGAAGGGCGCGGCCCGCAGTCCCGCCTGGCTCATGAAAGCGGTGCCCATGCGCATCAGGTCGTCCACCCGGTCGCCGGGCACCAGGATGGCCACCCGGGGGAAGTGGTCGCCCGCGGCCGCGAAGGCGGCCGCGCAGGTGGCCAGATCCTCGTCCGACTTGAGGGCCAGTGACGCGGCGCCGGTGAGGTCCAGCAGCACCGGCACCGACGGCGTGGCCCGGGACCCGTCCCGGGCCTCGGCCGCCACCCGTTCGCCCGCGCGCGCCACCACCTGCTCGACCTCGCGGGCCGTGAAGTCCCCGTCCACGGTGACCAGCGCATAGGTGTCGTATACCCCGAGGTGCACGGGCATGTCAGCGACCTCCCGGTTCCGACCACTCGGCCTGGAGCGTCCCCAGCATCCCCTCCAGGAAGCTCCATTGGGCGGCCTCGTCCCCGGTGAGCGGGCCCACGTGCCCCTCCACGCTCCGGACCAGCCGTGCCAGGCGGGAGCGCAGCTCGCCGGACTCGCGCAACAGGTCCCGGAGCCGGGTGGCGCGGGCGGTGGCGTCTCCGGTCTCCAGGTCGCGGGCGGCCTCACGCACCGACGCCAGCAGCTCCGACGCGCGCGCTTCGAGGCGCTGGATCCCCTCCAGGTCGCGCGTCCAGGCAAGCCGCACCTCCATGGGAACGCGGTCGCGCGGATCCGCGTGCACCCGGACTCCGGTTTCGGAGGCCGCACCGGCGGCGGTGAGGCGCAGCGTGTAGTGTCCCGGCAGCACCGGCGGCCCCGCCGGGGCCTCGTCCACCCCCTCCCCGCCCAGCGCGCTCCGCAGGTTCCAGACCACCCGGTTCACGGCGCCGGGACGGAGACCCTCCAGCGGGACGGCGGCGACGGGTCTGCGGGCGCCGTCCAGCACCGTGAGCGCCACGGACGCCGGATCCACGCCTTCGCCCAGCCAGAAGTCCACGATCCCGCCCGCGGGGGGGTTCTCGCCCGTGAAGATCATGTCGCCGGTGTGCCCGCGCTCGGAGCGATAGCGGATCTGGTGGGCGTCCTCGGCCGTGAAGAGGTGTGCCGGCGAGGCCACGACCTCCGGCGTCAGCTCCTGCAGCGCGTTCACGTTGTCCACGATCCAGATCCCGCGCGAGTGGGTGGCGAGTACGAGGTCGTTGTCCCGCGGGTGCACCAGCAGATCGTTGAAGGCCATGGTCGGCATACCGGCGTCGAAGGGGAGCCAGGCGCCCCCCCCGTCGAAGGAGAGGAACAGCCCCAGTTCGGTGCCCAGGTACAGGAGGTCCGGGTTGCGGGGGTCCTCCCGAAGGGTGCGCGCCACCCGCTCGGGCGGAAGTCCGCCGTCGATGCGGCGCCAGCTCGCTCCCCGGTCGTCCGAGCGCCAGACGTAGTTGCCGTAGTCGTCGTTGCGGTAGTCGTTGGCCACCAGGTAGACCCGCCCGGGCACGTGCCGGGAGGGCTCGAAGCCATTGATCCACGCGAGCGCCGGCAGGCCCGGAACCGCCCCGGTGACGTTCCGCCAGCTGGCGCCCCCGTCCCGCGAGACCACCACCTGCCCGTCGTCGGTGCCCACGTACAGGAGGCCGGGCTCCAGGGGTGATTCGGCCACCTCGGTGAGCGTGGGCCAGTAGGGGATGCCGTCGTCCAGCGAGAGGGTGAAGGCGTCCGGCCGCTCGCCCATGATGGCGAGCGTGCGGCGGTCGGTGCCGGTCGTGAGGGCGCCCAGCGACTCCCAGTGGTCGCCCCGGTCCCGGCTCACATAGAGCTCGTCCAGGCCGGCGAACACGGTCGCGGGGTCGTGGGGCGAGAGGATGAAGGGACCGTCCCAGTTGCCCGGGGGCATGGCGTTACCCAGGCGCTGGCCCGGATTCCCCGGATCGGGCCACGTGGTCCAGTTGCGGCGCGCCCCGATGAAGCCCTCCGGCTGTCCGGGCCGGATGTCGGTGCGCTGGCCCGTGATCAGATCCACGCGCGAGAGCCCCAGGTACTGCGACTCGGTGTAGAGGGTCCGGTTGTCGGTGGTGTCGATGACGTTGCGGAAGCCGTCGCCCCCGCCCCACTTCACCCAGTCCTCGTTCAGGATCCCCTCCGTCCGGTAGGTGGCGCTGGGTCCGCACCAGCTACCGTTGTCCTGCAGTCCGCCGCACACCCGGAAGGGCACGGAGTTGTCCGCGCCCACCCGGTAGAACTGGCTCACCGGCAGGTGGGTGGCGTAGAGCCAGGTCACCCCGCGGTCCCACGAAATGCCCAGACCGCCGTCGTCGGCCTTGAGCACGTGGCGCGAGTCGGCGGGGTTCACCCACACCAGGCGGTCGTCGCCGTGCAGCGACTGGCGCGGGACGGTGAAGGTGCGCGCCCCGTCGTCGGACCAGGAGTAGGCGTTCACCATGTAGACGCGCTGGTCGTCCGAGGGGTCCACGGTGATCTGGGAGGCGTACATGGGGCGCGGGTTCCAGTCCGACATGTGCTCCCAGGTCTCGCCCCGGTCCTCGCTGCGGTAGATGCCCGCCCGGCGCTGTTCGTAGGCGGTGGATGCGTTGTAGCGCTCGCCCTGCTCGATGCTCACGTAGACGATGCGCGAGTCGGCGCGGTAGACGTCGATGCCGATGCGCCCGATCTCCCCGGTCGGGAGCCCGTTGTCCAGCCCGGCGTTGGTGAGCCGGGTCCAGCTGTCGCCGCCGTCGGTACTCTTCCAGAGCGCGCTCCCGGGGCCGCCGCCGTGGAACCCCCAGGGCCGCCGCCGCCGCTGGTAGGTCGCGGCGTACAGGACGGCGGGGTCGGAGGGGTCCATGATGACGTCCACGGCGCCGGTGTCGTCGTCCATGTAGAGCACGCGCTCCCACGTCTCCCCGCCGTCGGTGGAGCGGTAGAGGCCGCGCTCCGGGTTCGGCCCCCACAGGTGCCCCATGGCCGCCACGAACACCACGTCCGGATCGTCCGGGTGCAGGACGATGCGACCGATGTGCTTCGAATCGCGCAGGCCCATGTTGCGCCAGGTGTTCCCCCCGTCGGTGGACCGGTAGACGCCGTCGCCCCACGACGAGGACTGGCGCGAGGCGCGCTCGCCTGTTCCCACCCAGACCCTTGCGGTGTCACGCTGATGCACCACCACGTCGCCCACCGAATGGGTGCCTTCGTCCTGGAAGACGGGGGTGAAGGTCACGCCCCCGTTCACGGTCTTCCAGACGCCGCCGGTGGACGAGGCCACGTAGAATACCCGCACGTCCGACTCCACTACCGCCAGGTCCACGATGCGCCCGCTCATGGTCGCGGGGCCGATGGTGCGCGGCGCCAGCGCCTGCAGCCGCCCGGGGTGGATCTCCGTCTGGGCGTGCAGCGGTCGGGCGGCGGGGTGCGTCGAGAGCGCCGTGAGGGCGGTCCATGCGACGGTGCCGGCGAGGACGGAACGCAGCGCGCGCGCGGGGCGGCGCCGAAGTGGAATGCCGGAGTGCAAGGCCATGGGTCGAGTCCCGGTTCGGTGGGGAGCGGTGTGCGAAGGTCGGCCGGGGGCCGGCGTCCGGCAAGCCGGCGAGGTCACCGGAAGACCTCCAGGTCGTTGCCGTAGATCACCTCGCCCGCAAAGCGGGATCGCACCTCGGCCAGGAGTACCTCCGGCGTGACGCCCCAGAGGAGCTGATGGGTGAGCACCAGGCGGGCCGGGCGCGCCCGGGTCGCGAGCTCTCCCAGCTCGTAGCCGGAGGTGTGGAAGGCCGCGTGGTAGCGCTGCCAGACCGGATCCCGCCGCTCCCAGCCGGCGCGGGCGTAGACCTCGTGCACCAGGATGTCGCACCCGTCGCACGCTTCCGCCAGGGTCCCGGAGGGGGCGGCGTCCCCGGAGATCACGATCACCATGTCGGGCGTGTCGAAGCGGTACCCGTAGGCGGCGGGCCAGGAGCCGTGCACCACCGGGATGGCGGTGACGGTCACCCGCTCGTCGCGGTACACCACGCCGGGTTCCACGTCCCGCGCCCTCACGCGGTGCCCGCCGTCGTTCGCCGGCTCGAGTCCGAAGAGGCGCATATGGATGTCCTCCAGGTACGCCTCGCGGAGGTGCGTCATCATGCGCTCGGTTCCCGGCGGTCCCAGCACCTCCAGCGGCTCGGACCGGTCCAGGACCCAGGGGGTGAGCAGGAGGTCCGGGAGGCCGGCGGTGTGGTCGGAGTGGAGGTGGGTGAGGAAGACCCGGTCGAGCCGGTCGACCCGCAGGCCGGCCTCTCCGGCCGTCGCGGCCTGGGCCGCCCTGCGCACCACGCCTGGGCCCGCGTCGACCAGATACGGCACGGAGTCCACCACCACGGCGAGCGCGGGTCCCGAGCGGTCCGGATCGGGATTGGGGGTCCCGGTCCCCAGGAGCACCAGCCGCGTCCGGCTCGCATCCCTGGCGGTCACCGCCGCGGCCTTCACCGCCGCGGGATCCACGGGCACCGGGAACGCCACCGGCCCGGAACTGGCGGCCGGGAGCATCGGGAGGAGGAGCAGGGGCAGCGTGGCGACGCCACCGCGAAGGGGAGGATACATGGGCCTTGCGGGAGGAGGTGAGCGATGGCCTGCGAACTTCCGTCGCCCCCGACACGCCGGCAAGTCAATCCGGCAAACCCCGCCCCGCCGACTCCGCCTTGGATTCTCGACCCCGAGGTGCGTACATTGCCGCGTCCCCCGCCTGCAGCCCCGCCTCCGCCTTTCCCCCGCCACCCATCATGCCCCCCGACTCTCCCCGATCCGCCCTCCGGGGGCTCGCCCGCAGCATCCAAGACCTCTTCCGGCGCGAGCCCGCCGCCCCGCCGGAGGCGTCGGCGGGGTGGGGTGCCCCCGGGGGCGAAAGCGAGGTAGCGTGGGTGGGCGAGCTCCGGACGGAGCCGACGCCGGACGGCGTCCCCCCCGACCCGCTGCTGGCCGCCGTGCAGACGGCGGTGCTGGCCCCCCCGGCGCAGCGCCCGGATGTGTGGAGCGGGGTGGAGGCGGCGGCCCAGGAGGCCCGAGGACGGCGTGCCTGGAGCGCGCTGGCCGATGCCGCCGAGATGCTGGCCCGCCTGGGTGAGAGTGATGCGGACGCCAGGGAGCGTGCGGTGGCGCTGGTCACGCCCGTGGTGGCCTCCCAGTTGATCGACCGCCTGCGGGCGCCGGACACGTCGCCCGCGCGACGCGAGGCGCTGCGGTCCGTGCTGCCGGCGCTGGGACCGGAGGTGGAGGAGGCGCTGCTGCAGGCGCTCCGGGACGAGGCGGTGGATCCGGCCACCGACCACGGCCGGCGGCGGGCTCTGCTGGGAGCGGTGGCGGAGATGGCGGATCGGGGCTCGGACATCCTCGTGCGCATGGCGGCTGAGCCCGACTGGCGGGTGGCGCGCAACGCAGCCCAGATGCTGGGGGAGCGGGGTGGGCCGGAGGTGTTGGCCCGGCTGCGGCCGCTCACGCGCCACCCGGACGCGCGCGTCCGCCGCGAGGCCCTTTCCGGTCTGGCGCGCACCGGGGAGGACGAGGTGGGCGTTCTGGCCAAGGTGCTGCTCGAGGATCCCGACGTCGGGGTGCGGGTCCAGGCGGCGCGCACGGTCGGTCTGCTGGGCGTCGGCCTGGCGGTGCGCCCGCTGATCGCGCTCCTGGAGCGGGAGGAGGACGCCGGAGTCGTGCAGGAAGCACTCCGCGCGCTGGGCATGCTGGGCGATCCGGCGGCGGTTCCGGCCCTGGAGCGGCTCACCAGCGGATCGCTGCTCTCCCGGGGGTCGCAGGAGGCCCGGGTCGCGGCGTACCGCGCGCTGGGCGCCATCGGGAGCCCACGCGCGCTCGAGCTGGTGCGGGATGCGCTCGCCGACCGCGACGCCGAGGTGCGCCGCACGGCGCAGGCTGTGCTGGGCCCGGACGCCTGAGAGTTCAGACGGAGCCCAGCAGCTGGCGCAGCGTCACCCCCAGCCGCCAGACCTCGCGAATGCGCCCGGGCACCCCACCCCGGTGGCCGTCCCCGGTGGAGTGCGAGAAGAGCCCTGTGCAGGCGGTGGTCAGCCGGGGCGTCCGCACGCGGCGCGCCAGGCGGAGCGTCTCCGTGAAGGGGATGAGCGTGTCCCCCCGGCCGTGCACCAGGATCACCGGTACGGGGACGGGCAGGGGGTCGGACAGCGCCAGCAGGGGATCGGCGGCCACGCCCGCCGTGAGCAGCTTTCCGGCCCACTCCTCGGCGCCGGGCGGGGGCGCGGGCCGGGTCGCCGAACGGGTGGGGGGCGCCAGGAGTTCGAAGAGGGTGCGCCCGCCCGGGGGAAGTCGGTCGGCGAGCGCCGCCCGGAGCGCCTCCACCCGGGGGTGCTCCGCCTCGAGCATGTGATCGCCGGTGAAGGCGGCCAGCTCCCAGAGCGCGCCGGCGACGTCGTCCCGGTCCCCGCACCCCGGTACCCGGGTCAGGTAGTTGGCCGCCACCACCCAGCGGCCGTACGGGTCGGGGAGTGCCCGGTACCGCTGCCCGTCCAGCTCGTGACGGCCGGTGAAGAGGAAGTCCAGCGTGCGCCCCAGGTCGTCGTAGCTTCCGAAGGCAGCCACACACCCGATCCGGCCCCGGAACCCGGGTTGGCCGGCGGCCCGCAGCGCCTGCGGCCCCCCGAAGGAGAAGCCCACCAGGCCCACCGGGCCGGCCGCGTCCGGGTCCCGCTCGAGCGCCCGCACGCCGCTCTCGACCGCGTCGTGGGTCCGGTCCGGCGCCAGGCGCAGCGCCACCCATTCCGGCACCTCCGGGACGACCACCGTGGCGCCGCTCGCGGCCATCGCGCGCGCCAGACGCTGCAACGAGACGTGGCGGCGTCCGGTCCGGGTGAGCCCGTGCAGCAGCACCCATCCCGGCCGGGGGCCGGGTCCGGGCGGGGCGTAGCGTGTTCCTGCAAGCGCCCCCGCCGGCCCGGAAAGCTCCACGTCCCGGACCGTCACGGTGCCCGCGGCACCCGCCCACCCCCGCGCGAAGCGGAGTGCTCTGCGTGTCGCCCGATCCATGCCCAACCATAGCACGCCGCAGCCGCCACCGGGATGCGCCCGTGGACGGAAGCGCGCACCCGGGGCATCTTCCCGGATGCCCTCCGCCCCCGCTCCCCCGTCCGCGCCTTCCCCCGCGTCGCCTCCGTCCGCCCCCGCCGGGTTCCGCCCCCCCTATGGGGCAGCGGCGGTGGCGGCGGCGCTCGTGCTGGGCCTCTACGCCCTCACGCTGGCCCCGACCACCGCGCTCTGGGACGCGAGCGAGTACATTGCCACCGCCTACATCCTGGGCATCCCGCACCCGCCCGGGAATCCGCTCTTCGTGGTGCTGGGCCGGGTCTGGATCCTGCTGCTGGAGCCCACCGGGCTGCCGGTGGCGGTGCGCGTCAATCTGCTGGCCGCCGTCACCAGCGCGGGTGCGGCCTTCTTCTGGTTCCTGGTCGCGCATCGCCTGCTGGCGCCTGCGCTGGGCGTTGGCAGGCGGGCGCTGGTGGGCGCCGGGGTGGCGGTGCTCCTCTCCGCCACCGCCTACACCGTCTGGAACCAGTCGAACGTCAACGAGAAGGTCTACACGCTCTCCGTGCTGGTCATCGCGGCCGTGACCTGGCTGGGCCTGCGCTGGCGGGACCGCGCTGGGTGCCCCGGCAGCGAGCGCTACCTGCTGCTGGCCGGCTACCTCATGGTGCTGGGGACCACCAACCACCTCATGTCCCTGCTGCCCGCCCCGGCGCTCGCCCTGCTGGTCCTGACCTCGCGCCCCGGCGTCCTGCTGCGCGTCCCCTTCCTGGCGCGCGCCCTGCCCCTGGTCCTGCTCGGGCTCTCCTTCAACCTCTTTCTGCCGATCCGGGCGGCCCAGGACCCGGTCATCAACGAAGGGGATCCCGCCTGTGAGGGGGTCGGGTCGGCCCTGGTCGCGGTCTGGAGCAATGGGGCTACGGGGTGCGGCCCGCTCGCCTACAACCTGCGCCGGGAGCAGTACGGCAAACCCCCCGTCACCGAGCGGATGGCGCCCCTCTCGCGCCAGCTGCTCAACTGGTACCAGTATTTCGACTGGCAGTGGGCCCGGGGCCTGGACCCCTCGGAGCTCCCGGGCACCGCACGCACGCCATTCACCCTCCTCTTCCTGGGGCTGGGGGGAGCCGGCCTCTGGGTGGTGGCCCGCCACGACCGGCGGGGGGCGCTCTACCTGGGGGTGTTGACCGCCACACTCACCGTGGGGCTGGTCTACTACCTGAACTTCCGCTATGGCTACTCGCTCGCCCCCGAGGTGGCGAATCGCGAGCTTCACGAGGTGCGCGAGCGCGACTACTTCTTCATCGCGGGCTTCGGCCTCTGGGGGGTGCTGGCCGGGATGGGGCTGGCCGCGATCTGGAACGGCCTCTCCCGCGCGGCTCGCGGCCGGGGGGCGCAGGGGCTCACCGCGATCGTGCTCGCGCTGGCGCTGCTCCCGCTGGCCCTCAACTGGCGATGGGCTTCGCGCGCCGGAGACTACGCCGCCCGGGACTGGGCCTACGACTTTCTGGTGAGCGTGGAGCCGTACGCCCTGCTCTTCACCAACGGCGACAACGACACGTTCCCCCTGTGGTATCTGCAGGAGGTGGAAGGGATCCGGCGGGACGTGACCGTAATCGTCGGCCAGTACCTGCACACCGACTGGTACCCCCGCCAGCTCGCCGACCTGACCCGCCCCGGAAGGCAGCGGCCCTACGATCCGGCCGCCCCCGGGAGTCTCTTCCCCGATCGTGCGCCCCCCACCCGGCCGATCACCCGCCTGGACGGCGCCGAGCTGGACCGGGTTCGGGGCGGGGTGCTGGGCGCCGATCAGACATTCCCCTTCCCGGAACTGGCGGTCACCTTTCCGGAGGGGATGTCCCTGAATCGTGCCAGCTGGCTCACGCTGCGCTTCATCCTGGACTCCCACGACGAGCGCCCCGTCTACTTCACCAGCCAGTTTGGCGCGCTCTCCGACCTGGGCCTCCACGACTTTGCCGTGCGCCACGGCCTGGTCCACCGTCTGGATGTTCGCCCGCTGGATGGCGAGCCGCGGCCCGGCCTCGTCCAGGGCTCGCCCGAGTTCGGCGGCGAGTGGTTCGATCTGGCGCACTCGCTGCGGCTCTGGGAGGAGGCGTACTCCTTTCGGGGGCTCCGGGACAGGGACGTGTGGTTCGACCGGGCCACGCTGAACATTCCGTGGCACTTCTATGCCCTTGCCCTCCAGCTCTCCGATGCCGCGCGGGTGGCCGGGGAGCCGGACGAGCGGGTGCGGGCGCTGGAGGGGGCGGCGCAGGACTTCGCCGTCGTGGCCGCGGGCGGACGGAGGGGGATCCCGGAACGGACGGATGGCTGAGGCGGCCGGGACGCCCGCTCTCCAACGGGGCAACCGGCCCACACCTCCCGCTCC
>JAVVFC010000319.1:0-1960 GCA_032250975.1 Longimicrobiales bacterium | reverse complement strand
CGTAGAGGAGGAGGAGCGCGAGGTGCACCGCCGAGGAGATGCCCGCCCCGACCCACCACGGGGTCCGGGGCCGGCGCCGGGGCGCCGGTTCGGAGGCTGGCGTCTCCCGGGGGCTCCGGGCCGGAGATGAGCGGTGCATGGGGAATCGTAACCGGCGCCACGGAGGGGGTTCCGCCGGCGGGGCGGGATGCGGCCCGGACTCAGCCCTCCGCCAGCGCGGCCAGGCGCTCCGCGGCCTCGCGCAGGCGGGCCTCGGGCAGGGTGAGCGCCACCCGGAAGTACCCTTCCCCGCCCGCCCCCAACGCCGATCCCGGCAGCACGACCACCCCGGTGCGCTCGAGCGCGCCGCGGGCGAAGTCGGCCGCGGAGGCACCCCCGGGAACCGGGATCCAGAGGTACATGGTGGCGCGGGGCGCCTCGACGATGAAGCCGGCCTTCCGGAACGCGGCCACCGCCGCGTCCCGGCGTCGCCGGAAGACCGCCAGGTTGTCCGGGAACCATGTGTCGTGGCTCTCCAGGGCGGCCACGCCCGCCGCCTGCACCGCACGGAAGACGCCGGTGTCAATGAAGGTCTTCACCCGGGCCAGAGCGGCGACCAGTTCCGGGCGCCCCGCCACCCACCCCAACCGCCACCAGTCATGTTGTACGTCTTGGAGAAGGAGTGGAACTCCACGGCCACCTCCTCCGCGCCCGGGATCTCGAGCACCGAAGGCGGACGGTAGCCGTCGAAGGCGATCTCCGAGTAGGCGTGGTCGTGCACCAGCACGGCCCCCGCCTCCCGGCAGAACTCGACCGCGTCCTCCAGATACGCGCGCGGGGCGCAGGCGGTGGTGGGGTTGTTGGGGTAGTTGAGAATCACCATGCGCGTGCGCCGCCGGACCGCCGCCGGCAGTTCCCGCAGCGGAACCAGGAAGTCCTTCCCGGCACGCAGCGGCACCGGGACCGGCTCCCCGCCCGCCAGCGTCACGCCCCCCAGGTAGGCCTGGTAGCCGGGATCGGGGAAAACCGCGACGTCGCCCGGATTCAAAACCGCCAGCGGGAGGTGCGCGATCCCCTCCTTGGAGCCGATCAGGGGCAGGATTCCCGTAAAGGGATCAGCCCGGACCCCGAAGCGCTCCTCCATGCGGCGGGCGATGGCCTCCCGGAGCGGGACGTGTCCCAGCTGGAACGGATAGCGGGACATGGCGGGGTCGGCAGCGGCGCGCGCCAGGGCTTCCACGGCCGCGGGCGGCGGGGGCAGGTCCGCGTCGCCCGCGCCCAGGTCGAGTACGTCCACGCCTCGTGCCTCGAGCGCTCGCCGCAGCGCCGGGATCTCGGCGAGCGGGTAGCCGGGGAGGTGTGTCAGACGCTCGGCTCCCGGGTGGGCGCTCACTCCGCCTCCACCGGGTTCTCGACCGCTCCGACCCCCGGGATCTGGACGCGCACCACGTCCCCGGGCGCGAGCGGAGCCACCCCCTCGGGCGACCCGGTGCTCAGCAGGTCCCCCGGCTCCAGCGTCATGATGCGGGACGCATAGGCAAGAAGAAAGGGGATGGAGAAGACCATCTCCGAGGCACGTCCGTGCTGCCGCAGTTCACCGTTCACGTGCGTGGTGACTTCGAGCGTCTCGAGCGTGATGCCGCGCTCGCGCAGCATGGACACCTCCACCGGCGTGCCCACCGGGCAGAAGGTGTCGAAGCCCTTGGCTCGGGTCCACTGCGCGTCCGAGCGCTGCAGGTCGCGCGCCGAGACGTCGTTGAGCGGGAGCACGTGGCTCACCGCGTCCCGGGCCTCGTCCTCGGAGGCGAGCCGGAGCCGGCGACCGACCACCACGGCGATCTCACCTTCGTAGTCCACCCGCTCCGAGACGCGGGGCAGGACGATGGGCGCGCCCGCGGGCAGGAGGGCCGAGGGGGGCTTGAAGAAGAGGAGCGGCTCGGTGGGGACGGTGTTGCCCATCTCGCGGGCGTGCGCCAGATAG
>JAVVFC010000318.1:0-1979 GCA_032250975.1 Longimicrobiales bacterium | reverse complement strand
CTCGCTCCCGCCGGCGGTGGCCCGGGCCCTGCTGGGGCCGGCGGCCCGGATCGGGGTCTCGGTGCACTCGGCGGACGAGGCGCGGGACGCCGCGGATGCCCGGTCCCGGACTCCGGACTTCCTCCTGGTGGGCACGCTCTTCGCCACCCCCTCCCACCCGGATCGCCCGGGCGCGGGCGTGGGTCTGCTGGCGGAGGTGGGCGCGGCCCGGCCGGGCCTGCCACTGGTGGGGATCGGCGGTGTGGATCCCGGGCGGCTCCCGCAGTTGCGGGCCGCGGGCGCCCACGGCTGCGCCGTCCTCAGGGGGGTGTGGGACGCGGCGTCTCCCGCGGCGGCGGTGGAGCGCTACCTTACCGTCTGGCAGCAACAGGAATAGCACGGACGGGATCGCATCGTTGAATCGTCAACCCGAGACCATACGCATTCGCCTGAACGGCCGGGACCGAGAGGTGCCGGCGGGCCGCAGCGTGCAGGACCTGCTCCTGGATCTGGAGCTCCGCCCCGAGCTGGTGGTGGTGGAGCGCAACCGGGAGATCCTGGCGCGGGCGCGCTACCCGGAGGTCGCCGTGGAGGAGGGCGACGCGCTGGAGCTGGTCCACTTCGTGGGCGGCGGCTGAGCGCGCGCGGGTTGCGGGCGACGGCGGAGCACGCATCAAAGGGAGGCAGGAGCAGCATGACCCAGGACACACCCTTCGTCATCGCGGGCCGGGAGTTCCGCTCGCGGCTCATCGTGGGCACGGGGAAGTACACGAGCAATCCGGTGATGGTGGACGCCATCCGGGCCAGCGGCGCCGACATGGTGACGGTGGCCGTACGCCGGGTGGACCTGGACCGCACCAGGGAAGAGGGGATCCTGCACCACCTGGATCCGGAGGCGTTCTTCCTGCTGCCCAACACGGCCGGGTGCTACACGGCCGAGGACGCCATCCGCTACGCGCGCCTGGCCCGCGCGGCGGGCTTCACCGACTTCCTCAAGCTGGAGGTGATCGGCGACGAGCGGACGCTGGTGCCCGACGTGGCCGCAACGCTGGAGGCGGCGAAGGTGCTGGTGGACGAGGGCTTCAAGGTGATGGCCTACACCAACGACGACCTCGTCACGGCGCTCCGCCTGGAGGACGCGGGGTGCGCGGCCGTAATGCCGCTGGCCAGCCCCATCGGGTCGGGGCTGGGCGTGGTGAACCCCTACTTCATCCGCGAGATCAAGCGCCGCCTGGAGGTGCCGGTGATCGTGGACGCGGGCGTGGGCACGGCCTCCGACGCCTGCGTCACCATGGAGCAGGGGGTGGACGGGGTGCTCATGAACACGGCCATCGCGGCGGCCGACGATCCGGTGGCCATGGCCGAGGCCATGAAGCTGGGCACGCGGGCCGGGCGGATGGCGTTCCTGGCGGGACGCATGGAGGCGCGCGAGATCGCGGTGCCCTCCTCGCCCACGCGGGGGATGCTGGACTGACGCGGGCGTCCTCCCGCGGGCCGACCCCGGCACCGTCGCCCGGGGTGACGCCGGGGCGCCGGGCGGCCTTCGAGGCGCTCTGGCGCGCGCAGCGGGGCATGCGGCTGGACCGCGCGCTGGAGGCCGCGGCCGGCCGGCTGGACCCGCGCGAGCACGGCTTCGCCCGCGCGCTCGCCTACGGGACGGCCCGCCTGCAGGGCCGCCTCGACCATCTGCTCGCCCCCCACGCGCACGGCGGCCTGGCGCGCCTGCACCCGCGCGTGCTGCTGGTGCTGCGGCTCGGACTCTACCAGCTGCTGTACCAGGACGTGCCGGATCATGCCGCGGTGTCTCAAGCCGTGTCGCAGGCGCGGAGCGTGGGGCAGGGGCGGGCGGCGGGACTGGTGAACGCGGTGCTGCGGAGCGCGGCGCGCGCCGGGGCGGACGGGGCGTCGTTCCCGGACCCCCAACGGGACCCGGCCGGCTACCTCTCCACCTGGGGCTCGCACCCGCGCTGGCTGGTGGAGCGGTGGCTGGCGCGCTGGCC
>JAVVFC010000317.1:0-2025 GCA_032250975.1 Longimicrobiales bacterium | reverse complement strand
CCACCCTACCGCCCGCCCACCCACCGACCGGGCGGCAGGCGAGCTCAGACATCGGGCGGAGGCGTGGCACCCGCGGCGGGCGCATCCTGCGCACACGGGGAGCCGGCGCATCCTGCGTACGCGGGAGCCGGGGCCTTGTGCGCGCGGCGGGCGGGCGTCTCCTTTCGGTGCGGACCCTCTCCACCCCCGACCCCGCAGGAGCCATGCCCCGCCAGATTCCATGGGATGAACTGCGCGCGCGCGCCCGCGCTGCCGCGGCGCACGCCTACGCCCCCTACTCCCGCTTCCGGGTGGGAGCCGCGGGCCTGACCGACGACGGCCGCATCGTGACCGGGTGCAACGTGGAGAACGCGTCCTACGGGCTGACGCTGTGCGCCGAATGCGGGATGGTGAGCGCGCTGCGGGACGCGGGCGCCCGGCACCTGGTGGCGGTGGCCGTGACGACCGAGGACGGCGCACCCTGCGCGCCCTGCGGCCGGTGCCGCCAGCTGCTTGTCGAGCACGGCGGTCCGGACTGCCTGGTGGACGGTGACGGCGGCCCGCGTCCGGTCTCGGAGCTGCTGCCGGGCGCCTTCGACGCCCACCGTCTGGAGGCGTGAGCATGGCCACCTGGGACGCGCCCACCGTGATCGTGCGCAAGCGGGACGGACTGTCGCTCCCCGCCGAGGCAATCCGCTGGTTCATGGAGGCGTACGTGCGGGGGGAGGTCGCCGAGGAGCAGGCGGCCGCACTCTGCATGGCGATCTTCTTCCGCGGCATGGACGGGGGCGAGCTCTCGACCTGGACCGACGCCATGGTGGCTTCGGGCGCGCGGCTGGACCTGACCGGCGTGGGCCGCCCGACGGTGGACAAGCACTCCACGGGCGGGGTGGGCGACAAGGTGTCGCTGGTGGTGGCGCCCCTGCTGGCGGCGTGCGGAGCCGCGGTGCCGCAGATGGGCGGGCGCGGACTGGGCCACACCGGGGGCACGCTCGACAAGATGGAGTCCATCCCCGGTTGGCGGCCGGAGCTCTCGGGGGACGACTTCCGGCGCATCCTGCGTGAGGTGGGCGCGGTGATCGCGGCCGCTACCGAGGACGTGGCGCCGGCGGACCGCAAGCTCTACCGGCTGCGCGACGTGACGGGCACAGTGGAGTCGATCCCGCTCATCGCCTCGTCCATCATGTCCAAGAAGATCGCCGAGGGGACGGAGTCGCTGGTGCTGGACGTGAAGGTGGGGCGCGGCGCCTTCATGAAGACCGAGGCGGACGCCCGCCGGCTGGCCGAGACGATGGTGGAGATCGGGGACCGGACGGGGGTGCGCACCGTGGCGCTGCTCACGGCCATGGACACCCCGCTCGGGCGCGCGGCCGGCAACGCGCTCGAGGTGGCGGAGGCGGTGGCCACCCTGGCGGGCGAGGGCCCGGAGGACCTGGTGCAGGTCTGCCTGGCGCTGGCGCGCGTGATGGCCGAGCTGGCCGGCGTGGACGCGGACGTGGAGCGGGTGCTGGCGGGAGGGGAGGCGTTGGAGGTCTGGCGGGCCATGGTCCGGGCGCAGGGCGGCGATCCCTCGGCGCCCCTTCCCCGTGCGGCGCACACCCGCGAGGTGACGGCCGACGCCTCCGGATTCCTGCAGACGCTCGATGCCCACGCCATCGGCACGGCGTGCGTGCGGCTGGGCGCGGGTCGGGTGCGCCGAGAGGACCCGGTTTCGTTCGGCGCGGGCGTGGAGTGCCTGGCCAAGCCGGGCGAGGCGGTGGCGGAGGGACAGCCGGTGCTGCGGCTGCACGCGAACGAGGAGGGGCGCTTCGCGGGGGCGCTCGAGGCGCTCGCGGGCGCCTTCACCGTCGGCGACGCGCACCCGGGGACGGAGATGCTGATCCTGGGGCGCGTGGGATAGCGGCGGTTGCCCGGTGGCCGGGCAGCGCCTACCGTCGCTCCCCTGGGGCCGTCCGGGGGCCCGGTCCGGGGAGCCGGTCCGGGGACCCGATCCGAGTCCTGGACGCGGCCCGCGGCAGGACCCGGACCGACCCTTCGCTCACCACC
>JAVVFC010000316.1:0-2043 GCA_032250975.1 Longimicrobiales bacterium | reverse complement strand
GGAAGCAGGCGACGACGGTCTTCACGCCATCACCGCTCGAGGGCGGGAAGGTGGTGCTGGCGGCGGTGGCGCCGGGGGTGACGCTGGTGTAGGTGGCGGCCGCGCAGTCGAGGGAGCCCTCGGCGATGGCGTAGCCATCGGTGTCGTCGGGGAAGGTCAGCGCCACCGCGAAGGGGGTCGAGGTCGCGTGGGCCTGTCCGCCGGCGAGGGTGATGGTCCCCGCGGGGGCCGAGGTGTCGAGGGTGATGGTGTCCGAGGCGGAGCCGGTGCGGCCGGCGGCGGGGCGCACGGGGCGGCGGAGAGGTCCCGGAACTCTTGCCCCGCCCGCGCGGTTGCGGCAGGCTTCTGCAACTTCGCTCCCGGTTCGCCCCACTGGAATGGATCCCAATCTCGAATCCGACGTTACGCTCCTTCTCCGGTCCATGTCGGCCGGCGACCGGCAGGCCATCGACCGGCTGATTCCGCTCGTCTACGAGGAGCTTCGGGCCATCGCGCACCGCCGCATGAGCCGCGAGCAGGACGGCCATACGCTGAACGCCACCGCGGTGGTGCACGAGGCCTACGTACGCCTGGCGCAACAGAATGAGTTGTGGCGGGACCGGGCGCACTTTTTCGCCGTGGCCAGCCGGGTCATGCGCCACATCCTCATCGACCACGCCCGGGCCCGATCGGCGGAGAAACGGGGTGGGAGCCCGATCCCGGTGCCGCTGGCCGAGGGAAGCGCCCGGGAGGACCCGCGCTTCGCCGACATCCTGGAACTGGATCAGGCGCTCGCACGGCTGGGGGAGATGGACCCCCGTCTGGAGCAGGTGGTCGAGTGCCGGTTCTACGGCGGGCTCAGCATGGACGAGACCGCCGAGGCCATCGGGATCTCGGTCCGGTCCGCCAACCGGTACTGGCGGCGCGCACGGGCCTACCTCTACGACATGCTGGCGCCCTGACGGCGGTGGAGCGGAACGGCCCCCACGGGGGCGCTCGCCCCCGCTCGCGCGCGATGGGAAGAGATGGAGTGTGCCGCACACCCCGTCACCCCCCACACAGGGGCGCCGACCGGAACGCCATCCCCTGCCCGCCCTGGCCGCCCCACCCCGTAAACCCGAAGGTCCGGACGTTGGAGACCACCCCCTCCAGGCTCAGGTCGAAGAAGGCCCGTCCCTGGCCCTGGAAGCTCTGGGTGGAGGTCACCAGGAACTGCCCCGTGTCCGGGTTCCACACCATGGTCCCCAGGACGCCCGTGGCGATCTCGGCCCCGCCCTGGTCCGTGACGTTGATGGTCTGCAGGATTTCGCCGGTGACCGGGTCGACCTCCAGGAGGCGGACCGGCTGGCCGCTGGTGAGGTCGATGGCGAAGAGCCGCCCTGTGGCGGTGAACTCCGCACCGGCCGCCCGGATGGGGAAGTTCCCGTCCAGGGTCATGGCGGAGGTGTACGGCGGGTCCATGCGGTACAGGGCGTTGCCCTGGGCGTCTCCGGCGAACAGGTAGACCGTTCCGTCGGAGCGCACCGCCATCGCCTGCGCCGGCTTCAACGACGGGAAGGTGCGCTCCACGGTCCCGACACCGGTGCAGACGTTCACCGTCCCCAGTCCCAGCGCTGGGCTGTTGGTCCAGACCAGGAGGTCCTCGGTCGCCGGGACCATCCCCATGGCCACCGGTGTCGCGAACCCGGTCCCCAGATTGGTGCCGACCCGGGTGTTCGACCCGGTGAGGGGATTCACCCGGAAGAGGGCGTCGTTGCTGCTGTCCACGCCGAAGAGGACCTCGGTGCTCCCGGCATAGGGCACCACCTGGACGGCGCCTTCCACCAACTGGTCCGCCCCGTCGGGGTCCGTGGCGCCGGAGAACGCCGTGATCTCGGCGGTGGTCGTGATCATCTCCTCGGCCTGGGCCAGCACCCGGAGCAGCAGCGTCCGCTCCGCGCCGGCCGCCAGATCGCCCAGAGCGCAGACCCAGAGCTTGCTGGGCGGCGTGTTTCTGGTAAAGTCGCTGCACCCCTCCTGGTTGGGAGAGGTGAAGACAACGGTTCCCAGCACCTGGACGCTGAG
>JAVVFC010000315.1:0-2060 GCA_032250975.1 Longimicrobiales bacterium | reverse complement strand
CCCCGCCTCCCGGCCCGGATGCGCTTCCCCCGCCCCGGGGCGCGGCATAGGTTGGCGGAGAGGAAGCGCGCCCCGCCGGCCCGCCACGCCGCCGGAGCCCCCCGTCCCCCGATCCGCCACCCCGCCATGCGTTTTCGCCCGCATCCCGTTGCCGCGCCCGCCCTGCTGGCCGCACCCGTCCTCCTGCTGGCGCTGGGCGCCCCCCCCGCCGCGGGGCAGTCGGCCGGAGGGGGAGGTGGCGGCGCGGGGGCGGTGGGCCCCGTCTTCGAAAACGGAATGGCCCAGGTGGTGCCGGCCTTCGCCGACAGCACGCGCTGGATCCGGGAGGAGCTGTGGGTGGAGACGGACTTCGACTCGGACGGCGACGGGCGTCGGGACCGCGTCCGGGTGTCGGTGGTGCGCCCCGGGCCCACCGAGGACGGCCTCAGGGTGCCGGTGGTGTACGAGTCCTCGCCCTACTACTCCGGCACCTCGGGCGTGGGCCCCTTCTTCTGGGATCCGCGCCAGGAGGTCGGGGGCGCGCCCAACCCCCGCAATCCCCACCCGCCGGCGCCGCACCGTCCGCGTCCGGGCATCAGCGGGTCGCACGTGGGCGACTGGGTGCCGCGGGGCTTCGCGGTCGTCCACTCCGAGGCGCCCGGCACCGGGCTCTCGCAGGGGTGCCCCACGGTGGGCGGCGACCCCGAGGCGCTCGCGCCCAAGGCCGTGATCGACTGGCTGAACGGCCGGGCGAAGGGGTTCACCGCGCCCGAGGGTGGAGATGAGGTCCGCGCGGAGTGGTCGACCGGGAAGGTGGGGATGACCGGGACGTCCTATAACGGCACGATCCCCTTCGCCGCCGCCACCACCGGGGTCGAGGGGCTGGAGGCGATCATTCCGGTGGCCCCCAACACCAGCTACTACCGCTACTACCGCACCAACGGCCTGGTGCGGAGCCCCGGCGGCTACATCGGCGAGGACATGGACGTCCTCTACGACTTCATCCATTCGCAGGACCCGGCCCGGCGGGGCGTCTGCGACGCCCGCGTACGGGAGGGGGAGCTGCGCGCCGGGCAGGACCGGGTGACGGGCGACTTCAACGCCTTCTGGGAGGCGCGCGACTTCATGCTGCGCACCGACGGGGTCCGGGCCGCCACCCTCATGGCGCATGCATTCAACGACTGGAACGTCATGCCCGAGCACAGCGTGCGCGTCTACGAGGCGCTCAAGGCCCGCGGTGTTCCCGCCATGGCCTACTACCACCAGGGGGGGCACGGCGGACCGCCCCCGCGCGAGCTCATGAACCGCTGGTTCACGCGCTACCTGTACGGGGTGGAGAACGGCGTGGAGCAGATGCCGCGCGCCTGGATCGTGCGCGAGGGGGCTGAGCGCGGAGATCCCACGCCGTACGCTGATTATCCGAACCCCGACGCCGCCCCCGTGACCGTCTACCCCCGCCCCGGGGGTGTCCAGCACGGCGACCTGGTGCTGAGTCCGGCCCCTGCCGCGCCCGGCGGCGCCCCGCGCACCGAGACTCTGGAGGACAACTTCTCGTTCAGCGGGCGCACGCTCGCACTCGCCGAGTGGAGCGACCACCGCCTGCTGTACGTCACGCCGGAGCTGCAAGCCGACGTGCACGTTTCGGGGTGGCCGTCCGTCACGTTGCGTGCGGCGTCGGACCGGGAGGCGGCGAACCTCTCGGTGTGGCTGGTCCAGCTGCCCTGGACCGAAGGACGCAACGCCACCGGCGGCGTCGTCACCCGCGGCTGGGCCGACCTGCGCAACCACCGGGCGCTGAGCCGCCGCCCGCCCGCCGACCTGGCCGCCGCCGCCCTGCACCGGGTCACCGACCACCGCGCCTTCACCGGCGAGGCGCCCCTGGAGCCCGGACGGTTCTACGACGTCACGTTCGAGCTGAACCCCGACGACCAGGTGCTGCCCGCCGGCTCGCGCCTGGGCCTCCTGGTCTTCTCGACCGACCGCGAGTTCACCCTCTGGCCCGACCCGGGCACCCGGCTCACGCTCGACCTGGACGGCGTCTCCCTCACGCTTCCCATCGTGGGGGGGCGGCCCGCGCTGGA
>JAVVFC010000314.1:0-2066 GCA_032250975.1 Longimicrobiales bacterium | reverse complement strand
GCCGTCGGGCGCGGGTTCGGCACAGGCGAGGAAGGCTCCTGCCGCCAGAAGGACGGCAACGGTGCGGTTCCGCATGGGCGACTCCTTGTTCACGGGTGGTTGGACCCTTCGAAGACTGCCAACGTAGGGCCGGGGGCCGCGGAAAGTCACGGATTTTCTGACGCCGCTCCGTGCGCATCCGGACAGGCGGGTGGGGATTCTCCCCACTCCCGGGCGGCAATCGGCGGCGTGATTCTTGAAGAAACCTTGCTTCCACCATCCGCACGGAGCCGCCATGAGCCGCCGCCGGAACCGAACGCCGTCCGCCGCCAGCACCGCCGCCGTCCTCCTCATCGCCGCCGCCTGCACCGGTCCGGGCGCCGACGCGCCCGGTGGGGGTGACGCCGCGGTCGACCGGGCCGCCGCGTTTACCGGCACACCCTACGGCGAGCCCCTCACCCTCAGCGACGTCACCCCGGTCTCCGCCATCCTGGAGGCACCCGAGGCGTACCTGGGCGAGCGGGTGCTGGTGGAGGGGATGGTGGTGGCGGTGTGCGAGTCGCGCGGGTGCTGGATGGACATCGCCGGCGACCGCGACTTCGAGAAGATCCAGGTCAAGGTGGAGGACGGCGTCATCGTCTTCCCCCTGAGCGCGCGCGGGAAGACCGCGCGGGTGGAGGGCGTGGTGGAGGAGCTCCGCCTCACCTACGAGGAGGCGCTCGAGGAGGCCCGGCACCAGGCCGAGGAGCACGGGACCGAGTTCGATCCCACCTCCGTCCCGGAGGGCCCCCAGACCCGCTACCGCATCCGGGGTATCGGTGCCGTCGTCGCCGATTGAGGCGCCGCCGGAGGTATCGACGGAGGTGCCGCCCGGCGGCGGCCCGGCCGGACTCACCCGGGAGGTGTCCGGCCGGGCACCCCGGGCTGCGTCCCGCCGCGCGTCCAGGGCTGCGTCCCGCCGCGGCATCCCGTGGCGGCGCTGGAACATCGCCCTGCACCGCGACCTGGGGTACCTGTGCGTGGGCCTCACCCTGGTCTACGCCGTCTCGGGCGTGGCCGTGAACCACCGCGCCGACTGGAACCCCAGCTACCACATCACCGCCGAGACGACGCAGCTCGGGGCGCTGGATCCGGCCGCCCCCGCCTCCGAGGCCTTCGCGCGCAGCGTCCTGGACGAACTCGGGATCCGGGGAGGGATCCGGGGGACGTTCCGGCCCGACCCCGGCTCGGTGGAGATCTTCCTGGAGGAAGGCACGGTCGCCGTCGACCTCGCCACCGGGGTGGCCACCGTCAAGGTGGTGCGCCCCCGCTTCCTGCTGCGGGTCTTCAACTTCCTGCACCTGAACGAGCCCAGGCGGCTCTGGACCTGGATGGCGGACCTGTACGCCGTGGGGCTGGCCCTCCTGGCCCTCACCGGGCTCTTCGTCCTGAAGGGCCAGAAGGGGATCACCGGCCGGGGCGCGTGGCTCACGACCGCGGGAGTCCTGGTCCCGGTGGCGTTCCTGCTGCTCTATCTGTAGGCTGATCCCGACTTCCCTCCCAGAAGCAGGAGCAGCCATGAGCCACGCAGACACCTCCCTGCGCGACGCCCTCGCACCCCGCCTCCAGGGCCGGGCCCTGGCCCCCGGCGACGACGGATTCGACGAGGCCCGCGCCGTCTGGAACGCCCGGTTCCAGCGGACGCCGGCGCTCATCGCCCGGTGCGAGACGGCACAGGACGTCTCCGCTGCCCTGGGGTTCGCCCGGGAGCGGGGGCTGGAGACCTCGGTGAAGGGCGGCGGTCACGACTATGCCGGGAATACGGTGGCGGAGGGAAGCCTCCTCATCGATCTGGGCGCCATGCGGACGGTGACGGTGGATGCCGCGTCCCGCCGGGCCCGGGTGGGGGCGGGGTGCACCTGGCGCGAGGTGGACGAGGCCAGCACCCCCCACGGGCTGGCCGCGTCCGGCGGGACCGTGTCCTCGGTGGGCGTGGCGGGCTTCACCCTGGGGGGAGGCGCCGGGTGGCTGGCCCGCACCGCGGGGCTGGCCGTGGACAACCTGGTGAGCGCCCGGGTCGTGACCGCCGACGGCGAGGTCCGCACCGC
>JAVVFC010000313.1:0-2099 GCA_032250975.1 Longimicrobiales bacterium | reverse complement strand
CCCAGGATCAGCCTGGAGAACCAGCAGATCACCTGGCGGGACCGGCGGGGGCTCATCTTCCATCTCGAGTCCGGGGGCGGGGAGACCACGGTGCGCATCCGGGTGGCCCGCCCACTGATCCGCCGGGGACGGATGGGACGCTGGATCGCGGCGGCGGCGGACCGGCTGGAGGCCATCCTCCGTCTGGTGGCGGGACGGGAGCCGGTGCGGGCGCTGGGGAGCGGAGACGCGCCGTCGTGAAGCCCGAACCGGCCCGTCGCCTTGGGGGACCCCTTCCCCCGCCCGCCGGGGCGCGCAGCCCCTGACCCCCGGGGGCTACGCCTCCGGCTCCCAGCTCCCCTCCAGGACCTCTTCCCGGTCCTCGGCCGAGTCGCCCTCGAAGAGGGCGTAGGTAAGCCGGATGGGCATGATCCGTGCAAGCATGGCCTGCGCCGGACAGTAGGCGGTCGCGGAGAGCTCGATGGCCCGGCGGACGGCGGCCTCCCCGATCTCGTGCCCGGTGAACTCGTAGCGGATCGCCGCCTCCGTGAAGACCCGGGGGTGCTCCTCCGCCCGGGCCGCCTCGACCCGCACCTCGAAGACCTTCAGATCCTGCCGCTTCTTGAGCACGATGGAGACCACGTCCATGGCGGTGCAGCCGGCGAGCCCCACCAGGAACAGCTCCATGGGGCGAAAGCCGTCACCCTCGCCCCCCACCTCGGGATCGGCGCCCAGCGGAAGCTGGAAGCCGGACTCCGCGGACCCCGTGAAGCCGAGGCCGCCGCGCCAGATCACCTTCGCGTCCATCACATGTCCCCGCGGTTTGGCGGGAGGGTACCGAAAGGTAGCATCCCCGGGCGCGCGCCGGCGTCGCGCCGCGCCCCGCCGGGGCGGGGGAAGGGCTGTCATGGCCCGGAATGGCGTCGCCCCGTCACGGCCGGGGCGGGCGTCGCCCCGTCATGGCCCGGGGCGGTCGGGCGCCGCATCTTGAGTCCATGCCCGGACCGACGCCGCATCTTGAGCCCATGCCCGGACCCCCCCCACCCACGACCGCACCATGAGCCGACCCATCACTCTGTTCACCGGCCAGTGGGCCGACCTTCCCCTCGAGACCCTGGCGGAGAAGGCGGCCGCGTGGGGGTACGACGGTGTGGAGCTGGCCTGCTGGGGAGACCACTTCGACGTGGGACGCGCTGCGGACGACCTCCGGTACTGCGACGGCCGGCGGGAGCTCCTCGCCCGGCACGGCCTGGAGGTGCGCGCCGTCTCCAATCACCTGATCGGACAGGCCGTCTGTGACCCCGTGGACGGGCGCCATCGGGCCATTCTTCCGGCGCACATCTGGGGGGACGGCGAGCCGGAGGGGGTGCGGGCGCGGGCGGCGGAGGAGATGAAGCGCACCGCGCGGGCCGCGGCCAACCTGGGGGTCGGGGTCGTGAACGGCTTCACCGGGAGCCCCATCTGGCACCTGCTCTACGGGTTTCCACCGGTGCCGGAAGAGGCGATCGAGGCGGGGTTCCAGGAGTTCGCGGGGCGATGGCACCCCATCCTGGACGCGTTCGATGAGGCGGGCGTGCGGTTCGCGCTGGAGGTGCATCCGACCGAGATCGCCTTCGACGTGGTCACCGCCGAGCGGGCGCTGGAGGCCGTGGACTACCGGGAGTCCTTCGGCTTCAACTACGACCCGTCGCACCTGGCCTACCAGGGCGTGGACTGCGTGGGCTTCATCGAGCGCTTCTCGGAGCGCATCTACCACGTCCACATGAAGGACGTGTGGTGGTCCGACGTCCCCACCGCGGCGGGCGTCTTCGGGGGGCACCTCCCCTTCGGCCACCCCGACCGCAACTGGGACTTCCGGTCGCTCGGGCGCGGGCGGGTGCCGTTCGAGGAGGTGCTGCGCGCCCTGAACCGGATCGGCTACCGGGGGCCGCTCTCCGTCGAGTGGGAGGACTCGGGCATGGACCGGGAGCACGGCGCTGCCGAAGCGTGCGCGTACCTGCGCGCCCTGGACTTCGAGGACTTCAATCCGGTATTCGGCGGACTTGCCGGCCAGAGTCTTCTCGACAAAATCATCGGGGAACGTGACCGGGACAATGCGAATCTGCCCCGCTTCGACGCCC
>JAVVFC010000312.1:0-2109 GCA_032250975.1 Longimicrobiales bacterium | reverse complement strand
TCCCCCTGGTGGAGGCCACCATCCCGGAGGTGCAGGCGGCCATCCGGGAGGGGCGCACCACCTGCCGGCTGGTCGTGCAGGGCTACCTCGACCGCATCGAGGCCTACGACGCGCGCATCAACGCCGTCACCGAGGTGAACCCGCGCGCGCTCGCGACCGCGGACTCGATCGACGCCGCGCTGGCGGCGGGCGAGGCGCCCGGCGCCCTCTTCTGCGTGCCCATGCTCGTCAAGGACAACTTCGACACCCACGACATGGTCACCACGGGGGGCTCGGTGGCCCTCCTCAACTCGGTGCCCCCGGACGACGCCTTCATGGTGCGGCGCATCCGCGAGGCGGGGGCGGTGGTGCTGGCCAAGACCAACCTGGCCGAGTGGGCCTTCACCGCGCAGCAGACCGTTTCCTCCGCCTACGACACCACCCGCAACGCCTACGCCCTGGACCGCGTCCCGGCCGGCTCCAGCGGGGGCACCGCCTCCGGCGTCGCCGCCAGCCTGGGCCTGATCGGGCTGGGGAGCGACACGGGCAACAGCATCCGCGGCCCCTCCTCGCACCTCGCGCTGGTGGGGATCCGCTCCACGCTGGGCCTCACCTCGCGGGACGGGGTGATCCCGCTCTCCTTCGACCGCGACGTCGCCGGCCCCATGGGGCGCACCGTGGCGGACGTGGCGCGCGTCTTCGACGTGGTGGCCGGCTACGACCCCGCGGACCCCTACACCGAACTGGGGCGCGGCCGGCGCGAGGCCGACTACACGGCCTTCCTGGATTCGGCGGGCCTCGAGGGCGCCCGCATCGGGGTCTTCCTGCCCCTGGTGGAGGCCGAGGACGCCGACCCGGAGATCCGCGCGCTCTTCGACGCCGCGGTGGCCGACCTGCGGCGGCTGGGCGCCGAGGTGACCGAGGTGGACATGGACCTGGAGGCGGAGCTGAGCCGCCCCGGCCTCTTCTGCCGCCGCTTCCGCTACGACATCTGGCGCTACACGGGCACGCTCACCAAGCCCCCCTTCCGCGACGTGAACCTCGTGCTGGAGACGGGGCAGTACCACCCGCACGCGGAGCGCTCGCTGCGGCGCTTCGCCGAGGCCCCCCTGGACGTGCCGCCGGGGGAGTGGGATCCCCCCTGCCCGGACTACGCCGAGCACCCCGGGCGGCAGGCGTTCCTGGGGGCGGTCACCGCCGTGATGGACGACGCCGGGCTGGACGCCCTGGTCTACCCCACGTGGCTGAACCCGCCTGCGCACCTCGACCGCGCCTCCGAGGAGTACCGGGGCGACAACTCCCAGCGGCTCGCGCCCGCCACCGGGATGCCGGCCCTCACCGTCCCCATGGGCTTCAGCCACGGCAACCTCCCGGCGGGACTTCAGTTCGCCGGGCGCCCCTACAGCGAGGGAACGCTCTTCCGGCTGGCGTACGCCTATGAGCAGGGCACCCGCCACCGGCGCCCGCCCGAGGGCTTCGACGAGCTGGCCTCGGCGGCGGAAGGGGTGCGCTGAGCGGGCGCGTCCATGAGCCTCGACCCCATCCGCGCCCACTACCGGCTCCACCCTCTGACCGGGCACGCCCACCCCCCCGGGTCCGCGGTGGGGCGGGCGGAGGCCATCGCCCGGGAGCAGACGCTCGAGGTCCCTTCCGGCGCCGCGCCCCCGGGGATCGAAGCCGGCTACCTGGGGCGGGTGCTCGACGACGCCCCGGACCCGGCGGGCCCGCCCGGGAGCACCCGGGTCGTGATCGAGTACACGGCGACTCTCATGGACGGATCGCTCACCCAGCTCCTGAACCTCGTGTGGGGGAACGTCTCGCTCATGGACGGGGTGGTGCTGGCCGACCTGGAGCTCCCCGGGTGGCTGCTGCAGAGCTTTGGCGGGCCCCGCTTCGGGATTCCCGGGATCCGGCGGCTGGTCGGGAACGTGCGCGACCGGCCGCTGGTGAGCAGCGCGCTCAAGCCGGTGGGGATGGACGTGGCCTCGCTGGCGGCGCTGGCGGGGTGGAAGGGGAGATGGGTGAAGGGGGCGTGAAGGGTGAGGCGTGACGCGTGAAGCGAAACCCCTTGGGTTGCAGATCAAACCCATGGCCTGATCTGCAGTAGCCACCCCTCCAGCTGACACAGTC
>JAVVFC010000311.1:0-2145 GCA_032250975.1 Longimicrobiales bacterium | reverse complement strand
CAGGTGGCGGTCGCGCCCGTGGTTCCCGGGACGTGGGACGCGCGGGCGGGCTCGGGAGCGGAGCGGAGTGCGCGGGTTCGGGCCCGCATCGTGGAGGCCCGCGCCCGTCAGCGGCGGCGGTTCGGGGTGGGCGGCCCCGGCAGCAACGCCGAGATGGGCCCGGGCCTGCTGGTGCGCTGGGCGCGCCCGGCCCCGGCCGCCGTGCGCCTGGTGCGCGACGCCGAGGTACGGCTCGCCCTCTCCCCTCGGGGGGTGCACCGCCTCCTGAAGGTGGCGCGCACGCTGGCGGACCTGGACGGGGCGTCGAAGGTGGAGGAGCGGCACGCGGCCGAGGCGATCCACTTCCGCGAGCTGGACCTGCCGGTGGACTGAGGGGCGGACCCAACGGGAGGGTGGGCGGTACCGGAGAGAATGACCCACCACTATCTGGATCATGCCGCCACCAGCGCTGTACGCCCCCCGGAAGTGGCGGCCGCCATGACCCGCTACCTGGAGGCGTGCGGCGCCACCCCGGGGCGCGGAGGCCACCGGCTGGCGCTGGAGGCCGGGCGCATGGTCCTCGAGGCGCGGCGCGCGGTGATGGGCGTCCTGGGCCTGGAGGGAGACCCGGGGCGCGTCACCTTCGGCCTGAACGCCACCCACGCCATCAACACGGCGCTGCGGGGCGTGCTCTCCGCCGGGGACGTGCTCGTGGTCACGGCGCTCGACCACAACGCGGTGCTGCGGCCCGCCCACGCCCTGGCGCGGGAGCGGGGCGTGCAGGTGCGTCTCGTGCCCGCCTCCCCCGACGGCACGCCGGAGGGCGACGCCTACCGGAGGGCGGTGCGGGGCGCGCGCCTGGTCTCGCTCAACGCGGTCTCCAACGTGCTCGGGTCCCGGCTGCCGGTCGAGGAGATGGCGGAGCGGGCGCGGAGCGAGGGGGCGCTGGTGCTCGTCGACACCGCGCAGAGCGCCGGCCACGTCCCGGTGGACCTTTCCGGGGCCGATCTTGTGGCCTTCACGGGGCACAAGGGGCTGCTGGGCCCCCAGGGCACCGGCGGGCTCTGGGTGCGTCCGGGGGTGGCGGTCGCGCCGCTGCTCCGTGGGGGTACCGGCGGGAACTCGCTGGACCCCGAGATGCCGGAGGCGTACCCGGACCACCTGGAGGCCGGCACCCTGAACGGTCCCGGCCTGGCCGGCCTGCTGGCGGGCTGCCGCGTGGTCGAACGGGAGGGGGTGGCGCGAATCCACGCCCGGGAGCGGGAGCTCAAGCAGGTGCTGCGCGAGGGCCTGATGGGCGTGCCCGGGGTAATGGTGCTCTCTCCCGCCGACCCGGAAGGCGCCGGTATCGTGACGGTGACGGCCGACTGGAGCGACCCCGCCGCGCTGGCCCACACGCTGGATCGGGACTTCGGGGTGCTGGCCCGCGCCGGGCTCCACTGCGCCCCCGGCGTCCATCGCGTGCTGGGCACCACGAAGACCGGGGCCTTGCGCCTCTCCGTAGGTTGGGGCTCGACCCGCGCCGACGCGGAGGCGGCTGTGGCGGCCGTCAGGGCGCTCGCGCACGCCACCGCTCCCGCGCCCCGGTGAGGGCCGGCGCCCGCGACCGGGCGTTCTCCCGCCGTGACCTCCGCACACCCGAATGAATCCATGCGACTCTTCCTCGCCCTGAATCTTCCCAAGAAGGAACGGGAACGGATCCACCGCTCGGCCCGGCCGATGCGGGAGCGCGACCTGCCGGTGCGCTGGGCGGATCTGGACGACTTTCACGTCACCCTCAAATTCCTGGGGGAGGTCCGCCAGGAGCGGGTGGAGGCGATCGCCGCGGTGATGGATCGGGTGGCGCGCAGCACGCCCCCCTTCCCGGCTTCGGTGAGCGGTTTCGGCGCGTTTCCCACCATCCGCAACCCGTCGGTGGTGTGGGCCGGAGTGGACGCCACGCCAGAGCTCCGCTGCCTGAAGCAGGACCTGGAGTGGGGCCTGGCCGACCTGGGCTTCGAGAAGGAGACGCGGGCGTTTCACCCGCACCTGACCCTGGGGCGCGCGGTGCGGGGAAGGGGGGCGGGCGACTTCCGGGGCCTGGACGAGGTCATGGGGGATCTCTCGGTGGATGCCCGCTTCGTGGTCCGATACGTGGACCTGATGCGGAGCGTGGGCGGGAGGCAG
>JAVVFC010000310.1:0-2222 GCA_032250975.1 Longimicrobiales bacterium | reverse complement strand
GTCACGCGCGCACGGCGGTCACGCCCGGGCGGCGGTCACCCGCGGGCGGCCGCCCGCAGGCGGAGCGCGCTCCACACGGCGCCCGCCACCACCGCCGCCAGCCCCGCGCCCGCCACCACACCCGAGACCCAGAGCCCGCCGAAGGCCGCCAGCGACCCCGCCCCCGCCAGCGCCAGCGGGCCGGCCGCGCCGTGACGGGCGCGGTCCTGCGCCAGCGCGCGCAGCGTGATGCCCAGGAAGAGGGCCAGCAGCGGCAGCAGGATCAGGTCGTTGACCAGGAACGAGAGTCCCACGGCCGAGAGCGCCCACACCACCGGGGCGGCCCCCAGGCAGCAGAGCGCCGAGAGCACCGCCCCCACCGGGCCCCAGGTGCGGGCGCCCCCGATCATCGCGCCGCTCCCGTCGGGCCCGCTCCCGTCGGGCCCGACGCCCCGGGCGCACCGTCCGTGTCTCCGTCCAGCGCCCGCCGGATCTCGTCCGCGGTGGGGGCGCCGTCGGCCCGGCACGCCATGGCGTCGGTGCCGCCTTCGCTCCCGCGCACGTCCCGCCCCCCCACCAGCACGGTGGGGGAGCCGTGGCTGCGGTAGCGCTCGGGCGTATCGGGGTCGGAGAGGTTCCACTCGGTCCACGCCCCCGCGCCCGCCACCGCGCGCAGTGCGCTGCGGGCCGCGTCCGCGTTGGGGCAGCCGTCGAAGTAGATGAGCTCGATCGTCGTGTCGGTCGTGGCGGTCATGTCGCCTCCAGGTGTTCCAGGGTGTCGTCCAGCGTGTCGTCCAAGGCATCGTCCAGCGCGTCCAGAATCGGGCACTCGCCCGTCTCCCGGTTGGCCTCGCACGCCCGCGAAAGGGCCTCGAGCGCGTCCCGCACCCGATTCAATTCGCGCAGGCGCGCCTCCACCGCGGCCAGGCGGCGGCGAGCGCGCGCCGCCACTTCATGGCACGGCTCCGCGGCCGTGACGCGCAGCTCCAGGAGATCCCGGATCTCGGCGAGCGTGAATCCCAGCGCGCGTCCCTTGCGGATGAAGCGCACCCGGCGCACGGCGTCGGGCGGGTAGCGGCGGTATCCGGACCCGGTGCGGGGCGGATCGGGCAGCAGCCCCTCCCGCTCGTAGAAGCGGAGCGTCTCCACCCCCACCCCCGCCGCCTCGGCCAGGGCGCCGATGCGGAGTCCGCCAGCCCGGGTCCCGGCCATCGCCCCCTCCCGCGTTCAGGACCGCGGCCGGACGCTCCGGCCGCCTCGGTGGGAAAGGTAAACCCCATACCAAGGTACGGAGTCAAGGGCGCGTGTGTCCCCCCTCGGCCAGCGCCCGCACCCGGGCCGCCAGATCGATCCGCACCTGCGCGGCCGGCGTCCGGACCTCGAGCTCGGCGTAGAACTCGCCCCGGTCGATCATCTCTCCCACGAGGAGGAGAAGCGCCCCCAGCACCACGGTGAACTGCGCGGGGCCGGCAAGGAGGTCGCCCTCCGGAGCGCCCGGGCCCAGGAGGACGGTGGCGACGGGGGTCCCCGCAGCCAGCAGGCTCGCGCCCGCGAGGGCACTGCCGACCCGGAGCCCGCTCAGCGCCGGACGCCACCCACGCGCCCGCAGCGCGCGCCGGTGCTTGCGGGCCCCGTACAGGAGGAGCTTGAGCCCGAGGACCGGGGCCCAGACCGGCGGGCTCCCCGCCACCACGCCGGCGGCCAGCAGGCCGGTGAGGAGGGTGCGCGCGCTGTGCGCCTCGAGGCCCGGGGTGCGGGTGACGTGGTAGACCCGGTCCATGGAGAGGAGGGTGGCGAATCCGAGCGCGGTCACCCCCCAGCCGGTGGCCGGCTCCGCCCAGGGGGCCACCGCTCTGCCGAGGGCGGGGAGCACCCCGGCCAGTTCCAGCGTTCCGGTCACGGCGAAGAGGTTGAAAAGGACCACCTCGCGGGACAGCCAGGAGGTACGCCACCCCAGCACGGCGCGCCACGCCCGCAGCGGACGCCCGAGGTGGAAGGTGCTCGCCGCCGCCGCCACCGCCGCGCCCAGCAGGAAGGCGGGCCAGGGCAGACCCGCCCGCCCCGCCCCGGTGGCCGTCACGCCCACCAGCACACTCACCAGCAGCGAGAACACCCAGAGGGGCGCCTCGGAGCGGAACGAGATCCTCGACGCCGGGGCGGAGGCGGGTGCGGGGACGGGGGCCGGCGCGGGCGCGGGGAGCGCGTCCACCCCGCCCCACCCACCTACACCGCCACCTACACCG
>JAVVFC010000030.1:0-22651 GCA_032250975.1 Longimicrobiales bacterium | reverse complement strand
CCCTGCTCCCCGCCCTTCTCCTCTCGTTCCCCCTCGCCCCCGGCGCGGCGGCGCTCGCCGCCCAGGAGCCCGAGTCCTGGGACGTCACCGCCACCCGGGGAGAGACGCGCGAGATCGACTTCACCACCGAGGAGGGGACCTGGCTCTCCGTGGACGTCTCGCCCGACGGCACCTGGATGGTGTTCGACCTGCTGGGCCACGTCTACCGGGCCCCCACCGACGGGAGCTCGGACGCGGTGGCGCTCACCCAGGAGAGCGGCGCGGCCATGAACTATCATCCCCGCATCTCCCCGGACGGCGCCACCATCGCCTTCATCTCCGACCGGGGTGGACAGGACAACCTCTGGCTCATGGATGCGGACGGGTCCGACCCCAGGATCGTCTTCCGCGACCGGGACAGCCGCGCCTCCCTCCCCGCCTGGACTCCGGACGGCAACTACCTCCTGGTCACGCGCCGGAACGTGGGCGCGGGCGGGGGTGGTGGAGGCGCCGGCCAGAATGGGATCTGGATGTACCACCGCGACGGGGGCAGCGGCGTCCAGCTGGTCGAGGACGGGAGCGCGACGTGGGCGTCCCCCTCCCCGGACGGGCGGTACGTCTACTTCCAGGTCCGGGACGGGTCGCCCGACGCCCTCGCGGGACACTATCAGATCCGCCGCTTCGACCGGCGCACCGGAGTCACGGTGGCCATCACCGCCGGAGACGCCGACGGTCCGGCTTCGAGCCGGGCATCCTCCGGGGGGGGCTTCGCCCCCGAGATCTCGCCCGACGGGCGCTGGCTGGCCTTCGGGCGACAGATCCCGGACGGCACGGTGTCCTGGAAGGGGCACATCTTCGGACCCCGCACCGCGCTCTGGCTTCGCGACCTGGAGACCGGCGCCGAGCGGGTGGTCATGGATCCGGTGGCGGTCGCCATCGAGAGCGGCTCCAAGAGTCTGCGCATCCTTCCCGGCTACGCCTGGGAGCGGGACGGCTCCGCGCTCGTCCTCTGGGAAGGGGGGCGGATCCGGCGGGTGGCGGTGGCCACGGGGAACGTGCAGACCCTCTCCTTCCGCGCCCGCGTCCGGCGCACACTTTCCGGGCTGGCCTACCGATCCTTCCGGATCACCGACGACCCCTTCCCCGCCCGCTTCATGCGCTGGCAGACCGCCGCGCCGGATGGGGAGACGGTCGCCTTCCAGGCGGTGGGCCGGATCTGGCTCCAGTCCCGCACCGGGGGGGAGGCCCGGCGCCTCACCCCCGCGGGATTCGGCGAATTGCAGGAGTTCGGACCCGCATGGTCGCCGGATGGGCATTGGATCGCGTTCACCACCTGGCACGACACGGCTGGGGGGCACGTCTGGAAGATTCCCGCCGGGGGCGGCCAGGCGGTGCGCCTCACGCGCGAGGCGGCGGAGTACGTCCACCCGGCCTGGAGCCCGGACGGCCGGACGGTGGTGGCGGCGCGGGGCGCCGGTGCGACCCGGCGCGGGCGCACGCTCACCCATAACCCGTGGTGGGACGTGGTCACGATTCCGGCCGACGGGGGGGCGGCCACGCGGGTGACCCAGGTCCCGCTCCCCGCGGGACAGAATCCCTCCTCCACTGCGAGGCGGGGAATCCTCGCGCCCTCGTTCGGGCCCGACGGGCGCATCTTCTTTCCGGCGCCCGTAGAGGGAGAGATGACGCTGGTCTCGGTGCGCGCGGACGGCTCCGACGAGCGGCACCACCTGGTGCTGGCCGACGCCGACGAGATGACGCCCTCCCCCGACGGGGAGTGGGTGGCGTTCCAGGAGGGGGACAACGTCTACCTCACCCGCTTCCCCTACGCAGGCACGGGCGGAGAGGCGGTGGAGATCGACAAACGCAACGGACGCTTTCCCGTCCGGCGCCTCTCCCTGGAGGGGGGCCTCTTCCCGCGCTGGCGCGCCGACGGACAGGTCGAGTTCGGATCGGGGGACCGCTACTTCGTACACGACCCCGTCCGCGACGTGACCGACACCGTCGGCCTCTCCCTGCGGGTGGAGCGGGATGTACCGGCAGGGAGAGTGGCCTTCACCGGCGCGCGCATCATCACGCTGGAGGGGGACGAGGTGATCGAGAGCGGCACGCTGGTGGTCGACGGGGCACGCATCTCGTGTGTGGGGCGGTGCGACACCTCGGGGGTGGCCGAAGTGGTGGACGCCTCGGGGAAGACGCTCATCCCGGGCTTCGTGGACATGCACTCCCACCACTACCGGGAGCACCGCGGCTACCGACCCCTCCGCGACTACGAGCTGGCGATCTACCTGGCCTACGGCGTCACGACCAGCCTGGACAACAGCATGTGGTCGCAGAACATCTTTCCCACCGCGGAGATGGTGGACGCGGGTCGGATGATCGGACCCCGCACCTTCAGCACGGGCGACCCGCTTTACCGCGGCGACGCCGCCCGCCAGAACGACCTCTCCTCCCTGGAGGAGACGGCGGCCAACGTGCGGCGGCTCAAGTCGTGGGGGGCGGTCTCGATCAAGCAGTACATGCAGCCGCGCAGAGCTCAGCGACAGTGGGTCTCCGAGGTCGCTCGCGAGCAGGGGCTGATGGTCACCGCCGAGGGCGGCGATCTGTTCTACAACCTGGGCATGATCATCGACGGCCAGACCGCCTGGGAGCACCCGCTCAGCTACGTCCCTCTCTTCGGCGACGTCACCCGCTTCTTCGGACGGGCGGGGATCGTCTACTCTCCCACCTTCGTGGTGGCTGGCCCCGGTCCCAGCAACATCGACTACTGGTTCGCGCAGTCGGACGTGTGGCAGGAAGAGAAGCAGCGCCGGTGGATGCCGTGGCGCATGAACGCCGGGCACCTGCGTCGGCGAACCCTCCGGCCCGACACCGACTACTCCTTCCCGCTCATCGCCCAGGGGCTGGCCGACATCATCGCCGAGGGCGGCTACGGCGCCATCGGATCGCACGGGGAGCACCACGGCCCCGATGCGCAGTGGGAGGTGTGGATGCTCGCGGCCGGGATGAGCAACCTGGAGGCGCTCCGGGTGGCCAGCCTGCACGGCGCCCACTTCCTGGGGGCCGAGGAGGACCTGGGATCGCTCCGGCCCGGAAAGCTGGCCGACCTGCTGGTGCTGGACGGGAATCCGCTGGAGGACATCCGCAACACGGCGCGCATCCGCTACGTGGTGAAGGGGGGCGTCGTGTACGAGGCGGACACGCTGGACGAAGTCTGGCCCCGCCAGCGCCCCTTCGGCCCCAACTACTGGCTGGACGACGTCTCGCTGCGCAATGACGTCCGCCCGGTCGGCGGAAACTGAGTGGCGGGGGGGCGGGGCGCCGTCGCGCCCCGCCCCTCCGCCGTACCGACGCCGCGCCCGAGCCTACAGGCCCAGCGTCCGCCCGGCGTGGATGCGGCCCTTGCCGTAGAACTTGTCGGTGCCCGGCTGACCCAGATCCTCGGCGCCCTGCTGGATCGCGCTCTTCACCCGCCCGGGGTGGCGCCCCACGTCCTCGACCACCAGCGCCGCCAGCCCACTCACGTGGGGCGCGGCCATGGACGTCCCCGAGATCCCGACCACGAACGTCCCCGTCCGGCAGATGGCCAGGACGAGGCTCGAGGTGCTGCACCCGGCCCAGACCGGGGCGCCCGTGTTCCCGCCCGGCGCCGCCACCGAGATCGCCGAGCGCCCGAAGTTGGTGAAGGTGGAGGGCGCGTCCACGTTCATGAAGGGTCCGTTCACCGAGCCGGCCGCGGTGGGACCGGTGGCCGAGACGCAGATCACGCCGGGCGCGTCACAGTAGGTGGTGAAGATGTTGCCGTTGCGGTCGAGGTCCGTGGCGTCGTTGCCCGCCGAGACCACCACGGTGGTCCCCTGCCGGTTGACGTAGGTCATGACCTGGTTGATGAAGGCTACCAGGGGCCCGAGCCCATCCTTGGGGAAGCCGCCCCCCAGGCTCATGTTCACCACGTCCGCCCCGTTGTCGGCCGCGTGCAGCAGCCCCGAGACCACGGCGCCGAGCGAGCAGGAGAAGGTCTGGAAGGAGCACGCCTTGATTCCGATCAGGGTCGGGCGCGAGGTGACCCCCGCGGCGGCCAGCCCGTTGGAGACCGCCGTCGCGGCCACGTGCGTCCCGTGGAAGTGCAGGTCGGTGACCGGGTGGCGGGTGGGGAAGAAGGCCTCCAGGAAGGGGGCGTCCGCCGGCACGAAGGAGACGGAGCGCCCCAGGTCGACGCGGCCCTGGAGGTCGGGGTAGAGGTAGTCGATCCCGGTGTCGATGATGGCCACCGTCACCGAGGGCGAGCCCAGCCGGCCCGCGGCCCACGCCGCATCGGCGCCCATCGCCCGCATGTGCCACTGGCGGGCGAAGAAGAAGGCGGCCGCCGGGTTGTCGGGGCTCGCGACCACCGCGTCCTCGGGGGCGCCGTCGAGGCCAGCGTCGAGCGAGTACCAGACGTCGGCCTCGACCGCGGCCACGTCACCGCGCCCGGAGAGCGCCTCCACCCCGGCGCCGTCGAGCCCGCTCACGAAGAGCATCCCCATGGGGTGCTGGTAGAGCACCTCCCCGCCCTGGGCGCGGACCGCGTCCGCGAGATCGGGACTCCACCTGCCGCGGGTGAGGATCAGGTGCTGGGGGGCCGCCTCCTGAGCGCCCAGGCCCGCCAGCGCCTCCTGCAGCGCGGCCGGCGGGGGGGCGGGCGAGTCCAGGTCCGGCGCCACCGCGTCCGGGGCGGCGTCGCAGGCGGTGAGGGTGAGGAGTGCGCAGAGGGCGAGCGCGGCAGAACGGCTGTGGCGAATCATCGGTGGACCTCCGGGGTGACGGGGCGGCGGCGCGGCCTGACACGCGAAATACCGCCGCGGGCGCGCGGGGGCAACCCGCAGGCGCGCGGGGGCAACTAGACCCCGTCGCCCCAGTACGAGGAGCGGGAGGGGCAACCCGCAGGCGCGCGGGGGCAACCCGAAGGCGGACGAGCGGCCACGCGCCGGGCGGCGACAGTGTGCCCGGGAGGGAATCGCGGCCACACCCGCGGAGCTGAGGCCCCTCCCGCTTCAGCCCGTCTCGACCGGTCCCGGCAGCTCGCGCGGCCGCCCCGCCGACGGGGCCGCCGCCGGCGCGGTGAGCGTCCCCTCGCGCCGGATCTCCTCCACCAGGCAGGCCACCTCCTGCACCAGGCTCTCCGAGAAGACCAACTTGTGCGCCCGGAACCACGTCACCCAGTGCGGGGAGCGGAGGTGCTCCTTCAGGTCGCGCCGGTAGCTCTCCCACATCTGCGCGTCCAGCGCCCCCACCCGGTTCTGGTAGACCAGATTGCCGAAGTGCCGGAAGACCGCCGTCATGTAGGCGTCCCAGCGCACGCACTCCTCCGCGCTCAACGACGCCGGATCCGCCTCGGCCCGCACCACCAGCGTTGCGAAGTCCCCGTCCCGGAAGGTGTGCTCCAGCAGTCGGATGCTGTTCTGGATCATCGAGTTGAACGACGAGGCCCGCACCGACCGCGTGTTCTGGTGGAGCTGCCGCCCCAGATAGAGCAGCGATACCACCACACCCAGGGCGCCCACGAACTCGCCCAGGTTGCCCAGCGCTTGCAGAATGTCCACGGGTCGTACGGCTACGGAGCTCGGGGGAGAGGGTCGGCGCGCCCTCAGGATCTATGAAGGGGCGCAAGGGGGCAATGGGGGCGGCCCCCCTTCTACCCCACGGGGTCCCGGAGCAGCGGACAGCTCATGCAGTGCCCCCCGCCCCGGCCCCGGCCCAGCTCGGAGCCGTCGATCTCCAGGACCTCGATCCCCGCCTTCCGGATCAGGTTGTTGGTGTACTCGTTCTTGCTGTACGAGATGACCACCCCGGGCTCCAGGGCCAGGACGTTGTTGGCGTCGTCCCACTGCTCCCGCGCCGCCTGGTAGTGGTCCCCCCCCGTGGGTATGGTCCGGAGCTTCGTCCCCAGGGCGTCGGCCACGGCGTCCCGGAAGCTCTTCTCCTCGGTGATCTCCAGCGTCCCCTCCCGGCTTCCGGGACGCAGGGACCAGGCGTGGATGGCGTCCACCACCTTCGGGTAGACGGTGACGGCGTCCCGGTCGAGGAAGGTGCAGACCGTGTCCAGATGCATGTGCCTCCGGTCCGGCGTCATGCGGCAGGCGATGACCCGCTCGGCCGACCCCTTTTCGAAGAGGGACCGGGCCAGGAGCTCGATGAGCCGCCCCGAGGTCCGCTCGCTCCACCCGATGAGGACGGTGCCGTTGCCGATGGGGAGTACGTCTCCACCCTCCAGGGTGGCCTGGCCGAAGTCCTCCACGTTGGGCTCCGTGAGGATGTCCCGCTCGGGGAAGAGGACGGGAACGTCCGCGCCCCGGAACATGGGGTGATAGCGGTAGATGAGGGCCACGTTCACCGTCTCCAGGTGCCGGGCCTCGGAGGCCATCCGGTTCAGCGTCACCCCGCCGTAGATCCAGGACGACGAGTCGCGGGTGAAGACGCTGTTGGGCAGCGGGGGCAGGATGAACGCCTCCTCGGACCAGCTGGACGCCGCCAGAAGGGAGTGCCGGGCCATGCGCGCCACGTCCAGACCGGCGTTCTGCAGGTCCTCCCGGGTGACGCCGCCGATGAGGTAGCGGGCCAGCGTCTCCGGCGCGGCCTCCAGGGCGGCGTTCCGGAGTTCCTCCACGGCGCCCGGGCCCACCACCCGGGGCGTGAAGGCCAGCTCCACGGCGCGCCGGTGGGCCTCCGGCGACCTCAGGGCCTCGGCCAGCAGCTGCTGCAGGTAGAAGACCTCCACGCCCCGGTCCTCCATGAGGTCCACGAAAGCGTCGTGCTCCTGGCGGGCCTTGCGCACCCAGAGGACGTCGTCGAAGAGGAGTTCGGCATGATTTTCCGGCGTCAGCCGCCGGAGCTCCACGTCGGGCCGGTGCACCAGCACCTTCCGCAGTCGGCCCACCTCGGATCCCACGAAGAACTCGCTCACGCCGGCTCCCCTCCCGGTCGGATGAACAGTCGTCAGCCGGGACGCAGTCCCGGGCGACGGCACGCGCCCGTGAGGCTATCGACGGACCCGGGGCTCGGCCAGACCCCGTTCCCCCGGCAGGGGCACCGTCACCCCGATCCTCCTGGACTGCGCCGACGCTCCCCACCTGGAGGCGGTGGACCGGGAATGGGATCTCCATCGGTGCGCGGGATTCGGCGGACCGGAGCAGGACGATAGATCCGGCTCCCTGAAGAGGGGGGCCCGGAGCGGGTCAGAAGCGCTCGCCCTTCGCCTCCCGAAGGTGGCTTCCCACCGGCCGGATCCGGGGCCACATGGTCCAGAAGTAGACGCCCAGGCCGGCGATCTGGCCCAGCCCGCCCGGCACCACCACCCAGCCCAGCCACGGCGCATCCACCCGGGAGCGGGCCACCTCCGCCAGAAAGCGTCCGGCGGTTGACGCCAGGAGGGTCCAGTACGCCGCCGCGGCCCGCGCGGGCCGGTACCGGGTGTCATCAGGGTGAGGACGCCGTCCGTGGCCTTCTGCCGCAGCAGGCCCGCCAGGACGCGGAACCCTTTCCGCTCCTCCCGCGGATCGCAGACGCGCTCGCGCCTGATCACCGCGTCGGGTCCGTCCCTCCACGGGCGCCGCCCCCGGGCACGCCGTCGCTCCAGGGCCCCAGCCCCTGGACGATCCGGGCCGTGGCCACCACTTGACCCGCGTGGCGCCGGGCATGCTCCGCGGCGTGGAAGAGGAGTCCCTGGACCGTGCTGGGGAGCCCTGACCGGCCCACCACCCGGGGCTCCAGGAGGGACGCCGGGTCGGTGGCCCGGTAGGCGTCCAGCGTGCGGTCCCGGGCGTCCCGCAGGGCATCCAGGAGCTCGTCGGGTCCGGCAGGCGGATCCCCGGGCTCCCCTTCCAGGGGGATGGCCGCCAGCTGCCCGGGGGTCAGCGCCTGCCCCCGGGTGTAGGCCAGGAGACGCTCCAGGCTGCCCGGGACGTGCTTCAGGTGGAATCCGATGGAGGGCGCGCCCCCCGGCGTGAGCCAGACCTCCTCCGGCGTCAGTCCCTGCACCGACCGCTCCATGTCCTCCACAGCGTCCAGCAGGGAGTGGGCAGCGGGCATGAGCGGTTCCGGAATCCCAGGGATGGGTCCCCGCAACCAGGCTTCGGGCATGGTCAGCCGGCCTCCTTCAGCGCGTAGCAGCACGAGGTACCGCCGGTGGGAATGTAGCTGACGCGCACCAGGTGCCGGCCCAGCATCTCCCGGACGGAACGGAGCTCGGACCGGCACGGTGCCGTGGTTGCGTCCACGAGGCTCCGCATGGGACAGTGGCAGAGCCGGAGGAGTTCCCGACCCTCGGGGTCGGCGTCCACTTCCGCCATGAAGCCCTCCTCCGTGAGGATCCGGGCCACCTCGCCCATGCGCGCCGCGCCCTCCAACCCCTCCAGGCGCTCCCGCACCGCGGACCACCGGCGCTCGGCCTGCCGGTCGAAGAAATCCCGGACCAGGTCGTCCTGCCCCTCTCCGTGGAGGAAGGTGGCGAACTCCTGGAGGAGACGGCCCTCCTGGCTTGGAAAGAGGGCCTCCGCAGCGTCGGTGAGCCCGTAGACGATCTCCGGCCGCCCGGGGCCGCTTCGCCGCCGCCCCCGGCGCTCCACCAACCCCTCGCTGCCCAGGGACTTGAGGTGGGTGCGGACGGTCTCCACGCTGAGCCCCAGGTCCCCGGCCATCTCGGGGATGGTCCCTGCGCCGTGCCGCTTCAGGTGCTCGAGAATCTGTCCCTGACTCTCGCCGATCCTGGTGGGGATCATGCGTGTGCGCTCCTGGGGGGTGCGTCAGGCGGCCGGCGACGCCGGCTCGTTCACGACGGTCAGGAGAAAGGCGCCCCCCTCGGGGGAACGCACCTGGTGCGGAACACCCGGCCCGGAGGTGAGAAGTTCCCCCGGTCCCACAGCGTGCGGGCGCTTCGCCCGGCCCGGTGGGCCGTGGAGGAGTCCTCCACCGTGCCCCGCTCCGCCGCCAGGTCGAAGACCATGACGTCCCCGGACAGGGGGCGATCAATGGAAGGCATGGCCGTCCTCCTTGTCCGAGGGCGGGCCGGACCGCCGGGCGTTCAGGCTCCGGGCGCGGGGGAAGAGGACGTTGTTCTCCAGGTGCACGTGCCGGTGCAGGTCCGCCTCGAACTCCCGCAGGAGGACGAAGGAGGCCGTGTAGGTGGCGCAGGCGTCCGGAGGAGGGGAGAAGCCGTCCGTGAGGTCCCGGATCCGCCGCATGAGGGACCCGGCGTGGTCATGGTCGTCCTCCAGGGCCTCAACCAGCGCCTCCGGCACCGGCAGACACCCGGCGCCGTCGTCCGCCGGGGCCTCCAGGGCTGTCACCAGGGGGAACACCTTCTCCTCCTCGTCCTCCATGTGCCGGTCCAGCTCGGAGGCCAGCTCCGCGACGAGGGCGCGGACCTCCACGAGCTCCGGGTGCCTGCCGCCGTGGACCCGGGCGATCTTGTCCGTCCAGGTCCCCAGCACCGGCAGCGTGCGGCGGAGGTAGCCGTGGTGCTCCGTCTCGATGTGGTCCACCAGCTGTCCCAGGCTCCAGGTGCGGACATCCGGACCGGATGCCTCGGCGGACGACGCGTCCCGGGCTTCCAGGGCGTCCACCACCCTGTCCGGGGAAATCCCCTTCGCCTCGCAGGCCTGGGCCACGGTGCGCCCTCCCCCGCAGCAGAAGTCGATGCCCGCCTCGGCGAAGACCGCCGCTCTCGTGTAGTCCTCCGCCACCAGCTCGCCCACCGGGCGGTGCAGGTAGCCGGTTTCCCGTGCCGGTTCCATGGAGTCGTCCCGTTCGTCCCGTGATGGATCGCCCGGGTTCGGCGTCGTAGCCCTGACACCCGAGCGCTTGCGTGAGACAACCATCGAACGGGCCATCTTAATTGTCAAGTTTGTTAGGTAAATATTCTTGACAATGATTTCGACTTCCGATACGCTCCGCTTGTCCCCCCCCCCTCCTCTTCCCCTCTCCGTCATCCATGCACAACCAGGACGCCATGGAGCCCCACTCCCCGGCCGGGCGGCCCCTCACTGTGGCCAAGGCCCGGGTGGATGAGATCATCGACGGGGACCGGCGGCTGACCTGGCTCATCTACGCCTACCTGGTCACCGCCACGGCCTGGCTCCTCTTCGGAACCCTGGTGGGGGAGTACCTGGGCCTCAAGTTCGCCCGGCCGGATCTGGGCGTGGCTCCCTGGCTCTCCTTCGGCAGGCTCAGGCCGGTCCACACCAACGTGGTGTTCTGGGGGTGGACGTCCCTCTCGATGATCGGCCTGGCCCTGTGGGTGGTTCCGCGCACCAGCCAACGCGGCCTCCACAGCCTCCGCATGGCGTGGATCAGCCTGGGCCTCATGAACGTCGCTGTTCTGGCGGGCGTGGCGCAGCTCCTGGTGGGTGTGACCAATGGTGCGGGCGAGTTCCGGGAGTTCATCTGGCCCGTCATGGGCCTCTTCGCCGGGGGCCTCGTCCTGCTGGGCTACAACCTCTACCGGACCATCGCACGGCGCGGCACCGAGGAGATCTACATCTCCAACTGGTACATCCTGGCCGCCTTCATCATGACGTCGGTCCTGGTGACCATCGCCTACCTGCCATGGATCCAGCACGGCCTGGGGGACACCGTCATCCAGGGCTACTACATGCACCAGGGCGTGGGACAGTGGTTCACGCCCATGGTCCTTGGCCTCACCTACTACTTCCTCCCCAAGCTCCTGAACAAGCCGATCTACTCCTATTCCCTCGGCGTGCTGGCCTTCTGGACCCAGGTGGTCTTCTACACCATGATCGGCACGCACCACTTCGTGTTCAGCCCGACGCCCTGGATCCTCCAGACGGTGGCCATCGTCTTCAGCGTCGGCATGCTCGTCCCGGTGGTGGCCGGCACGGGGAACTTTCTCCTGACCATGAGCGGAAGCTGGCGCACCATCAGCCGCAGCTACTCCCTCCCGTTCATCGTCGTGGGAGTGGTGACCTACTTCGTGGGCTCCACCCAGGGCACCTTCGAAGCGTTCCGGAGCCTGAACCGGACGTGGCACTTCACGGACTTCACCGTCGGCCACGCCCACCTCACCATGTACGGATTCGTCGTCTTCCTCATCTGGGGCGGCATCTACGGCCTCCTCCCCCGCCTCACCGGCCGTGAACCGCCCCAATTGATGGTGGGGATGCACTTCTGGCTCGCCCTGGTGGGGCTTCTGGTCTACGTGGGGGCTCTGTCCATCGGCGGCACACTCCGCGGGCTCAGCTGGATGTCCGGCGTGGACTTCATGGACTCGGTGCGCCTCATGGAATCGTACTGGCTCGGCCGCGCAGTGGGTGGAACGCTCATGTTTCTCTCCCATCTGACGTTCGCCTGGAACCTCTGGACCATGCGCCCCGGCGGCGCCGCTGGCGGCGCACGATGGTCGGAGATGGGGGTGCCCGGCGTATCGGCTCACGCCCCGGCGGGAGGGGCCACATGAAGCTGGACTTCCACAAGAACCACCGACTCCTCTACGGGACGATCCTCGGGGTGTTTCTGGCACTGAGCGGGATCATCGCCGTGGCGCCGGCTCTCTGGGTGCAGGCCAACAACCACCCCCTGCCCGGCACGCGCCCCCTCACCGCGGAGGAGGCCTTGGGGCTGCAGGTCTACCTGTCCGAGGGATGCGTGTACTGCCACACCCAGCAGGTGCGGCCCATCGCCCAGGACACCTCCCGGTACGGGCGGGCCTCCGCCCCGGGTGACTACGCCCGCCTGGGGCCCACGGACCTCTGGCGCCAGACGCCCAGCGTCCTGGGCACGGAACGCACCGGACCGGACCTGGCCGCCATCGGCGACCGGCAGCCCAGCGGCATCTGGCAGCACATCCACCTGTACCAGCCCCGGGCTGTGGTGGCCGCGTCCATCATGCCGTCCTTCCCCTGGCTCTACGAGGTCAGGTCCGAGGCCGGCCCGAACGACGTGGTGGTCCCGGTGCCTGCACCCCACGCGCCGGCGGAAGGGGTCGTGGTGGCCGGACCCCGTGCGCGGGCGCTGGTGGCCTACCTGCTGGCGCTGAGGCAGGCGCCTCTGACCGGTGGGGAAGAAACCGGTGGGGAAGAGGCGGCGCGTCCGGGAGCAGGGGTCGGCCGATGACGACGGACGCGGCTCCCAGCCGGGTGGAGGTCTACCTGGACGGGGGCGATGAGCCCATCGGCGTCTACCATCCGCCGGCGCGGTTCCAGCTGGACACCGCGGCGCTGGAGGACGGTCCGCACGAGCTTCGCGTCGTGGCCACCGATCGGTCTGGGCACCGGGGGGTGCGCACCATTCCCTTCGAGGTCCGGAATGGGCCCGGGATCGCCGTAGACGGCCTGAAGCGCGGCGACGTGGTCGAAGGGGAGCTCGACCTCCTGGTGAACGCCTACGGCGGCGCCCACGAGGAGAACTGGGAGCCGGCGCGGGCCGAGACTCCGGCACCCATTCCCACATGGGCGTGGGTCCTGCTCCTGGGGGTCGTGGCCTGGGCCATGTTCTATGCGGCCCGCACCTGGTCGCCTTCCCCGGAGATGGCCGGCTCTCCGACCTTCTCCGACTGGACGACTGCCGCACGCCCGGATGGCGCAGCCGCCCAATCCCCCTCGGCGGGGTCGGGTACCGGCGCCGCGCTGTACCGCACCAGTTGCGCCAGTTGCCACCAGACCAACGGCGTCGGGGTCGAGGGCGTCTTCCCACCCCTTGCGGGGGATCCGGTGGTCCTGGACCCGGATCCCACCCGGCACATCGAGATCATCCTGTTCGGCCTGCAGGGCGAGCCTATCCAGGGCGTGGACTACCCCACGGCCATGCCGGGCTGGGCTGAGCAACTGAGCGATGCCGAGGTCGCCGCGGTAGTGAACCACGAGCGCACCAGCTGGGGAAACCAGGCACCCACCGCCACCGCCGACCAGGTGGCCGAGGTGCGCCGGAGAGGATCGTCATGACCCCGTGGGCGCTGTGCGCCGCAGTGCAGGACTTCGCGGCCTCCCCCCATGGTCGTGCGGCCGCCTCGTCCGGAATCCCGGACCAGATCCTGGTCGGGGCGGCCGTGGCCGTCGTCGTGTTGGCCTTCGCACTCTGCCTCCGGTTCTTCCTCCGCCCGGGGGAGACCGACCCCGGCCACATAAAGCGGGAGATCCTCCGGGAGACCCCGACCCGCCTTCACAGAAGTCACGAACAGTAGTCATACACCGGGCCGACCACCCCGCGGCTGTGCGCCCGTCAAGAGCGGGGGCGCCGACCCCGGCCCTCCTCAGCGGATCGCCTGCCGCAGCCGCTCCCGGAAGGTGACGTGGCACGAGACGCACCCGGCCCGGATCTCGGCGTCCAGCCGCAGTACCCTGGCCAGATCGCCCGCCGCCGCCGCGTCCCCGAGGTCCACCGAGAGGTCGTGGACGTGGGTGTCCATGGCCTTGAAGGCCGCCATCTCGTCTCCGAGCACACCCGCCACCCGCTCCACCTCGTCCGGGGGCAGGGTGGGGTGGTCCGCCACGGCACGCGCCCCCGCGTGGATGGTGTCGAAGTTCTCCATCCACAGACCCCGGCTCACCGTGGCCATGTCGGACTCCAGCCCCCACATGACGTCGAAGAGACCCGGGAGTACCGCGCCCAGGGGGGTGGCGGCCCGCCGGTCTGGCACCACCGCGGCCGGGGCACGGACCTCCGCCCTGGCGTCCCCTTCCGCCTCACCCTCCCCGTCCGCCGGCGGCGCCGGCGAGCACGCGGTCACCAGGACCGCGGCCAGGAGGAAGGTGTGTCCCGCAAGTGCGTCCGCCCTGCCGGTGCGCATTCCCGTATTCATGGCTCCTCCCCGAGGTGGGCCGGCGCGCCCCACCGGCACGTCGGCCGTCATGGGGAAGGTGAAACGCGGTCTCGGGCGCGGCAAGGAACGACGGTGGGTCCCGCCTCCCGTCCACCTCGATGACCCAGACGTCCAACCGCCCGTTCACGCCACTCCGGAAAGCGATGCTGCCCCCGTCCGGGGACCAGGAGGGTTGGTCGTCCGGTCCCGGGTTGGTGGTGAGGCGCAGGAGTCCGCTTCCGTCGGCGTCGACCAGCAACAGATCCCGCCCACCGTCCAGCGTCTCCATGACGAACGCGTAGCGACTGCCGTCCGGCGAGGCCACGGGGGCCTGGAGGCCGGCGCCCTGGTGCAGGGTCCGGATCTGGCTGGCGGCACCGAGGGTGAGCACGTGGAGCTGCGGATCGCCGAAGGTGGGGAAGGCGCTCAGGACGAGCCCGTGGGCGGGCTCGGAGGTGACCCTCACCGTCATCCGCTCCCGCTCGTCTCCCGCCGACGCTTCCACCACGGCCCAGCCGGTGGCATGGGTGACCATGGTGCCATCCACCTGTGCCTCCACCACGCCCGGATTGCTGGATGTCCACGTGACCTCGACCCCTTCAACCGGCACGCTCCGGGAATTCAGCGCCAGGGCGCGGAAGCCGAATCTCTCGCCGGCGAAGAGGATCCCCACCGAGTAGACCTCCAGCCGGTCCACGGTGGACGTCGCTGTAGCGCACCGTGTCCCCCACCGCGACGGTCCGGGCGTCCGGCCCCACCCAGACCGAGTCCACCGTCGGCGCCGGCACCGTCACGGTCAGCCCGACGCTCCCCTGGACACCGTCGATGGTGGCCTCCACCTGCCCGTATCCCGGCGAGAGGGCGGTGAGCATCCCACGTTCGTCGAGGCGCACCACGGCGGGACTCGGCGTGTGCCACGTCACGGTGCCCCCGGAGATCTCCGCGCCGTTCGCGTCGTAGGCCTGAGCCTGGTAAAGGATGGAATCTCCCACGTCCAGCACCGCAGCCCCCGGCGTGACCACCACGGAGTGGACCATGGGCGGGTCCGGAAGGTCGTTGGGACACCCGGGCGCCCCGTCCACCCTCGCGCACGCGGTACGAACCGGCTGGTTCTCCAGCGGCTCCCGGGAGTAGATCACGACCCAGTCCGGCGCCTCGCCGGACAGGTAGTTGACGTGCTCGATGTCGAGACCGGGCTCCGCCTCGAACTCCGTGTTGTACGAGACGATCCGGCGCTTGGCGCCGCCCGGGTCCAGCTTCCAGATCTCCAGGGCGTAGAAGCCCCGTCCCCCCAGGTTGCGGATCCGCATGCGGACGCCCGGTGTCCCCCCGGGATCGGTGACATGCGCCAACTCCGAGACCTGGATGTCCACCGGCGGCAGGACGCTCACCGTCCCCAGAGCCTCGGCACCCCGGAAGGAGGCCCGCACCCGGGCGTTCCCCGGCGCCACGGCCGTGGCGAGACCGTCCTCCGTAACCGTCACGATGGACGGGTTCAGGCTCTCCCACCCCGCGGTGGCGGTGTTTCCGTCCGCCCGCGCCCACAGCCGCACCGTGTCGCCTCGTGCGGCGAGAACGGTGTCCGAAACCAGCAACATGGGCACCTGGGGCCCGGTGTTGTCGTCGCAGGCGGCCACCAACGCCGCGAGCACGATCCAGCTCCCCGCAATCCTACTCATGGTTGCAAACCCCCGTCTTCTCACTTCCCGCCTGGACCGGCCCATCCGGTCCATCGGCCTTGGGCGAAGCTTAGGGGAGCGGAGGCGCGGACAAATCGGACATTTGTCCTATGGGGTGACCCGTGGACGGCGGGGGTCCACACCGCCCACCAGGGCCGCCGCCACGGCGCTCCGGGTGGAGACGCCGAGCTTCATGAAGACCTTCTCTGTGTGGGCACGGACGGTGTGGGGGCTCAGGCCCAGATCGCGGGCGATGCGGTCCCGGGTGGCGCCCGTGGCCAGGTGGAGGGCCACCTCCGCCTCCCTGGGCGTGAGGCCGTGCACCGCCTGGAGTACTTCCCGGTCCGGGAGGGTCGGGGGGGCGCGGGGGACCACCAGCACCGCGACGGTCGCGTCGGTGGCCAGGAGGCCGGCCGGGAGCAGGGTGACCCGCAGCGTGTAGTCCCGGCCTCCGGCGCTGAGGTGGGCCGTCGACGGAGCGACGAGGCCGGCAGGCTGGCCGGCGGCGGGAAGACCCGCCGCGAACTCCCGGGCCAGGCTCCGGGCCCGGGCCAGTACGGGGGACGTGGCCTCGTCGGTCAGGACCGAAGCCAGCATGGGGCTGCGGTGGATCTCCCGGCCCGTGCGATCGAAGACGAGCATGGGGTGGGCGAGGTCGTCCAGGACGGAGCTGGCCGTGTGGATTCGCGCCAGGGCATCGAGCCCGGCGTGAAAGGCGGGGACCAGAAGGGAGAGCACGTCCACCGTCCCCTCTCCAAATCGCTTGGACTCGGGACGATCATAGGAGACCCAGAGGACGGCCTCACTGCCGCCCACACCCTTTCCATAGAGGCCCTGCCAGAAGTGGATCCCGTTCGGGATGAGGGCCTCGTTCACGTAGGGGGATTCCAGGACCCGGTTCTGGATCACCCGGTCGATGACGTCCCGGGTGAAGACGTGCAGTCCCGACTCCCGCCGGCGGTTGTTCCATTCGTTGACCACCCCGTCCGCCATGACCAGGTGTCCCTCGGGGCTGATGGGGTCGAACCAGGTCCGGAGCGACCGGAGCACCGACGCATCCACATCCTCGGACACCACCAGGGGGCCCCCGCCCGCCATGATGGTCATGGTCTGATCCGCCCGGAACAGGATCCGGGTGGCGTCGTGCATGGACCGCCGCCAGTCTTCCACAGTGGCGTGGTCCAGGGGCGACACCAGGGTCCGGATGGCCTCGGCCAGCGCATCCAGATCGGCCTGATTCAGGTTGAGCGACATGGCTGGGTTCAGCGGATGAGGTGGGGCCATGCCGGCACACGATCGCCGCATTCCCGGGGAATGGCGCCCAGAATAGTCGGCGACGCGAAAACGCGTCAACGATGCCGAGCGTTGTGCCGGCGCCCGCAGTCCCCGAACCGACCTCCGGCGCCCCCCCCCACCCCGCCCTACCGCACCAGCTTCCGGTACCGGATCCGGTGGGGCTGGTCGGCGTCGTCGCCCAGGCGGCGCTTCTTGTCGTCCTCGTACTCCTGGAAGTTGCCCGGGTACCAGTGCACGTGGGAGTCGCCCTCGAAGGCCAGGATGTGCGTGGCCACGCGGTCCAGGAACCAGCGGTCGTGCGAGATCACCAGTACGCACCCCGCGAACTGCAGGATGGCGTCCTCCAGCGCCCGCAGCGTGTCCACGTCCAGGTCGTTGGTGGGCTCGTCCAGCAGCAGCACGTTGCCGCCCTCCTTGAGCAGCTTGGCCAGGTGCAGACGGTTGCGCTCCCCGCCCGAGAGGACCCCCACCTTCTTTTGCTGGTCCGCCCCGCGGAAGTTGAACCAGGACAGGTAGGCGCGCCCGTTCACCTCCGCCCGGCCGAAGTGGAGCACGTCGGCCCCGCCGGTCACCTCCTGGAAGACGCTCCTCTCCGGGTCGAGCGCGGCCCGGCTCTGGTCCACGTACGCCAGCTGGACCGTCTCCCCCACGGTGAGCGAGCCGCCGTCGGGCGCCTCCTCCCCGGTGATCATGCGGAAGAGCGTGGTCTTTCCGGCGCCGTTGGCCCCGATGATGCCCACGATCGCCCCGGGGGGGACGTCGAAGCTCAGGTCGTCGATGAGGAGCTGGTCCCCGTACCCCTTCGTGAGCCCGTCCGCCCTGATCACCACCTCGCCGAGCCGCGGCCCCTTGGGGATGAGGATCTCGGCCGTGCGCACCTGCTCCCGCTCGTCCGCCGCCAGCAACTCCTCGTAGGCACTGAGCCGCGCCTTTCCCTTGGACTGGCGCGCGCGGGGCGCCATGCGCACCCACTCCAGCTCGCGCTCCAGGGTGCGGGCGCGGGCCGACTTCTCCTTCTGCTCCAGCCGCATGCGCTCCTGCTTCTGCTCCAGCCACGAGGTGTAGTTCCCCTTCCAGGGGATCCCCTCGCCGCGGTCCAGTTCCAGGATCCACTCGGCCACGTTGTCCAGGAAGTAGCGGTCGTGGGTGATGGCCACCACGGTCCCGGGGAACTGGGCCAGGTAGCGCTCCAGCCAGAGCACCGACTCGGCGTCCAGGTGATTGGTGGGCTCGTCCAGGAGGAGCATGTCCGGCTCCTCCAGGAGGACGCGGCAGAGGGCCACCCGGCGCTTCTCCCCGCCGGAGAGCGTCGTCACCTCCGCGTCTCCCGGCGGGAGGCGCAGGGCGTCCATGGCGATCTCCAGCTTCCGGTCCAGGTCCCAGGCGTTGGCGGCGTCGATGCGGTCCTGGAGCTTCGCCTGCTCCTCGATGAGGGCGTTCATCTCCTCGTCGGTGGTGACCTCCCCGAACTTCATGCTCACCTCCTCGAACCGCTTCAGGAGGTCCCGGGTCTCCTTCACCGCCAGCTCCACGTTCCCCTTCACGTCCAGGGAGGGGTCCAGCTCCGGCTCCTGGGCGAGGTAGCCGATGCGGGTCCCCTTCATCGCCCACGCCTCACCCAGGAAGTCCTGGTCGATCCCCGCCATGATCTTCAGGAGGGACGACTTCCCCGACCCGTTCGGTCCCACCACCCCGATCTTCGCCCCGGGAAAGAACGACAGGCTGATGTTCTTCAGGATCTCCCGCTTGGGCGGGACGATCTTGGAGAGCCGGTACATGTGGTAGATGAACTTCTGCTCGGACATGGCGGGTGCTGCGGTGGGGGATGGGCGCGCGCCGGGTTTCGGGCGCCGAGCCGGGGAGCCGGGAAAGATACACCGGACTCGGGTGCAGGTGCAGGGTTGAGAGCGCGGACCCGGCAGGCGCCCAGGGGGAAGGGTGAATCCCCTGCACAGCGGCGCCGTAGGGAGCCAAGACTCCATCCACCGCCACTCCCCATCCCGGGCCCACATCATGCCATCGACTTCCCTGCGTCTCCGAACGGCCGCCCTAGGGCTGGCCGCCCTGATCCTCTTCCCGGCCGGTCCCGCCCGAGCACAGGAGGCACGTACGCTCCGCTCCGGCCAGGTCCTCTCCGCCACCCTGGAGTCCGACGGAGCCCACGAGTACGCGGTCACCCTCGACGCGGGGCTGTTCGTCCTGGGGCGCGCCGACCAGGTATCGGCGGACGTGGTGGTGACGGTCCTGGATCCGCAGGGCGACAGGGTGGCGGCCTTCGACGCCTCGCCCCGGGGCCCGGACGTCTTCCAGTTCGAGACCAAGGACGCCGGAACCTACACCCTTCGTGTGACCCCGTTCGAGGACGAGGCCGGCGACTACTCGGTGGAGCTCCTGCGGGTGGAGCCGGTGGCCGCGGAACCGTCGGGGAGGGTGGATCAGATGATGGCGGCGTACGACGGACCCGGCGTCCCGGGGGTGGTGGTGGGGGTGATCAGGGAGGGAAAGCTGGTCTTTTCCAGGGGGTACGGCATGGCCAACCTCTCCCACGGGATCCCATTCACCGCCGAGACGGCCTCCAACATCGGTTCGGTGACCAAGCACTTCACGGCCATGGGAATCCTCCTCCTGGCCCAGGACGGGAAGCTCTCCCTGGACGACGACGTCCGGGAGCACATCCCGGAGCTGAAGGACTTCGGCACGCCCATCACGCTGAAGCACCTCCTGAACCACACCGGCGGCTACCGGGAGATCTACAACCTGCTCCCCATGACCGGGCGCCAGCCCGAGGACATGATCCGGCGGGACGAGGCCATCCGCGTCGTACAGCGGCAGGCGGAGCTCCAGGCGGCGCCCAACACCGAGTTCAACTACAACAACACGGGCTACATCCTTCTGGCCACCGTCATCGAGCGGGTCTCGGGTCAGACGTTCCCGGACTTCATGCGGGAGCGGGTCTTCGAGCCCCTGGGGATGGACCACACCCGGGTGAAGTACGTCCAGGGCGAGATCATCCCCGGGAGCGCCCAGGGATACGTCCCCGGGGACGAAGGCGGCTACCGGCAGGTTCGGGACCTGGGGGGCTCCGCCGGGGCGGGCGGGATCTACACCACCGCCGCGGACATGGCCCGATGGATGGCCAACTGGAAGGACGGCACCGTGGGCGGAGCCGCGGCCTACGCCGCCATGACCACGCCCGCCGTCCTTGCCGGTGGCGACACGACGGGGTACGGGCTGGGGATGTCGGTCACGAAGATCGGGGGGCGCACCCTGTACACCCACACCGGCGGCGACATCGCCCACCGCACCTACTTCGGCTACCTCCCGGAGCTGGAGGCGGGCGTCTGGATCTCCAGCAACAATGCCGCCTTCTCCCTGGGGGTCGGCTCCCGTGTGATCCGCGCGTTCTTCGGGGATGATCTGGAGCCCGAGACGACGGCAGCGGCACAGGCTGCGGAAGACCCGGCACAGGGAGCCGGCATGTCCGGTGAGCGGATGGAGGCCGTGACGGGGTCGTGGATGGCGGACGCCATCGGACTCCGCATCGAGGTGTCGCTGGAGGATGGGGAGCTGTATGCCGAGCCCACGGGGCAGGGACGACTTCCCCTGGTGGTCACCTCCGACTCCACCGCGTCGCCGGAAGGGGTGGAGGCCACATTGGTCTGGCACTTCGAGGCCGACGGAACGGTGGACACCGCGACGTTGGTGCAGGGACAATCCATCGCGCTGCGCCGGATCGAAGCAGAGCCTCTGACGCGCGAGGCGCTGGAGGCCTTCACCGGCCGGTTCTTCTCCGACGAACTGGAGCTGGGGGTGGAGGTATCCGCAACGGAGGAGGGGAGTCTGTCCGTGGAGCTCCCCACCGGTGACCGGGTGGAGCTCACCCATGCCGAGGGCGATGCTTTCGCGGGCCCCTTCCCCTACGCCAACGTGGCCTTCCAGCGTGGAGAGGACGGGAGCATCACCGCCTTCAGCGCCGCCAACGGCCGGACCAAGGGAGTCCTCTTCCGGCGGTGGTAGGACACGGGGGGAGGCGGCACGGGCCGCCTCCCCCCGCCACCGTCAGTCCTGGTGGGCGGCGCCCGGCCGAAGCACCAGCACCGCCAGCACGGCCGTGGCCAGCAGGATGACGGCGTTCCACCGCTGCGCCGACTGGAAGCCGACGGAGAAGGCATGGCCCCCGACGTTCTCCATCCCCGAGATTCCCGCCAGAAGGGGAAGAAGGGGGACGGCCAGAAGCTGGGCGGAACGGGCGATGGCGTTGTTCACGCCGGCCGCCACCCCGGAGTAGGCGTCCTCCACCGAGGAGAGGGCGGCGCTGGTGAGGGGAGCGACGATGAGGGAGAGGCCGGTGCCGAAGAAGCAGACGCCCGGGAGGAGGTGGGTCAGGTACGGGGCTCCCTCCCCCACCCGGGAGAGGAGGAGGGATCCCACGGCCGCCACCACGGCCCCGACGGTAAGGATCATCCGGGGACCATGGATTCCACCCCATTTCCCGGCCCGGGGGGAGACCAGGAGCATGATCAGGGTGATGGGGGACAGCGCCAGCCCCGTTCCGAAGGCCGAGTACCCCAGCACGCGCTGCATCTGGATGGTGAGCAGAAAGAAGTTTCCGGAGAGCGCGAAGTAGACGCCCACCGTCACCAGATTCGCGCCCAGGAAGGTGCGGTTGCGGAAGAAGCGGAAGGGGAGCATGGGGCGGGCCTGGCTCCGCTCCACGTCCACGAAGCCGGTCCCCGCCAGCACCGCCATTACCCCCGCCGCGACCACCCCCCGGTGGCCCCACCCCCACTCCGGGCCCTGGGTCATGGCGAAGACGAAGCCGCCCAGCATGAACGCCGCCAGCACCGCTCCGGCCGTGTCCATCGGCCGTCGGTCGCGGGCCGTACGGGCCACCGCGCGCCGGGCCGCCCACACCGCCCAGGCCCCCAGGGGCAGGTTGAGCCAGAAGATGGCCCGCCACGAGATGGCGTCCACCATCCACCCGCCCAGGAGCGGGCCCGCCAGGGTGGAGAGCCCGGTGATCCCCGACCAGAGCCCGAGCGCCCGTCCCCGGTCCTCGAAGCGGTACGAGGTCTGCACCACCGAGAGCGAGGCCGGAATGAGGAGGGCCGCCGCCACCCCCTGCAGGGCGCGCGCCAGGATCAGGGTCCCCGAATCGGGGGCGATCCCGCACAGCACCGAGGCGAGCGCAAAGGCCACCGCCCCCCGCTGGAACGCCGTCCGCCGCCCCCACCGGTCCGAGAGCGCACCGCCCGGCAGCACGAGCGCCGCGAGCGCGATCAGGTAGGCGTTCAGGATCCACTGAAAGCCCGCGAAGGTGGTGCCCATCTCGCGGGCCATGGCCGGGAGCGCCACGTTGACCGCCGTTCCGTCCAGGAAGGGCATGGCGGAGCCCAGGATCGCCGCCAGCAACGCCCGGCGCCCCGCCCGGGAGTCGAGCGCCAGGCCCGCCGGTGCGGGTGCCGGCGCGGGCGCCGGTGCGGGCGCGGCCGCCTCCGTCATCCTCCGCCCGGTTCGGTCATCGCGCCCAGGTCCAGCTCGACCACCAGCACCTCGCCCCCGCCGGCGCGCAGCGCGGCGGCGGCCGTCTCGGCGTCATCACGGTTCGCATATCCCCCGGCATACACATAGAAGAGCGAATCCCCGCGGGTGTTCCGCCGCAGCACCACCAGCGGATCGTACCCCACCTCCCGCAGCTCCCCCACCCGCACGCCGGCATTCTCCGACTCCCGGAACACCCCCACCCGCACCCCGAAGCGAAGGGGGGCGGGGGGGGCCGCGGCGGGGTCGGGCGCGTCGGGTTCGGGGCCTACAGATGCCCCGTCCGCGCCTGGCACCTCGTCCCTCTCCGGCACCTCGCCCGCCTCCGGAGGCAGCGGCTCCGGCCCGATCTCCACCATCGAGCTCC
>JAVVFC010000309.1:0-2222 GCA_032250975.1 Longimicrobiales bacterium | reverse complement strand
CGCGTAGGGAAAGAAGACGCGCGGGTCCGCGCCCGGCGAGACGATGTTGAACTTGGGATCGAAGCAGTCGATGCCCGCAACCACCCGGTACAGCCCGGGCAGCGTAAAGGAGCGATAGCTCTCGTACTGCCCCACCGACTCCGGGGTGCCCGCGATCTCCTGGTAGGTGCTGGTGATGATGAAGTCTGCCGTGTTCATGGCGATCACGTCGGCCGTGAACTGGCACGAGAAGTGGTGCTCCTCCTCATGGTCCCGCCAGTGCAGGTCCGAGTCGCGGTACTTGGTCTTCTCCAGGGCGTGGGCGATGTTGCACTGGGTCACGCCCAGGCGGTGGGCCATGATCGAGGCCACCAGGTTTCCGTCCGAGTAGTTGCCGATCAGGAAGTCGGGCCGCCCCCCCAGGTCGGCCAGCAGCTCCCGCTCGGCGTCCACCGCGAAGCGCTCCAGGTAGGGCCAGACGCGGAAGCGGGAGATCCAGTGCTGGACCACCTCGCCCGAGCGGTCCCGGAAGGGGACGCGCAGGATGCGCGCCCGTTCGGTGCCCATCACCGGCTCCACCCGCTGGTGGCATGTCGTGCCCTCGGATTCGGGAATCAGGCGCGTGACGATGACGATCTGGGGCTCCACGTCCAGCCCCGCCTCCTGGATGGAGCGCCGCATCTCGCGCTCCAGCGCCCGCACCTGGTCCAGGATGTAGACCACCTGTCCGCCGGTGTCGGGTTTGCCGAGCACGTTGCTCTGCGCGAAGTAGCCGTGCGGAGAGAGGATGGCGATCGAGAAGATCATGGGGACGCGGGCCAGGAACGCCTCCAGCCCGCGGCCCGTGGGCGCCTCCAGGATGTCCTGCAGCAGCTCCATGGTCTCGCGGCAGCGGCCCGCGCTGCGCCCCCATCCGGGCTCGAAGCCCAACTCCCGCAGTTCCCGGGTCCACCCCTCCGACTCCGGATCCTGCCGACCCAGCAGCGCGATTCCGGCTCGCAGCGCCTCGCGCAGCTCCTCCACGGTCTTCAGCGATCCGTTCAGCAGCAGGGGGCGGCCGTGCACCTCGTGCACGCGCAGGAAGTCCATCACCCGCTGCAGACCCGCCTCCGAGGTCAGGATCCGGCCCGAAAGGTGGCGGTTGAGGAACTCCACGCCGCGCCCGATGGAGGCGGCGCGCTGCAGCTTGGGGAAGCCGCGCTCGAAGGGGCTCAGGTCCACCTCCAGCGCATAATGTCCGGAGCTCGTCCCGCCCAGCACCATGCGCTCCTTGGTGCGCAGGAACTCCGAGACGTCCACCTCGCGCGCCTCCATCTCGTCCGCGTCGATCAGCAGGTAGCGCCAGCGCGCCACCCGCTCCCGCACCGCCAGCAGCAGGGTAGGGGGGTCGAGCACCGCCTCCTGAACGTGCCGGAAAGCCTCCCGCACCCGCCCCTCGGCCAGCGCCTCCCCCTCGGGCGTGGTCAAGAAGGACTCCACCTCCCGGCAGACCTCCGACCACCCCAGCAGCGTACCGCCCCGGTCCAGGAGCCCGCGCAGCAGGCAGTGCATGGCCTCGCGTCGGGTGCGCAGCACTTCGATCAGCTCGTTGATCAACGTCCGTCGTCCTCGTCCTTTGGGTCGTCTCCGTCCTCGTCGCCGTTCTCCCCGTCCTGAAGGGACACACCAGCTCCTCCCTCCCCCGGTGGCGGCCCGCGCAGCGACCCGAAGAAGTCGTAATGGCGCGCGCCCTCCAGCACACCCCGCGCGTGCGGAGCCTCCGCGAAGTAGACGCGCTCGCGTCCCCGCAGCGCCTCCAGCTCGGGCGCGTGGTTGCCCACCACCACCCCGAGCGTCTCCCCCAGTAGCATGTCCTGGTCGTTCCCGGAGTCTCCCGCCACCAGCAGGCGCTCCGGGGGAAGGTTCCACTTGAAGCAGAAGAAGCGGATGGCCAGCCCGGGCGACGCGCGCACCGGCAGCACGTCGAGCACGGCACCGCGGTCGAGCAGGCACGTCACCCTGAGCCCCGCCTGGCGCAGATGCCGTTGGATGGCGGCCAGGTCCGGCGCCGAGCCCGGGTTCACCCGGAAGCGAATCCGGGTTCCGGGGCCCCCGTCCTCGCGCACGCGGGTAAGTCCCGGCATGCCCTCGAGGGCCCGCACCACCCCGTCCGGCTCCCACCGGTAGCGGATGTGCCGGTCCCAGGAGCGATCCCGGGTCAGGGAGCGCCCGTAGTGCAGCTCGGCGCCCGACGCAGTGATGAG
>JAVVFC010000308.1:0-2235 GCA_032250975.1 Longimicrobiales bacterium | reverse complement strand
GCGCTCACGTCGGAGGACTACGCCCGCGCGGAGCAGCGGCTGGCGCAGCACGCCCGCGCGCTCGTCACCGGGCTGGACGTGAACCCGGCCTGGGCCGACGACCAGCTCTTCACCTACCGCAGCGCCTCCCGCGAGGGAGGGTGGACGTTCATGGCGGTGGAGCCCCGGCGCCGCTCGCGGCGGCGGGCCTTCGACCACGGACGGCTGGCGGAGGCGCTCGCCACGGCGCTCGGCGAGGCGGTCGATCCTGAGCGCATCCCCTTCAGCGCGGTCACCATGACGCGCGAGGGGCTCCGGGGCACGCTGCGGGGCCAGCCCTGGCGCTGCGACCTGGACCGGTGGGTGTGCGCCCCCGACGAGGCGGCCGGGCGCAACACGGTGGTCTCGCCCGACGGCCGGCTGGCGGCCTTCACGCGCGACCACGACCTGTGGGTGCGCGATCTGGCCACCGGCGAGGAGCGCGCGCTCACCACCGACGGGGTGCAGAACTACGGCTGGGCCACCAACGACGCGGGGTGGATCCGCTCGGACATTCCGGTGCTGCTCTGGTCGCCCGACTCCAGGAAGATCGCCACCTTCCGCCACGACGGGCGCGGGGTGAGCCAGATGTACCTGGTCGGCACCAAGGTGGGGGCGCCCGAGCTGATGCAGTTCAACTATCCGCTCCCCGAGGATTCGCTCCCCTTCCGCATCGAGCGGACCATCATCGAGGTCGACACCGGCCGCCGGATTCCGCTCCGCATGCCGCCCGACATGCACCGCTCCACCGTCTGCGACCACATCTGGTGCAACGGGGTGTTCAGCGATGTGGAGTGGGCGGCCGACGGAAGCGAGCTCTACTTCGTGTCCTCGTCCCGAGATCACAAGGAGGCGACGCTTCGGGTGGCCGATGCGGCCAGTGGCGCGGTGCGGGACGTCTTGTTCGAAAGGGAAGAGACGTTCTTCGAGTCGGGCTACGACCAGGTGAACTGGTTCGTGATGGAGGATCGGGGGGAGGTGGTGTGGTATTCGCGGCGCTCCGACTGGGGGCACCTCTACCTCTACGACCTGGCCACGGGCGCGCTCAAGCGGGCGATCACCGAGGGGGCGTGGAACGTGCTGCAGGTGCGGCACGTGGACGAGGCGGGCCGGGCCATCTACTTCGTGGGGAGCGGGCGGGAGCCGGGCGATCCGTACTTCGAGTACCTCTACCGGGTGGGGATGGACGACGGGCGCATAACCCTCCTCACGCCCGATTCCGCGAACCACGAGATCAGCATCTCGCCCGGGGGGACGTGGTTGGTGGACCAGTGGTCCACGCCGGTGACGCCGCCCAGGGCCGTGGTGCGCGACATGGAGGGGCGGGCGGTCGTGGAGGTGGAGGAGGCCGACATCTCGCGGCTGGTGGCGAGCGGGTGGGAGCCCCCGATCCCCTTCACCACCCTGGCCCGGGACGGGGTCACCGAGCTGCACGGCCTCATGTACCGACCGAAGGACTTCGACCCCACGAAGAAGTACCCGGTCATCAACTACCTCTATCCGGGGCCGCAGACCGGGAGCGTCGGGAGCCGGAGCTTCTCGCCCGCGCGGCGGGACCACCAGGCGCTGGCCGAGCTGGGCTTCGTGGTGGTCGAGGTGGACGCCATGGGCACGCCCAAGCGCTCGCACTCCTTCCACTCCGCGTACTACGGCGACATGGGGGACAACGGCCTGCCCGACCAGGTGGCCGCCCTCCGCCAGCTGGGCGAGCGCCATCCGTGGATGGACCTGGACCGGGTCGGGATCTGGGGGCACTCGGGCGGCGGTTTCGCCTCCACCGCCGGGATCCTGCGCTACCCGGACTTCTACAAGGTGGCCGTCTCGCAGGCCGGCAACCACGACAACCGCAATTACGAGGACGACTGGGGCGAGAAGTGGCAGGGGCTGCTGGAGACGGACGCGGACGGCTCCACCAGCTACGACAACCAGGCCAATCAACTGCTGGCCGGGAACCTGAAGGGCAAACTCCTGCTGGCGCACGGCACCATGGACGACAACGTCCCGCCCTCCAACACCCTCCTGATGGTGGACGCGCTCATCGCCGCCAACAAGGACTTCGACCTGATCATGATGACCAACCGCCGCCACGGCTTCGCCATGGAGCCCTACATGATGCGCCGCCGCTGGGACTACTTCGTCAAGCACCTCATGGGGGCCGAACCGCCCAGGGAGTTCGAGTTCGGGCGCGGGAGGCCGGTCTCGTGAGGCGTGTGATCG
>JAVVFC010000307.1:0-2254 GCA_032250975.1 Longimicrobiales bacterium | reverse complement strand
GACGGAGATCCGCACCGACTCGGTCATCCGCTACGACCAGCGCTCCGGGCGCATGGCGACCTGGGGGAACATCACCTCGGTCCCGGCGGGTGGGGACGAGGTGCGGAGCCGCTACCTGGCGTGCGACCTGGACGACGCCGAATGCCAGGCCGCCCGGGCACGCACCAAGTACTCCGAGGGCGCCGACTGGTACGTCACCTCCGACCTCCCCCTGATCCGCACCGACCTCCAGTACGGCCACCACGCGCTCTTCACCAGCTGTGAACTCGAGGAGCCCCACTACCACTTCGAGACCGACGAGCTCAAGATCGTGCGGGGAAGCATCCTGGTGGCCAAGCCCGTGCGCCTCTACTTCGCCGACGTCCCCGTTGCGTGGCTGCCTTTCATCGCCCAGAGCCTGAGCCAGGGGCGCGCTTCCGGGCTGCTCACCCCCCGCTTCAGCGTGAACGACATCGTCCGCACCAGCGGCGGATATCGGCGCCGGGTCAGCAACGTGGGCTTCTACTGGGCCATGAACGACTACATGGACGCCACCATGGCCCTGGACTGGTTCGACGAGAACTACACCGCCATAACCGGCAGCTACCGCTACCGCTGGCTGCGCCAGTTCCTGCAGGGCGGACTGAACTTCCGCCGGTTCTGGCGTGCCCAGGGCGGGACCGAATTGACGCTCGACACCGACGCCGCCTGGGACTTCACCGAACGCACCTCCTTCCGGGCCTCGGCGCGTTACGCCTCCAGTTCGGAGTTCGTGGTGGGCAACTCCTTCAACCCGCAGGAGGTCACCCAGTCGATCGACTCCGAGGGCGGCATGAGCCACCGCTTCGACTGGGGCAACCTCTCTGTGAACGGAAACCGCCGTCAGTTCCTGAGCGACGACCGCGTGGAGACCACCTTCCCCTCCGCGTCCCTCTCCCTCAAGACCATCACGCTCTTCCCCGCGCCCCGGAACCGGGCCGGCTTCTTCAACAACATGACGTGGAGCGGAAGCGCCCGATTCTCGGCCTCCACCACGGACCTGGCGCAGGGGCCGGTGTTCGTCCCCGGTCAGGAGGACCGCTCGAACGTCTCGGCCAGTCTCAGCACCGGGCTCTCGCTCGGGAGCCTCAGCCTCAACGGAAGCAGCTCGTACCGGAAGGGCACCACCAAGGGGGTGCGCGACACGCTTCCGACGCTGTCGCTGGCGCAGATGGCGGCCGAGGGCGGAATCCTGGCGCTCAGCACCCCGGAGGCCGCCCGGGCGCTGGCCTTCCAGACCGGCGATCCGCTCTTCGGCGATCCGTTCGACGTGGCGGAGGAGGATCTGACCTGGAACGCCTCCATGAACTACCAGCAGCGCCTGGTCGGGTCCACCACCCTCACGCCCCGCGTCACCTTCTCGGGTGCCTACCGGCGCAGCGACCGGATCCCGGAGGCCTCCTCGAGCTTCGTCGCGGGCCCGGTCCGGACCGCGGTGGGGGCCACCCTCAAGAGCGACGTCTACGGCTTCTTCCCCGGCTTCGCCGGCTTCGAGCGCATCCGGCACAAGCTCTCGCCCTCCTTCACCTGGGAGTGGTCCCCGGAGGTGACGCCCAACGAGCGCCAGGCGGTGGTCTTCGGGGCCCGCACGCTTCAGCCCCGCAACGTCCTCACACTCACTCTCAACCAGACCTTCGAGGCGCGCCGGGGCAGCGAGGACGACGCACAGTCCCCCGATTCCACCGCCGACGCCGCATCGCCCGTCGAATCCGGCCTCTCCACCGAGCCGCGCCGCGTGCCGCGATCCGAGATCGTGAACCTGCTGGGCATCCGCACCAGCGCCGTGCGCTACGACTTTGTCGAGGCGGATTCGGCCAACTCCTTCCTGCTGGGCTTTCAGACGGTCCAGCTCACCAACCAGCTCACCTCGGACCTGCTGCGCGGCCTGACCGTCAGCATGACTCACGACCTCTTCCAGGATACCTTCGCGGAGGATGCCGCGCCGGGGGCGCGCCCCGACCGGGAGTTCAAGCCCAAGCTCACCCAGATGAACCTGGGCTTCTCCCTGAGCAGCCGGTCCTCGATCTTCCGCTGGCTGGGATTCGGGCCCGACCGCCCGGCGGACGACGAGGAGGATGAAGAGGATCTGGAGGAGGATCTGCTCGAGGACGATACCCACCTCGCCTGTCGGTCCTGCCATGCGCCACACGAATCAAATGAACCTGGTTTGTTCGTTGCAGATAGGTCGATGCTCTGCATTCAATGCCATTAATCGCAACATCGAAAGAGCGAGGCC
>JAVVFC010000306.1:0-2274 GCA_032250975.1 Longimicrobiales bacterium | reverse complement strand
GGGGAGACGGGGCCCGGGGAGGGGGTGACGGAGGGCGGCCCGACCCTCCGAAGCTGGGGCGTGGCCGCGCAACTGGCCGCGCTCCGCTCCCGCCGGAGCCGCGCGGTGGGCGATCTGCGCGACCTGGAGCGCCTCTGCCGCTGGGTCGGGGAGCGGGGCGGAGACCTCGTCGCGCTGCTCCCCCTTCTCCCCACGTTCAATACGGGGGCGTCGCCCGAGCCCAGCCCCTATGCGTGCGTGAGCCGGCTCTTCTGGTCCGAGCTGATGCTCGACCTGGGCGAGGCGCACCGCCCGCTCGGGGAGGTCCCGGCGCTCGATGTGCGCCGGGCCGACGCCGAGGTGCGCGCCGCGCTGGCTGGGCGGGCCCCGCCCGGCGAGGCGCTCGCCGATCCCGAGCTGCGGCGCTACGCGCGCTTCCGGGGCGCTTCGGCGCGCCTCGGGCGGAACTGGCGCGCGTGGCCTCAGCCGGCGCGCGAGGGGCGGCTCCGGGACGCCGACGTGGACGCCGAGGAGGAGCGCTTCCACCTGGTCGCCCAGGTCGAGGCCCGTCGGCAGCTGGACGAGTTCGGCGCCCGCCTGGGGGGCGGGCCCGTGCGGCTCGGTCTCGACCTGGCGGTGGGCGTGCACCCGGACGGGTACGACACCTGGTCGCGCCCCGCCCTCTTCGCCCACGGGATGGGTGTGGGCGCACCCCCCGACCCGGGGTTTCCCAGCGGCCAGGACTGGGGCTTTCCGCCCCTGCACCCGTCCGCCTCACGGCGCGAGGGGCACCGCTACCTGGCCGCCTGCATCGCGCACCAGGCCTCGCTCGCGGGGGTGCTGCGGGTGGACCACGTCATGGCCTGGTCGCGGCTCTACTGGATCCCACACGGCCTCGGTCTCCAGGAGGGCACCTACGTCTCGTATCCGGCCGAGGAGCTGTTCGCCGTCCTCACGCTGGAGTCGCACCGGAACCGGTGCGAGGTGGTGGGCGAGGATCTGGGCACCGTGCCCTCCGAGATCCGGGAGGCGCTGCCCCGGCACGCCATCCGCGGCATGTACCTGGCGCTCTTCGAGGCCACCGCCCCGGACGCCCCTGCGCCCACCGGCGCGCAGGTGGCGCTGATCGGCACCCACGACACGCCCACCCTGTCCGGGTGGGTGGAGGGCATCGACATCGCCGAGCGCGTGCGCTGCGGACTGCTGGACGAGGCCGCCGCCCCCGCCGAGCGTGAGGCGCGCACGGCGGCGGTCCGCGGTCTGGCCGAGCGAGTGGGGGGCTCGCCCGGGGACGTGCCCGGGCTGCTCGAGCGGCTCCTGGCCTGGCTGGGCCGCTCCCCCTCGCCCCTGGTCCTGCTCTGGCTGGAGGAGTTCTGGCTGGAGCGGGCGCCGGTGAACCTGCCGGGCACCCGCTCGGAGGACCGACCCAACTGGCAGCGGCCGATGGCCCGCCTGCTCGACGACTTCATGGCCGACCCGGAGGTAAGGGCGCGGGTCGACGCCCTGCGGGAAGCGAGGCGGCACGCCCCCTGATCATGTCCTCTGCCGGGGACATATCGTCGGCCGTATCGTCCCGGTGGAGGGGACGCCGCCGCGGCGGCGGGATTCGCATAAGCGCAGGTCGGACCATGATATAGGTGCGTGGCACACCCGTTGCACATGGTTCGGGGGCAGCAACTCACCCCAACCAGGGAGGTGGACCATGTGGAACGGACGGATGCGAGGGGTGTGGGTCGTGATGGCGGCTGCGGCGCTCCTGGGGGCGGGCGGGGCCGAGGCCCACGCTCAGGTGCACGTGCGGGTCGTGTGGGAGTGGAGCGATGACGACCGTGACCATCGCGGCGACCGCGACCATCGCGACGACCGCGACCATCGCGACTACCGCGACTACCGGGACTACCGGGATTACAGAGACTACCGGGATTACCGCGACCATCGCGAGTACCGGGATTACCGGGATTACCGGGATTACCGCGACCATCGCGAGTATCGCGAGTACCGCGACCACCGGGACGCGCGCGCCCGGCGCGGACGGCGGGGCGGCCGCTACGGATATGTGTTGCGGGACGCGGCCCGCTACGTGGCGCTGCAGGGTGTGCGGATCCCGCACGGCCACCGTCCCGCCCGCGGGTACTGCCGGCTCTGGTACCCCGACCGCGCGCCCGGACACCAGCCGGCGGCGGTGGCCTGCCAGTCGCTCCGCGGACGCTATCAGCCCGGCGTACTGGTGGTGACGTGGGACGCCGTGCTGCGGCCGGTCTTCTGAGCACGCGTCGGGGCGGGCCGTGGCCGGCC